>DATJHY010000094.1:0-12085 GCA_035493635.1 Gemmatimonadaceae bacterium | reverse complement strand
CCGCGAACGGGTCCTCGCTCAACCCGGTGCCGCGGCGCTCGCGAACGCGGTGGCGCGCGCGGCGCCAGAAGACAACAGGTTGCTGGCGGACTGGGTCACTCGCAATGGCATCGGCTCGGCTGCCGCTGCGAGCGCTTCGCGGATTCTCCGGAACCGCGAGCCCGGTTCGTACCGTGCGCAGGCGCTCGTGGCCATGAACGTCGCGGCGCCCGGCGATTCTGCAGAGGCGCTGACGGCGATGGCCGAAGCGCTGCGCCTTGGCGGCGACCGAGCGCTGTCGCACTATGCCGCCGGTTGGACGATGATTCATCAGCGCCGCTACGACGATGCGGTCATGCATTTTGGACACGCCCTGCAGCGTGACTCGGGCTATTATGCCGCTGCCTACTCTCGGGGCAACGTGCTGCTCTGGCTCCGGCGCCCGGCCGAGGCGCGCGCCGACTTCCGGCTCGTCGCCCGCACGGCCACATATCCTACTCACCGCTCCGCAGCGATGCGCGCCGTCGCGCTATCCTATCTCCACGAAGGCAATCTCGACCGAGCCATTCAGGAGATGGAGCAGGTCGCAAAGACGATCCAGGCGGATGGGAATGCTCCCGACGCTGTCGCCGTCGCGCACCGCCAGCTCGCGTATTTGTCGGCGGCAAAGAAAGACCTCCCGGCCGTACAACGCCATCTTGCCGCGGCGGTCGCCGGACACCCACAGGGCGACAACGGGTTGGAATACTATTGGGCCGCGATGTCCTGGTCGCTGGCCGGCCAACCGGTGCGCGCCCGCGAGGCCCTAACACGCCTCCAGCGAATTGTCGCCCAAGGGGACTATGTCCCGGCCCCCAACGCGTGGCACAGCGTGCACGCCATGGTGCTCGCCGCGGAGCATAGCGATGCCGAGGCGCTGGTTCATGCTGATTCGGCGACGGGCAATCATTTCGACAAGGTGTCGCGGTACCTCGTGTACGTGCATCAGGGTCGCTCATCCGACGCTGCGAAGCAGATGACGGAGCTGATGCCGCAGATCGGGTACGCGATCGACGCGCTGGCATATCCAGTCGCCAGATATATGTGGGTGAAGGATGCGAAGTAGCGTGTAAGCCTGCTTCGAGCGCCGTGTCGGCCCAGACGTGCCAGACGTGCCACGCGGCCGCGGGACTGGTCACGCTGCGCTCGAAGCATCAACGTGAGGGAGACGCGTCTTGGATCCCCCCTCGGCTGGGGGCGTCGGCATCGTGGTGGCGTCGTTGTTCATCGGCGTTGCTCTGCCTCTGCACAAACATTTCGGTTACGGGAACGAAGCGCGTGCGGCGCCGACGCAAGGTCGATTCGCCGCGGTCGAATACGACGGCAACGGCTCGGCAATCGTGCTCTCCGCCGTGGACAGCGCATCGACGCGTCCCTGATCGCGTGGCATCGCGCGCCGGAGTCAAGTACGCCGCCGCCGCGCGCGTCGCACAACGGACGCGACGGTGAGGGACGAGGTACGGAAAACGCGCACAACCTGAGCGGCATCCACCGACAGACGCTCCGCGGCCGTGGCTCGTCCCTTCACATAGAAACCGACCGGACAATGCCACCGCCGTCGGAGGCACGAGCCAATGACAACCGCAACTGCGCACTACCATGGAAGGGCTGCATCGACCGAGCCGCAAGTTCACTCACTTCAGCGCTGGCTGCTGGCGTGCGGAGCTCGCCGACGTCAAGATGCGGACGGCGGCTCAATCGCCCGCGCGCTCCGAAATGCACGTGCCGAGAGTATGAGGCCGAAGACGCCCGTCACACCGAGCGCGTACAGAGTCCAAATGAAGAAGAACGCTCCGGCGGACCTTTTGACGCCGACGCCCGCCCCCATCATATGAATGACGGGCATGCCCGCGGCGACGATCGAGCCGAGGAGGACAATGACCCAGCCCGATCGGCGGTCGCTCAACAGCAGCGTCCCGCACAGATAGACGACGAGGATGGCGATCCCGATGAGATTCTCGAGCCCCCCGCCGGAAAAACCGAGCACGATGTCCTCGGCAATGTGGAGCGACAACAAGAGGATCGAGAGCAAAGACGTCACAGTGAGCATGACTTTTGGTTTCACGTGTTCCGTCCTATCGGTTCGGTGTGCTCGTCACGGGCGTGATCTCGGCTAAACATACGAGAGTGGTCGTTCCGGATTCGAGGTGCCCGCTTACGCAGTGGCGAAACTCGGCCGTACGTCCAAGGGCTCGTTCGGCCAATCGTTAGACGCGGCCTGGCCTTCTCGCGCTCGGAGCGGACGTCATCGCGCGGAGCACACGCCGCACTGCGGAGCCAGGCAGCGCCGTGCCCGACAAACATCTTCGCTGACGGACGAGCGACACCCCCGCTCGCGTCCGATGGCGTACCGCCCGGCCAAACTGTATCGTCAGGGCGATCTCTCCTATGGGATGCAGCCATGCGAGCCACCGTACGTCTCGGCTGTTGTGTCCTTGCGGTCCTCGCCCTTCCTGTCGGCGCTCAGACGCCGGACTCCTCCCGGATGACCCTGCAAGGCGCGATGAACGAGCTGGCGCGGGGGAAGCGAGCGTTCGACATCAACTGCGCGCGGTGTCATGGCATCGGCGGCAACGGCGATACCGGCCCGAGTCTGGCGCGCGCCGTACTCCCGCGGGCGCGTACCGACAGTGCGCTCCGCACGGTCATCGCGAGCGGAATCCCGGGCACCGAGATGCCCAGATCTTTCTGGCTCTCCGACCTCGACGTCAAGCGCATCATCGCGTACGTCCGATCGCTGAGCGATGTCGGTGATAAGCCAGCGAGCGGCAACGCCGACCGCGGGCGTGAGCTTTTCACGCCCGCGGGGTGCGGCACGTGTCACATCGTCGATGGCGTCGGAGGCGTGGTCGGGCCGGAGCTCACCGATGTCGGTGCGCGTCGGAGCGTCGTGTCGCTGCGACGATCCCTATTGGACCCGGCCGCCGAATTTCCGCGCCAGGGCGGCCGTCAGCTGTTCGCAGTCGTCCGCGCTGAAACGCGTGCCGGGACGGCGGTCACCGGCGTCCGCGTGAACGAGGACACATACAGCATCCAGCTTCGCGACGCGGCCGGCCGTTTTTACTCGCTGCGGAAACGGGATCTGCGGTCTCTCCAGCGGCAGTCCACGACGACGCTGATGCCCTCCGCGAGCGGCAAGCTCCGGGACGACGAGGTCGACGATCTCGTGGCCTACCTCGCGAGCCTGAGGACAGCGAGATGAGACATCTCCTACCGGCGGTCATGCTGGCGTGCGCGGCGGGAAGCGTGAACGCGCAGGTGCCCTTTACGCGGCTCCTGCAGGCCGACCGCGATTCGGCCGATTGGCTCACCTACTCCGGCAACTACGCCGCGCAGCGATACTCGCGGCTAGGGCAGATCAACACACGAAACGTCGCATCGCTCAAAGTCGCATGGGTGTATCAGGCGGACGGCCCGGGTGTGATGGAGACGACGCCGCTCGTCGTTGACGGCGTCATGTACGTCACCGAGGCGCCCAGCACCGTAGTCGCCCTGGATGCGCGCACCGGCCGCGAGCTGTGGCGATGGACGCCGGAGATGCCCGCCAACGTCGGCTCGATCGGCGGCGGCCCGACCAACCGCGGCGTCGCCGTGCTCGATTCCAGTGTCTACGTCGCGACGCTCGACGCCAAGCTCGTCGCGCTGGATGCGCGATCGGGCGCGGTGCGCTGGTCGGCGACGGTCGCCGACAATCGCGCTGGGTATTTCATGACCGGGGCGCCGCTGGCCATCGATGGAAAGATCATCGTCGGCATCAGTGGCGCCGAAGCCGGCATCCGCGGGTTCGTCGACGCCTACGATGCGCGAAGCGGAGCCAGATTGTGGCGCTTCTACACTGTGCCGGCGCCTGGCGAGCCGGGGTCGGAAACCTGGAAGGATGCGACGAGCTGGGGGACGGGCGGCGGCTCCACCTGGGTCACCGGATCGTACGACCCCCGGCTCAACCTCCTCTACTGGGGCGTGGGCAATCCGGGGCCGGATTGGAACGGCGACGTTCGAGCCGGAGACAACCTCTATACGTGTTCTCTAGTTGCCCTCGACGCATCCACCGGAAAGCTGCGGTGGTATTTCCAGTTCACGCCCCACGACACGCACGATTGGGACGCGACCGAGATCCCGGTCTTGTTGGACGGATTCGTCAATGGCAAGGCCAGGAAGCTGGTCGCGATGGCGAATCGCAACGCGTTCTACTACGTACTGGACCGCGCGACGGGCGAATTCCTCGCCGGTCGCGAGTACTCACACCAGACGTGGGCCCGCGGTCTCGACGCGCGAGGGCGGCCGGTCGAGCTGCAGGCCAAGCAGCCGACCACCGAGGGCAACCTCGTGTACCCGAGTCTGCAGGGGGCGACCAATTGGTTCAGCCCGAGCTACAGCCCGCGGACCGGCGCGCTCTACGTCGCGGTGCGGGAGATGGGCTCGTACTACTACAAGGCCGACGCGGAGTACAAGCCCGGCACGCCGTTCATGGGTGGAGGCGAACGCGCGCTGGATGGCGACAGCGCCTCCGGCGCGATCCGCGCGATCGACGCGCTCACCGGCGCCCGCCGCTGGAACTTCCCGATTCATTCGCCGCCGTGGGCCGGCATCTTGTCCACGGCGGGCGATCTAGTGTTCGCCGGATCCAACGAAGGGAATTTCTTCGCGCTCGATGCGCGCACCGGCAAATCGCTGTGGGATTTCCAGACGGGAGGTCAGGTGCGCGCCGGTCCGATGTCATTCATGCTCGATGGCAAACAGTACATCGGCATTGCCGCACGCCGGAACGTGTACGTGTTCGCGTTGCGACCGTGAGAGCTCGCCGGGCGGCGCTCCCTATCGCTTGGCGCCGATGCGCGCGCGCAACTCGCTGAACCAATTCGTGGTCACGACGATGCGCGAATCGTCGTCGAGTCGCTTGAGGAGCACGAAGCGCTTGCCGTCCGGCGAAATGCTCATCGCGGGGTGGCCCGAAAGTCCTGGCGACGCGTATGGACCGTCGAACAACACTCGCCGCGCGCTCACGTTGAGGGATGGTCCAAGCGTCAGCGCGACGCTCACCACTTGCCGTCCGCGGCGATAATAGAGCGACTTTCCGTCGGGCGCCCACACCGGTTCGGCACCGCCGTCAACGGAGATCTGCGTTGCGCCGCCCGGCCCGGGAAACGGCCGTATCATGACTTGCGGCGTCGCTCCTTCATTCGACGAGTACGCCAACCATCGGCCGTCCGGCGAGATGGCCGGGTGCACCTTCGTGAACCGGTCCGTCGTAATCATCTTCGGTGTTCGGTCGCCGGTGATATCGACGTAAAAGAGTTGGTTTTGCGGCTGCGTTCTGTAGACGAGCGTGTGACCATCCGGTGCGAGCGACGCTTCGGTGATGGCCACGTCCGGGACTTCGAACAGCTTTTCCGCGGGCGCGCTGCCGTCGGCCGCTTGCCACCACACCGCCGCGCGTCCGCTGCGTGACGATGTGTAGACGACGCGGCGGCCATCGAACGTCCAGACCGGATTGGCGCTCGTATTGTCGCTCGTCAACCGGCTGAGCGCACTCGACGCCACGTCGCACAGCCAGATGTCGTTGCCCTGCGCCGATAGTACCATGACCGCGATGCGGCGCCCGTCGGGCGACCAGGCCGGCGACGCGTAGTTTTCACTCTGCGCGCGGATGGGCTGTGCGGCGCCGCTCTGGTCCACCGCGGCCAGCTGAGCGAGCGACCCGCCGGCGAGGTAGATGAGCGTTCCTGAATCCGACACCGCCACTCGCGCCGAGCCGACGGTGCGATTGATGTTGATCCCTTCGAGCAGCGCGATCGGCGATCCCGTGACTTTCTGCGCGCGGACGTCGAACGGGACCGCCATCAGCACGCCGTCGGCGCTGACGTACAGCAGATGTCCGTCGACGATGCCCAGCGGCGACGTTCCGTTGACGTCGAGGATCTTGGACTTGCCGGAGCCGAGCGTCGTGACAGCGAGACGCGCACCGGCGAGGCCCTCCTTTGGCCAGCTCACGTACGCCACCGTGTTTCCGTCGGAGAGCACATGCGGCCACAAATGACTGACTTCGCCGGTCGCCGTATCCACCTTCGTGAGCGTCGTGGGCGTTCCGCCCGATGCGGGCACCACGCTCAAGCCGGCGACACCGCTCCTCGAGCCCATGACAATCATGTCGTTCGGCGCCCAGTCGAAGCCCTGGGCATTTCCATTCAGGGACGCCGTGATCGGCACGGACGGCCCTCCGTCGATCAGCGTCTTCCGAATCTGATCCGCGATGCGGTACGCGACCCACTTGCTGTCCGGCGACGTCACGGGCCAGCCGGCGGCGTCCGTTCCCGGCAGCGGGCGAATCTCGAGATCGTCGATGTGCCGGCGCGCCAGCCCGATCGAGCTCCCGAACGAGGCGCGAAAGACGATCGTTCTTCCGTCGTGCGAGATCGTGATTGGCGCGTACACGTTGTCTATCGAGACGTCGCTCGGCAGCGTCACGAGAAAACGGGCCGGCGGTTGGCCGGTGGGCGGCGGACGACGAGTCCATCCCCACACGGCGAGCGCGCTCGCGGCGAGTGCGACGCCAACCAGAGTGACGCGGTCGACCGTGAGTGGTGACGCGCGGCGGATGATGGGCGGCGCTGCTTCTTCGATGACGTTCGTAGTGGCAACGGGGCCCCTGCCTCGCAGTGCCTCGGCGAAATCGTGCGCCGTGGGGAATCGATCGGCCGGGAGCTTCTCCAGGGCTTGATCGATCGCCGCCGACACGTGCGCCGGAACGGCCGCGCGACCGGCGCGGACGCTGCGCGGCCGTTCGGTGAGCACTTTCGCGATGATCGCCTGTGCCGTACTCCCGAGGTGCGGCGGATCGCCCGTGAGCATTTCATAAAGCACGGCGGCGAGCGAGTACATGTCGGTGCGGCCGTCGATCGCGCGATCGCCCGTCGCCTGCTCGGGCGACATGTACTGCGGCGTGCCGAGCGAAAGGCCCGTTTGCGTGATGCGTGCCCCGCCGGCATTGCTCACCGCGAGCGCGATGCCGAAGTCGGCGACGAGCGGCTGGCCCTCGTGCAGGAGAATGTTCTCCGGTTTGAGGTCGCGATGGATGACTCCGCGACGGTGCGCGTAGTCGAGCGCCCCCGCGATCGACGTCGCGATGTGGAGCGCTTCGTCGACCGAAAGCTGCTTCTCGCGATCGATCCGTTGTCGCAGGCTCTCACCTTCGACGAACGGCATGACGTAAAACAGCCGCCCTTCCGCTTCACCCGAATCGAACAGCGGAAGAAGGTTTGGATGCTGGAGATTCGCGGTGACCTTGATCTCGCTCAAAAAGCGATCGACGCCGAGCACGGCGCGGAGCTCCGGCTTGAGGACCTTGAGCGCGACGCGGCGTTCGTGCCGAAGGTCGCGCGCGACGTACACCGTCGCCATGCCGCCGGCGCCGATCTCCCCCTCGACGGAGTAGCGACCGGCCAGCGCGCTGCTGAGTTGGGCGGCCGTATCCATGAGGCGCGAATCTGCCGTGCGGCGCGACAGGCCGCCAGGCCGCGCTGCCTCGCGATCGGACAGTCCGCGGCGCGCGGCCGAACTGATGGGCTAAGTTTCGTCGTGCACAACGCGGAAGGGCGCGACATGACACCCAAACGTCGGATACCGGAGACGGTCGAGGACTACATCGCGTCGTTTCCACTGAAGGTGGAGAAGATCCTGCGACGGATCCGGAGGATCATCCTGCGTGCTGCGCCGAGCGCGCGCGAATCCATCAGCTACCGGATTCCCTATTACAGCCTCAACGGCCGGCTCGTGTACTTTGCCGCCTTCAAGAGTCACATTGGATTGTTTCCGCCCGTGCGCGGCGACGCGGCGATCGAGCGCGCGGTGGCACCGTACGCGAACCCCAAGGGAAATCTGCGATTTCCGCTCGATCAGCCGATCCCGTACGCGCTGATCGAGCGAATCGTGAGATTCAGAGTCAAGCAGAACGCGACGTCGAGCGGACGTACGCGCGCGACCCGGCGACACTGACCATGGCTCGACTGATCTATGCCGCAATCACGTCGCTCGACGGCTATGTCGCCGACGTACAGGGAAAATTCGACTGGGCGGCGCCGGACGAGGAGGTCCACGCCTTCGTCAACGAGCTCGAGCGGCCGACCGGCACCTTCCTGCTAGGCCGGCGGATGTACGAGGTGCTGTCATTCTGGGAAGATCCGCCGAAGCTCGACGAGGAGCCGCCGGTCATCCGGGACTTCGCGGCCATCTGGCGTGCGGCCGACAAGGTCGTCTTTTCGAGAACGCTGAAGACGGTTGCCACCGCGCGAACGCGCATCGAACGAGAGTTCGACGCTGAAGCGGTTCGGCGCATGAAAGCATCAGCCGCTCGGGACTTGAGCATCGGTGGCCCGGGGCTCGCGGCCTTGGCGATCGAAACGGGTTTGGTCGACGAAATCCACTTCTTGCTCAACCCTGTAATCGTCGGCGGCGGGAAGCGAGCGCTCCCCGCGGAAGCGCGTGTGAAGCTCGAACTTCTGAGTGAACGTCGCTTTCGCAACGGCGTGGTTCACGTGCAGTACCAGATCAAAGCGTGAGAGTCGTTGCTTGCGGCGAGACGCACAGTGTCGCAGTGCGTACAATGTGTGTATAATCTCCGCCCCGCTGAGGCTCGGCTCGTGCGTCTGCGTCACCTTTGGCTGCTGTTCGCTACGACGATCTTCGTCAGTGGATCCGTCGCGGCGCAGATCCCGGTTCCGTCGCCGCGAATCGAGCTGCGGCGCTGCCGCTCCCCATCGGCGAATGAAGAGGCCCGCTGCGGCACGATCAGCCTCCCCGAAAATCGGGCGCTACGGGCCGGGCGAGTCGTGCGACTCGACGTGGTGATACTCCCGGCCCTCGATTCAGCTCGAGACGAACCAATCCTGTTTCTGCACGGTGGTCCCGGCCTGCCCGCCACCCGTGCTGATTCGTACGTCGAGTGGGCGCTCCAACCGCTGCGCGGCACGCACGATCTGGTGATGGTCGACATGCGCGGCACCGGCGGCGACGATCGATTGGTGTGTGATCTCTACAACGATCACGGCCGCATTCAGCCATACCTCGAGCCGATGTTCCCGATCGCGCGAGTTCGCGCGTGCGCGGCGCGCCTCGCCGCGCGCGCCGATCTCACCCAGTACACGACCGAAATTGCGGCGCAAGACCTGGACGACGTGCGTGCTGCTTTACACATCGAGCGTTGGAGTCTGTTCGGCGGATCGTATGGTACGCGGCTCGCGCTGGCGTACATGCGGCTGTTTCCGACTCGCGTCGGGGCCGCGGCCTTGCTCGGCGTCATCCCGCCAGAAGCGCCGATAGGACGCGACTTTGCGGTCGGTGGCGAGGCCGCGCTCGATTCGGCGTTCGCCGCGTGCGCCACCGACGCGCGATGTCACGCGGCTGTGCCTGATCCGCGCGGTGACGTCGCGAACCTTCTCGAGCGGCTGCGACACACGCCTGCGCACGTGACGTTGTGGAACGGACGCCGGCTGTGGAGGGAGTCCGTTACCCTGAACGCGCGCGCCGCGGCGGAGCTTCTCTGGTACGAAGCCAACCAGCCAGCGTCGCTCATGCGCGTGCTGCCTCTCGTTCATCGTGCCGTCCGCCGCGATGATTTCGCTCCGTTGATTCGGCAGCTCGCCGAGGCATCGCGAGCTCGTCGTTCTGGACGCGGCGAAGGGTTGATGCTGTCGGTGCTGTGCGCGGAGGATGCTCCGCGCCTCGCCGGCGTCGGAGCGAACACGGACACGCTGCTGTTGGGATCACCGGTCGTGCCGGAATTGTTGGAGGCGTGCCGCGCCTGGCCACGAGGTACGGTATCGCCGCGGTTCGGAGATCGCGTGGTCTCGGCCATTCCCACGCTCCTTATCTCTGGCGGTCGCGATCCGACCTCGCCGCCATATCTCGCCGATTTGGCTGCGGCTGGCTTGTCCGGGAGCGTCAGGTACGACGATCCCCGTGCTGGTCACGCCGCCCTCGATGCGCGGAGCCTCGCCCGACTGGCGGAGTTCTTCGAGCTTTTTGAAGCGCCGCATCGATAGGGCAGCCGGTCGGCTCTTCGACTCGTGTCCGACTACCCGGTTGCTGAAGGCGCACTGGCGTTCCGCCGCTTCTCTTCCGAACTTCGAGAAGAGCCTGGTCCATCGACATCCCACGGCGTTCTCCGCACCCACTGCATCCATATGACATTCCGCGCCCTCCGCCACGCCTCGTCGGCAGCGTTTGGCCTCCTCGCCTGCGCGCTCCTCGCCGGCTGCTCCCCGAAGGCCGCAACCGCCACCGCCGCTCCCGCCGACCTCGTGCTGCGCAATGGCAAGATCGTCACGATGGACTCCGCCCATCCGCAGGCGCAAGCGATCGCAATCACGGGCGACAGGATCACTGCCGTCGGCTCAAACGCCGACATTCAGCAGTACATCGGCGCGGGCACGAAGGTCATCGACCTGCAGGGCCACCTCGCGATCCCCGGCTTCAACGAATCGCACGGCCACTTCATGGGGCTGGGCGAGTCGCTGACGCAGCTCAAGCTCATGGGCGTCCCGAGCTGGCAGGACATTGCGCAGATGGTTGGCGACGCCGCAAAGAAGGCCAAGCCCGGCGCGTGGATCCAGGGGCGCGGCTGGCATCAGGAAAAATGGAATCGCTTGCCTGGACGCGTAGTGAAAGGCTTCCAGACGAACGATCTCATCACCCAGGCGGCGCCGAACAATCCCGTGGTGCTTGGCCACGCCAGTGGACACGCGTTGATCGCGAACGCCAAAGCGCTCGAGCTTGCCGGCATCGGTCCGGACACGCCGAATCCGCCGGGCGGCGAGATCATCAAGGACGCGAGCGGCAAGCCCACGGGCGTGCTGGTGGACGGCGCGCAAGGACTTCTGCGGCGCGCGATGTCGAAGAGTCTCTCGCAGCGCACTCCCGCCGAGCAAAAGGCCGACTTCCGCAACCAAGTGCACCTCGCCGTGCAGAACGCGCTCGCGAACGGCGTCACCACGTTCCAGGACATGGGCGAGTCGTTCGCCACGGTCGACGCGATCAAGCAGATGGTCGACGAGGGCGACATGCCGCTTCGCCTCTACATCCTCGTGAGCCAGGGTGAGGTGCGGCCCGACAACGTCGCCGCGCTCACGTCGCACCGGATGATCGACTATGGCAAGGGCCACCTCACGGTTCGCGCCATCGGCGAAATCACGGCCGACGGCGCGCTCGGCTCGCGCAGCGCATGGATGCTCAAACCGTACGACGACGACACGACGAACACCGGCCTCAACGTGACGAAGATGTCGCGCATCAAGGAGGTCGCCGAACTCGGGCTCGCGCACGGTTACCAGATCTCCGTGCACGCCATCGGCGACCGCGCCAATCGCGAGACGCTCGACCTGTTCGAGCAGATCTTCAATGAGCATCACGTGAAAGGCGACACGCTGCGCTGGCGCGACGAGCACGCGCAGCACCTCAACCCGTCTGACATCCCGCGTTTCGGGAAGCTGGGCGTGGTGGCGAGCATGCAGGGGATTCATCAGTGCTCCGACGCACCGTACGTGCTGCCACGGCTCGGAATGCAGCGCGCCGAGGAAGGCGCGTACGTGTGGCAGAAGTTGTGGAAGACGGGCGCGATCGTGACGAACGGCACGGACGTGCCGGTCGAGGACATCAGCCCGATTGCCTCGTTCCACTGCAGCGTCACGCGCTACCGCGTCGGCACGGACTCGGCCTTCTTCCCCGACCAGAAGTTGAGCCGCCAGCAGGCGCTGCAGACCTACACGACGAACGGCGCCTTCGTGGCGTTCCAGGAACGCGAGAGCGGCTCGCTCACGCCGGGCAAGTGGGCGGACATCACGGTGCTGTCCCGCGACATCATGACGGTGCCGGTCGATTCGATCCTCGGTACGAAGGCGTTGTACACGATCGTCGGTGGGAAGGTGGCGTACACGGCGCCTCAGGCGCCGCGCTAATGCCGCGGGCTCGGCGTTACGGTTGAGCACCAGGTATATGAAGTAGGGCAGATGTCGATCCATCGTCTCCTCGTTCGACGTGAAGGCAGAGAGTCAAAGAACTCGCCTTCAGTCAACCA
>DATJHY010000093.1:0-54781 GCA_035493635.1 Gemmatimonadaceae bacterium | reverse complement strand
TGGAGCTGATGACGCCAAAGGCATTGCGGGCGAAGCCATCTTCCTTCGGGCGCATTACCATTTCGAGGCGTACCGGATGTGGGGCAACATTCCGTACTACCGCGAGAACGACGCCGACTACGCGAAGCCGAACGAGACGAGCGATCAGGTCGTCGCTGATTTGCTGAAAGACCTCGACTCGGCCATCAAGCTGCTCCCCCCGACGCCCCGCAACGCACAGAAGGGCCGCGCCACGCAATGGACGGCCAAAGCGTACAAGGGCCGCGTACAGGTGTACGCCGGACAGTGGGCCGCCGCGGTCGCCACGTTACAGGACGTGGTGAACAACGGTCCGTACAAGCTCGAGACGAGCTTCGATCGCGTGTGGACGGGGTTCAAGGACAGGCAGGACGGACCCGAGACGATCTGGGCATACCAAGCCTCGTCGAACGACGGAGAACCGAACGGGAACAATGCCAACTATGGCGAGCGGCTGAACTTCCCGTATTCCGGAAGTCACTTCGGCTGCTGCGGGTTCAACCAGCCCACACAGAACCTGGTGAACTTCTACCGAGTGGATGCCAACGGCTTGCCGCTCGCGCTCTCCAGTCCCACGAGCTGGAACACGAGCAACGACAACTTCAAGGCCGGCAACACGGCGCCGGTCGACCCGCGGCTCGATTGGACGGTCGGGCGCGACACCGTTCCTTACAAGGATTGGGGCCTCTATAGCACCGCGGATGGGTGGGTACGAGACGCGGTGTATGCCGGCCCCTACAGCCCCAAGAAGAACGCGCACGAAAAGGCGAGCGGGGCCGAAAGCAACGTGGGTTGGCAGAACACTCAGCTCAACTCCGTGCACATCCATCTGTACCGATACGCGGACTTGTTGTTGATGCTCGCCGAAGCGTATGTGGAAACGAATAATCTCGAGGGCGCGCGGCAGATCGTGAACCAGATCCGCGCGCGTGCGGGCGTGACGGCGCAAGGGCCGGGAACGACGTCCGCCAACATGGCTGTCCCAATCAATGATCCTTCGATCACCTGGGCGGTGTACAAGATCGGGCAGTATCCACCGTTCTCCAGTCAGTCTTTCGCGCGCGAAGCGGTGAGAGCCGAGCGGAGACTCGAGCTGGCGATGGAAGGCCAACGGTTATTCGATCTCCGCCGCTGGGGAATCGCCGACGCGACGCTGAATGCCTACGTCAACGGCGTGGGTGGCGGCGCCGAGAAGTCGCGACGGCTCTACCTCACTTCAGCCGAACCGTTCGCGGCTCGGCACAGGTGGTTCCCGATTCCCGATCTTCAGATTCAGCTGAGCCAGTCGAACGGCCAGTCGAATCTGAAGCAGAACTCCGGATGGTAGCGAGGGCGATAGTTTAAGGTTTACGAATGCGAAAGACCTGAAGCGAGTCACCGGTGTTCGCGACGACGACGGCCTTGCCGGACGGCGTGTTGATGAGTGCGAGACCGGAGACGTCGAGCGGCGCCAGAAAGCCGCTCTCGGTAGGCGGCACGGGGGTGAAATGCCCCCGTCCGTCACCCCGCAGCCAGAGACCGTTCCCGGCGTCGGCCCGCGCGGTATTGGGCTCCGACGCGTACAGATTGCCGGCGACGATCAGATCGAGGTGTCCGTCGTCGTCCACGTCGTAGGCGACGATGCCCTTGATCGGCGCGATCTGCGCCAGATTTGGCAACGGGGACGATGTGAACGTGCCGTCGCCGTTATTGCGCAGAACGACGCTCGCAAAGGTGTCGGTCTGATAGTGGACGGCCTGTTGGAGTTGTGTGGGGCTGAATAACTGCCTCGCTGTCGCGCGCGCGAATGAACCGTAGGTGGGGAAGCGGAGGTTGAGCGGGTCGATTTCGCGACCGAGTGGGGCCCTGCCGGCGAGCGGATACTCCGTTCCATTGACTTCCGTGGTGAGCACGATGTCGGCTGACCGGTTTCCGGTCAGATCGCCCGCGTACACCCCGAACTGGCGTCCAGGTGAGGTCGTGTACGCGTAGTTCAACCCGAGATTTCCGGCGACGAGGTCGGGATGCCCGTCGCCGTCCAAGTCGCCGACGGCGAGGCTGTACCACCAGCCCCGCATCGACGGCAGGCGCGTGTCATGCGTCGTGTTGCGGAAACGAGCGCCGTCGTTGTGGAAGAACTCGAGCGGCATCCACTCGCCGGCCGTCACGAGATCCACACGACCGTCGCCGTCGAGGTCGACCCACGCCGCGTCGGTGATCATTCCGCCGGGACGCACCAGCTCCGGCCCAAGCTGGTCGGTCACGTCGCTGAAGCGGCCGCCGTCGTTGCGCAGAAGATAGCTCCTCGTGGGGAGCGGGTAGTCTCGCACCGTCAGGCGCCCGCCGACGAAGAGGTCGAGCCGCCCGTCCCCGTTGAAGTCCGCGGCGCGCACGACACTCGTGCACGTTCGCATCTTCGGCAGCGCCAGCGAGTCCCGGACGAATCTGCCGCCGCCGACGTTCATGTAGAGCCGGTCCTGCAGGAGCGGGGACTCGGGAGGCAGCCGATATCCGCAGCTCGCGACGTACAGGTCCGGTTGCCCGTCGCCGTTCGCGTCGAAGAAGAGCGCGCCCCAATCCTCAAAGGCATTGTCCGCGAGCCACGGCTCGCCGCGAGAGGATTCCATGAAGCGACCATCGCGTGCCTGAAGGAACAGGGTTCCGGCGCTGTTCACGGTCCCGCCGATGAACACATCGTCGAGGCCATCGCCGTTCACGTCCGCGACAGCGATCGGCGGCCCCTGGCTGGACGGCAGATAGGGAAGGAGCGGCTGCACCGTGTAATCGACGCCGGGTGAGCTCTCGTGCTTGTATAGCGGCTTCTTGTCGTCGACCACCACCTCGAATCTCGGCGACGCGCGCGGCGGCGCGACTCGCCGCCTCTCGTTCGCGTCGGCCTGCCGGACGACGATCAGGCGATCGACTCCCAGACCGGCCAGCAGTTGATAGCGCCCGTCGGGCCAGAAGACTTGCAGGCTGTCAACGCGCGTCGCCGCACCGAGCCCGAAGTGCGCCCGGTCGTCCATCGATGACATGAAACCACGGTACGGAGAGTGGTAGAGATATTGTGTTCGACCACCGGCAGTGAGCACGAGCGTCGCGCCGATCCCTCGACGATTCGGACCGTCTCCCTGCAAGGAGATCGCGACGTAATGGTGCGTGGGGCCGGCGGGTTGAGTATTCTCATAAATGAACGCGGGTCCGTCGATGTTGTTCACGACGAGGTCCAGGTCGCCGTCGTTATCGAGGTCGGCGTATGCCGCGCCGTACGAGTAGCTCGGCCGCTCCAGCCCCCACGCCGCCGTGACGTCGGTGAAGGTGAGGTCACCCGCATTACGGAACAGATAGTTCGAAACGTCGTAGGCATAGAGGCGCTTGAGGATGTCGAGTCCGGCCCGACGCGCGGCATCGTTGCTCGCGTTGCCCGAGCGGCGCACGCCAAACATCGCCGTTTGATAGTCCAGGTCGTTCACGGCTTTGGGGTAGCCGTTGGTGATGAAGAGGTCCTTGTAACTGTCGTTGTCGAAGTCGGCAAAGAGCGCGCTCCAGCTCCAATCGGTGGCCGCCACGCCCGCCAATCTCGCGATGTCGCTGAACACGACCGTCCCCCTCTTGTCGACACCGTTGCTCAGCTGCAGGACATTCTCGGAGTAGTCATCGCGGAAGCCCGCGCGGCGCGACTCGAGCAGGTTGTCATACGTCATGAAGCCGCTCATCTGCTTTCGGCGACCCAGATCGTGCGGCATCATGTCGGCTTGCGCGATGTCGGGCCACCCATCGTTGTTGAAATCGGCGACGTCGACTCCCATGCCGGCATAGCTGGTATGCTTGAGCGACCGGGCCGCCGCGTTGGTGAATGTGCCGTCGCGATTGTTGACGTAGAGGACGTCGTTCGGGGTGCCGTCGTTGGACACATAGATGTCAGGCCAGCCGTCTCGGTTCACGTCCGCGACCACGACGCCCAGCCCATAGCCGGCGTCCTCGAGGATGCCGGCCTTCGCCGACACGTTCGTGAACGTGCCGTGACAGTCGTTCCGGTAGAGCTGGTTGTAGCTGTCGGGAGTCCGGCCGCGCATTCCCGAGGGGTGGCTCGTCAGCCCGCCGCGCGAAAAGTCCCGCGGTGAATTCTCGAGCAGAAAGAGATCGAGACACCCGTCCTCGTCGTAATCGAGGAAGGCAGCTTGGGTCGTGAATCCGGTGTCGGCGACCCCGTACTTGGCGGCAGCCTCGGTGAAGGTGCGATTCCGGTTGTTGATGTAGAGCAGATTGGCGCGGTCGCGGCCCGACGACCACGGCGGCCCGGATACCGACACGTAGATATCGAGATATCCGTCGCCGTTGATGTCGACCATCGCGGCGCCGGTGGCCCACCGATTGGTGCGCAGGCCCGCGCGTTCGGTGATGTCCTCGAATCGCATTTGACGCCTGTTGAGATACAAGCGACTCGACACCATGTTGCCGGCGAAAAACAGATCCGGATACCCGTCGTTGTCGACGTCGCCCGCGGCTACACCGGCGCCGTTGTAGATGTAGACGTCGGTCTGGACGTTGAACGAGTCCGACGTAGCGATCGTGTTGGCGAAGCTGACGCCCGTGTGCGACGGCGCGAGAAGCCTGAAGAGCGGCCGTTCGTGACGATCGGCGCTGCACGCAGCCGTGCAGGCGAGGGCCGCGATCAAAGCCGACGCGCGGTGGAACATGAAGAAGGGGTCGCGCGGGTACGGTGTGGGAGGTGGCCGCGACGCAATTGGTTGTGCTACGACCGCACGCCTATTTCACGAATTGAGCCTTTTCTCTACCCAGCCGGTCGAGGGTCGTCGCGATGTCATTTCCGACCGCCTCGATCCGTGTGATGTGATGGGGGTCGAACTGCGGATCGTACGGGCTTCGCGTAGGGCCACCCGAGACCTCGAGCACGGCCTCGAGCTTGTATGCGTGCGCCTGCCTGGTCTTCGGGTCCGTCCACGACCCCTGCCATGCCAGCTGCCGGTTCTTCGGCCAGATGCCGTACGGCAGCGCGAACGTGCGAACCTTGTAGCCCGCCACCGCGGAGTCGATCGCCATCAGGTTCCGCGCGATCTGCTCCTGTACCACCGCGTCGGGGAACTTGTCGAGCCGCGCGTGCCAAACGGTGTGCCCGCACAGCTCGAAGCCGTTGTCGGCGAGCCATTTGACTTTCTGAAAGCGCCACTCGTTCTTCTGTCCCTCGAACTTGGGCTTGTCGCCAAAGAAGTTGTGTCCCGCGGCGGCACCGTTGAGCAGACAGAATGTCCCGCGGTTCTTCCAGCCGGGATGCGTCTTGGCAAAGTCGAGCCAGATCCCGACGCCGCTCGTCGGATCGATCGTCAGCTTGCCGTCGGCGCCCTCGAGGTAACGGAACTGCTCCGGCGACGCATCGTCGAACACGAAGACGACCGGCGACATTCCGTCGGGCACGTCGCCGAAGTTCTTATCCAGCATTTGCGCGATGGTGATCGGCCTATATCCGCGGCGATACACGTCCTCTAAGTCGGCCCTGAAGCTCGCGACCGTGCGCGTGTAGAGCGCGTTCTTGTCGCCGCCGATCACGTGATACTCGAGGACGGGGATGCGGCCCGTGTGATTGGCCGGCCGCTTCACGCTGTCACCCGCCGCCGCCGGCCGTCGGGCCGGCGTGCTGGCCGTGACCTCGCCACCAGCCGCCCGCGAGGCCGTGCTGGACGCCTCGCCGTTGCTCTTGCCGCATGCGCTCAGCAGCGCGACCAGCATCACGGAATAATTCGAACGGAACGTCATCTTTGGTTTCGGAGTAGGACTGTAGAGGCCGACCGCGGTGGCCACCGGTCGGCCGTGCTGTTGGCCGTGGCCGCGCCCGAAACCTGCGAGGGCGAAGCCCGTACCACCTTCAATAGATAGACGACTCCACAACTCGCGTGGCCGTTTCATCAAAAACCTTTGCGAGCGCCCGCTTGGCGCTCCTCCGCCAGCGACTCCGCCGGAACCCGGCCGACCCGCCGCGAAAGTGGCTGCGCCGCCATTGGCCATGGCTCAGTCTGCTCGCCGCGGCCTGCATCGGAGTGGTCGTCTTCGACTCATGGCTGGCGACCTGTGGCTTTTACGGTTGCCCATCCAAGGCCGAGATCCGCGCGTTCCACCCCACCGAAGGCGGGAACGTATTCGACCACTACGGAAAACTGGTGGGACACCTCGAGAACGTCCGGCGCGTGAACGTGCCGATCAGCCGTGTCCCGAAAACGGTCCGCGACGCTTTCATCGCCACGGAAGACCGCCGGTTCTACGAGCACAACGGTCTCGACTGGCGCGGCGTCATGCGCGCGGTGGTGAGCAACCTCGGTGCCGGCGGGATCCGTGAAGGCTTCAGTACGATCACCATGCAGGTGGCGCACAACAGCTTCCTGCAGGACCGCTATCACGGGCGGTCACTGCGACGCAAGCTCGTCGAACTGCGGCTATCCCGCCTGCTCGAGGGCGAGCTCACGAAAGACCAGATCCTCGAGCACTACCTCAACGTCATCTACCTTGGGAGCGGCGTGAACGGCGTCGAGGCGGCCAGTCTCGACCTCTTCGGAAAAGACGTGGGCCAGGTCACGCTGTCGGAAGCGGCCATGCTCGCCGCTCTCCCCAAGGCACCTTCGACCTACACGCCGCGCCGCAGCGCCGAGCGCGCGACGCAGCGCCGCAACCTCGTCCTCGGTCTGATGGCCGACCAGGGATACATCTCGGACGTGCAGGCGCGGGCCGCCCAGCGCGCCCCACTCCGCATCGCCGAGAACGAGTGGCGTCCGTCGATCAACAGCGAGGCGAGCGCGCTCGACGCCGTACGTGCGCTCGTCGATTCCGTGCTGCCGGACGTGCTGCAGAAGGAAGGCGACGTCAACGTCTACACGACGCTCGACTACGGCCTCCAGCGCGCGGCCGACCGCGTGATGATCAGGCACATTGCGGCGATCAGCCAGGAGTCGCACGACGAGATGGGTGGGTCCCGCGAAGATGTGCAGGGCGCGCTCGTCGCGCTCGACCCGGCGACCGGCGACATTCGCGCCCTCGTGCCCGGCCGCCGCACGCAACGCGGCGGGTTCAATCGCGCGTTCTACTCGCGACGCCAGCCGGGCTCGGCGTTCAAGCCGTTCGTTTACGCCGCCGCTCTCGCCGCGGGCTACAAGCCGTCGGACGAAGTCGACGACGATCCAGTCGACGTGCAAGTCGGCCGCACCATTTGGCAACCGGCCAACTACAACGACGAATACAATGGCCGCATCACGTTCGCGCGCGCACTGCTGCTCTCGGCGAACGCGGCGACCGTACGTGTGAGCCGCGCCGTCGGTGAGCGCGCGGTCATCGACGCGGCACGACGAAACGGCATTTCGAGTCCTCTAACTCCGGTTCCCTCGATCGCCCTTGGCGCGGAGGAGGTGACGCCGGTCGAGCTGGTGGCGGCGTACGCTCCGTTCGCAAACGGCGGCAATCGCGTGAAGCCCCGACTCATTGCGCGGATCGAAGCGCCCGACGGCAAGCTGCTGTGGAGCACCGAGATGGAGCGAGCGCCCGCCATGGATCCGCGCGACGCCTACGAAGTCACGCAGATGCTGCAGGGCGTCGTGAATTACGGCACAGGCAGGACGATCCGCGACATGGGAGTGAGCGGACCGATCGCCGGGAAGACCGGGACGACCAACGACGGCACCGATGTTTGGTTCGTGGGCTACACGCCAACCCTCGTGGCGGGTATGTGGTTCGGCTACGACGAGCGTCGACAGATCGCCTACAACGCCAGCGGCGGCCGGCTCGCCGCGCCGGCGTGGGCGGAGTTGTATCAGACGGGATGGCGAGAGCCGCGGGGCTCGGCGTTCGCTCGGCCCGAGGGGATGATTTCCGCGGTGGTCGATCCGCAGAGTGGCGAGCTCGCGACGGAGTGGTGCCCGACGCGCACGCGGCAGTGGTACAAGCCTGGGAATCAGCCGACGGACGAGTGCCAGCTGCACATCGGACCGCCGCAGGGTCCGATCGCGATCGATGCCAACGGGAACATTCAGATCAATCCGCCGGACCCGATCAAGTCGGCGGGGCGGACGATCGGGAATATTCTGAGGCGGATCATCCACTGGTGAGCCTCGCGCGTCAAAGCGGCGCGACGGTTCTTGATTGACTCCGGAGAGGCGAAGCGCCGCTTCAACGCGGCGCCTCGCATCTGTCACAGCGGGATCGCGGCACAAATCACCGCCACAGCCTGAGCGCGATCCCGTACATCGTGGCGCCGTCTGCGATGAAGACGCGGTGCGCGCTCACCGTGATTTCGAGCCCGGAGCCGAGCCCCGAAAGCGCGCCACCGCCGCCCAGCATCGCGCGCCAACCGGACTCCGACTCGCCGTCGCCGTTGATGTAACCGACGCCGTAGCCGGGCGAAACGAACGGCGCCAGCCTTACTCGCTGGCCGACGGGGAGCGACACATAGATCGGCAGGTGCGCGGCGGCCGAGAGCGCGTAGCCATTCGCGTCGCTGCCAATCGGCTTCATGACGCCAACGGCCGGGTGCAGCGCGACGCCGAGCAGCGAACCGGTCGTCACGGCAGAGCCAATCCGCGGTTCGATGAGTGGAATGCCAAGTTCCACGCCGCCAAGGATGGAGTTGCAGTCGGAACAATCGGTCTTTGTTCCGTACCCGACTTCCAGAGTCGTCTTGACGCGAGCGCCTCCGAACGTGCCACTGAACCCGAACGTGTTGGTGTTGTCGTCATTGCTCGCGAACTGCCAATGGCCGTACCGAGCCTGTACCGCCGTCTTGCCTGAAGTGCCGGGAAGTGAGACCGGCAACTGTGTAGGTAGGGCTCCGACGGGAGTCGTCATAAGCCCGACCCAGCCAACGAACGCCTTGTCGCTTTACGCGCTTCCATGCGACGGATTCGCAACGATCGCCGCCGCAAGAGCGACCATGATCGTTCTTCGCATCGTCTGCCTCCACTAAAGAGGGGTGCAATACGATGTTGTGCATTAGAGGTTCCGACCATACGTACTCTGACGTATGGGACTTGGCCTTCTGTTTACCGGTCGCGCCCAGTGGTCGCGGTCCGGTGTCTGTGCCCCCGTCAGCGCGGGGGGCTGGCCGCTACGGCGCCACCGGCTCAAGTCTCGCCGCGAGCCGCTCGAAGGTCCTGACGTGGCATTGGTCGGCCTGCACGTGGATGTTGGACTGCGTCCAGTCGCTGTAGCCGAGCTTTCGAACCGTAACCGAATAGCTGCCTGCCTTCACACGGTCCTCATACCAGACCTTGGCGACCACGAGCGCTCCGGCTGTGGAAGGCGCGGTCACCGAATCCTGCGCCGAACCGCTGAGCAAGACCGTGGCGCCGGCCGCGGCCGGCGTTCCGGTGCGCGCGTCGAACACGTCCACTTCGATCGCCGGCCGGAGCTCCCTGGAGCACGTGACGTCGCCGCTATCGGTTGGACTTCCGCAGCCCGTGGCAACGATCGCGAACGCAACAGTGGTGCTTGCGGACACGTGCCATGAGTGAAAATTCATGTGGATATTTATAGTACAGTCCTTGGGAGTCGCGCAATGACCGGGACTGTGTCGGCGCGGAGACGCCGGCTATCGGCGGTGAGTGGTCTCGCTGTCTTTTGCGCGGCCTTTATTGGCTATCTGGCTTCGCGAATGCGGTGATCCCGGTCACCGTTCGCGGGCGCGATGGTCGATTCAGCCGACGTATGGCTCGAGTAAGGCGTCCACCTCGGCGTACCCCGAAGGGTAGGCGACGCCGGTGGTCCGCGCGCCGGCGGCGAGCAGTGCTCGCACCGAGCGGGGCGACCGGCGCTCGGCCCAGTACGAATCGACGCAGGCCTTGATGGCCAGCATGAGCGGTGTCCGGTCCTTGCCGTCGCGCGCGTCGACGCTCGCGCCGCGCGCGATGAGGAGCTCCACGACTTCGTGTGCGGCGCGCCAGGCGGCGACGTGCAGCGCCGTGCTGTCCCTGGCGATCCCGAAGTAGGGATCGCCGGTGTACAGCGCCCCCACCGGCACACCGAGGTCGAGCAACAGCCTGACGCCGGCCGCGTTGCCGGTGCCGGAGAATTCGGCGAGCAACGTCCCGCCCTCCGACGCCAGCTTGGCCACGAGCTCGGGATCGCGTGTCGCGATCCCGAGCGCGGCCGCGGCGTCACCGCGGGCGCACACGCCGATCAACTCGTCCACGCCCTCGAAAGCGAGGGCGACTCCCCTCTTCTCCATCGCCTCCAACACGTCGGCGCGCCCGCGTCGGGCGGCAAGCGAGATCGACGAGCGACCGATGCGGAACTCGCCGCCGTGCCGCAGATCCCTGGCCACGATCGTCGCATCGGCGCCGCGATCGAGCAGCAGCTCGATGATCGCCAGACGATTGTCACTGAGGACGGCGTTGTGGAGCGCGGTCTTGCCCCAGCGCGTCATGCGATTGACGTCGGCGCCATGGTCGAGCACGAGCCTGACACCTTCGAGATCATGCCAGTCCGTTTTGCGAAGCAGCATCATGTTGAGACTTTCTTCGTTCAACTTGCCGCTCTCCAGCAGCAGGCGGAATGCGTCGTTCTCCCACGTCTCCGGCGAGTGGTAAGGCACCTCCTCGTCATTGGGATTCGCCCCATGCTCGAGCAGGAGGCGAGTCACACCGGCGTGGTGCGCGACACCAGCGGCGCCGTAGAGAGCGCTCTCCCACTCCGGCCGAGGGACGTGCGAATCGTCGAAGAATCCGGCGTTCGCGTTCGCGCCCGCGTCGAGCAGCGCGCTGGCGGCGCGCACGAATGCCTCGGAGCGAGAGCGGTCGAGCGCGAGATAGCGCGAGAAGCAGAGATGGACCAGCGGCTCGACGTTGCGCGGTCCGCCTCTCGACGACGCGAGCGACGTATCACCAGACAGGAAGCGCCGAATCGCACTGTCGTCGCCGAGGACGGCGGCGGCGTGGATGTCGCTGCCGGCAATCTCAGGATGCTCGGCAAGGATCGCCTGAGCGCGATCGAGCGGTCCGTGCCAGAATGCGGCTTCAATGAACCGGTCGCGCGCCGTCTCGTTGTCGCGCGTCACTGCAGCACTCCGGTCGCGCCTTCGTCGGCGGCCGCCTCCATTTGCCGCATCACCATCTCGTAGTACTTGCCGCGCGCGGCCATGAGCTCCTCGTGGCTCCCGCGCTCCATGATCCGCCCATCTTCCATCAACAGGATCACGTCCGCTCGACGCACGGTCGACAGCCGATGCGCGATCACGAACGTGGTGCGTCCGGCGAGCAGTGATCCCATCGACGCCTGGATGAGCTGCTCGCTCTCGGTGTCGAGGTTGCTCGTCGCCTCGTCGAGGATGAGAATCTGCGGTCCCTTGAGGAACGCGCGTGCGATCGCCAGGCGCTGCTGCTGCCCGCCCGAGAGCTTCACGCCCCGCTCGCCGATGAACGTCTCGTAGCCATCCGGCAGATCGACGATGAACTCCTCCGCGTTCGCCAGCTTGGCGGCGAGCTCGATATCGGCGTCGGTGGCGTCATGCCGTCCGTACGCAATGTTGTCGCGTACCGAGCCGTCGAACAGAAAGACGTCCTGCTGCACGATCGCCAGCAGGTCGCGGTAGCTGTGGAGGCGGTAATCGCGAATGTCCGTGCCGTTGAGCAGAATCCGGCCGCGCGTCGGATCGTGGAAGCGCGCCACGAGATCGGTCACCGTCGTCTTGCCGGCGCCGGAGCGACCGACGAGCGCGACGACCGTTCCTCCGCGCACGGTCACGTCGAAGTCGCGTACCACCGGCCGTCCTTGTCTGTACTCGAACTCCACGTCCTCGAACCGGACTTCGCGCACGATCGCCGGCGCATCCACGGCGTTCGGCCGATCGGGCTTGTCCTGCTCCATCGCCAGCACGTCGAACACGCGCTCCATCGCGGCGAGTGACCGCTGCAGCTCGGAGAACGAGTTCACGATGCTCCAGACGGGATTGAGCAGCAGGAACGTGTACCACTGGAACGCCATGATGTCGCCGACCGACGCGCGCCCGCGAACGTTCAGGAATCCGCCGTACCACACGATCACGACATTGACGATGCCGAGCAGGAGGCTCCACGACGTCCACAGCACCAGCTCGCGCCGGTGGGCGAACATCTCCTTGCGCAGCACCGTGTGCCGGCCACGCATGAACTCGAGCAGCTCGGCCGTCTCGCGCCGGAACGCGCGCACGACCCGAATCCCCGAGAACGTCTCGCCGACGCGACCGTCGATCAGTTCGGCGTCCTTGCGCATCGTGCGGTAGATCGGGCGCACGCGCCGCGCAAACACGAAGCTCATCACCACTACGCCCGGTACGAGCGCGAGGGCGGTGAGCGCGAGCCGCCAGTTGAGCGAGACGAGGATGGTCGTCGCGATGGCGAGCCGCATGAGGGACGTCGCCGGCGACAGCACAGCCATCTGGAACAATCCTGTCGTCGTATCGACGTCGCCCGTCAGCCGCGACAGGATGCCGCCCGTCTTCATGTCCCACAGCGTCGGCAGCGGCAGGTGCAGCATCCGGTCGTACATCGCGCGCCTCAGCGTCAGCATCAGGCGCGTGTTGAGGAGACGCTGGCGATAGTCCTTCGTGGCGTCGGCGAGATTCGAGACGATCGTGACGGCGAGGAACGTCAAGCCCGCCGCATTCAGGCGCAGGAGCTTGGTCGCGAGATCGAGACCCGGCACGAGCAGCACGCGGTCGATGATGTATCGCATGAAGAGCGGCGAGATCATCTCGAGTCCGCCCGTCACGACCGCGAGCACGAACACCACCGTTACCGCGCGCCGATGTGGCTTGAGCCAACGCAGGTACGCACCGAGGTACTTGCGATGCGGCGAGCTCCGCCACCATCGCCGGCGCTTGCCATCCTCGTTCGCCGCGGGCGGTGTGGTCGCGGCTGGAGACGCCACGGCTTGCTCGCCATCGCCCTTGGTATCGTCCAGACGACGATGCTTGTAGTCGTCGACGAACTCGGCGTAGCGCTGGCGCGAGGTTCTCGGACGCGGGCGTGGCGGTGTGTCTGACATGGAACACAGAATCTTGTGGTGAATGCCAACGGACGCCACTTGCCCCGCCAGAGCCATGCCGCGAACGGTCCGTGCTCTGCCGCCGGCGGTGCTGCGCGTTGCGGAGACGCGGCCGCGCAGGTAGCGTGGCGGCGTGTCTGCCGTTCCTGCGCCCGTCCCCGCCCCCGCCCCCGCCCAGGCCTCCGCGGGACGCCTGCGCCCGTGGATGCTCGTCTCCGCCGCCTGGATCGTCCCCGCGATCCTCGGCGCGGTCGACACGCTCGCACAGCGGCGTGTGTGGGGTGGACCGCCTGTTCCCCTGCGTTCGGTCCTCTTCTCGAGCGGCGACTGGCTGCTCTACGCGCTGTTCACGCCGATCATCTTCGCGCTGTCCCGCCGCTGGCCTCTCACGCGCCCGCACGTTGCACGGCATGCCGGCTTCCACATCGCGGTCTCACTCCTCTTCTGCGCCGCATGGGCGAGTGCGGGGACATTGCTCAAACTCGCCATCGATCCGAGCTCGCTCGATTCGGGCGTGCGGCGGTTCTTCGTGAGTTGGGTGTTCACGACGCTCCCATTCGGCGTTGCCGTGTACCTGGCCGTGGTGGGGATCGAACACGCGCTACGCTACTTCGCCGAATCGCGCGAGCGTGCCGCGCAGCTCGCGCGAATGTCCGAGCAGCTCACGAGCGCCAAGCTGTCGGCGCTTCAGGCGCAGCTCAATCCGCACTTCCTGTTCAACAGTCTCAATACGATCGCGGTGCTCGTTCGGGGCGGCGACAACGGACGCGCCACGCGCGTGATCGAGCATCTGAGCGAGGTGCTTCGGCACACGCTGAGCCGTTCGCGTGAGAGCGAAGTGTCTCTCGACGACGAGCTGGATCTCGTGCGGCAGTATCTCGCCGTCGAGGCGGCGCGCTTCTCCGACCGATTGCGAGTGTCACTGGAAGTGCCCGAGGCGCTGCTATCGGCCGCCGTCCCGAGCTTCGCGCTCCAGCATCTCGTCGAGAACGCCGTTCGTCACGGCATCGCGCGACGGTCCGATGCCGGAACGGTCACCGTGTCGGCGCGGCGTGTGGGCGATTCACTCGAGCTCACGGTAGAGGACGACGGCGCCGGTATTCAGCCGGCCGCCGAGGCCGCCGACGGACATGGGCTCGAGAACACGCGCGAGCGCCTGCGTACGTTGTATGGCGATCGCGCTTCGCTCGTGATCTCGCCGGCCACGGAGCACGGCACGGTTGCTCGGCTCACGATCCCGTACCGCGAAAGTCTGTTCGGCGTGCCTCGCGATGCCGAGTAGTCCGTGGCGGGTCCTCCTCGCGGACGACGAGCCGGCGGCGCGTCGCGGCGTGCGCCAACTGCTCGCCGCCTTCCCCGATTTCACGGTCGCCGGCGAGTGTCGCAACGGCCGCGAGGTGCTCGCGGCGCTCGATCTCGTCGCGCCCGACGTGCTCTTTCTCGACGTGCAGATGCCGGAGCTGGGCGGGTTCGACGTGATTCGGCGGCGCACGCCGGAGCGAATGCCCGTGGTCGTATTTCTCACGGCGTACGATCAGTACGCGATTCGCGCCTTCGATGCCGAAGCGCTCGACTATCTTGTGAAGCCCGTCACCGAGGAGCGGTTCGCGGCGACGATGCGTCGCGTGGCCAAGCGTCTGCGCACGGGAGTGTCGGCGAGGCAAGAGCCGACGATGGTCGTGACCACCGCGCGCGGCGCGCTCGTGCTCGAGCTGCGCGAGATCGACTGGGTGGAGGCCGCTGACTACTACGCGCGGCTGTGGGTAGGTGGCCGGAGCTACCTCATACGTGAGTCGCTCGATCAGCTCGAACGGCGCATCGGCACGCACGGGTTCGCCCGCACGCATCGTGGCGCGCTGGTTCGCCTTGCTGCCGTGCGCGCACTGCAAGCGGCGGATTCCGGCGAGCTCGTTGCGCTCCTCACGTCGGGGGCGCGAGTTCCGGTATCGCGCCGGCGTCGCGCCTCGATCGTCGCGGCGGTGAAGAATCGCTCCGCCTGATCGCTACTTGCCGATCCGCCAGGCCTCCATCGTCCACGCATCGCGCAGCCAACTGCGACCACCGTCTGTCGTACGGTCGGCGCGCCACAGAAAGTGGTTCGGCTCGATCGCGAAGTACCGGATGCGCATGATCGCGTCGCCGTAGTGCTGGATGGCGTAGCGATTGTGCTCGTCGCTCCACGTGAGCCCCAGCGCGAATTCGCCGCCACGCGCGTTGGTACCCAGCATGCGCCAGACCTTCCGCTCCGGGTCGAACTCACGATAGGTGTAGGTGCTCACGCCCATTGGCGCGCCGGGGTCGTCGTCCCGCCAGCGGTCCTCGATCAGCATGCCGCCAGGCTTCTTCTCGAACGACCAATGGCCGGGGAACGAAGGACCGAACGATCCATCTGGATTCCTGACCTGGAATCTGAATTCCCAAAAGCCGAGCAGCGCATCGTAGTCCGCCGCGGTGCCGACGACCGTGTTGGTGTCGGCGATCGGGAAGTTCGCGCCGAGCGTGTCGGGCAGGGGAATGTCCCGAGCGAGTGCCGCCTGGCCCGCCGCGAGGTGCCAGAACGGATTCACCCACGAGTTGCCGTTCCGCACGAACACTTCGGTCGCTCGGCCGCGGCTCGTGTCGACGCCATTCGGGCCGCGCATGACGAGCCGGTAATTGGCGGTCACGACCGCGACATCGCCGGACAGCGAGATGTGCGTGTTGGCGAAATCGACTGCCTCGAGCCGCTGACCGGAGGAGGCGAATTGGCGTGCGCCGTTCAGGATCGCCGGCCGGTCGGTCCAGCGAGTCGTCCCCGAGCCCTCGGCGGCCGCTGCCGCGGCCGGGAGGAACCGATGCAGTACGACCGTGTCGTTCGCGAACCAGGCGCGCCACACCGTATCGCGTGCCGCGAGAATCTGCTTCTCGAGTGTCGGTGCAATCGACTGTGCTCCGGCAAGGCGTGGCGCGATCAGTCCTACGATGATGATTCGGCGAAGCATGCAGAGCCTTCCGGTTGGTCAACCGGCAAATTCCTTGGCTCGTGCGCCGAAACGCGCCAGCATCCGTCAGCCGGCGGTAGCATGATTGCGGTGAGCGGCGCCGCCGCGGCTTCACGGGCTCCACGTCACCGTGACTGGCACGGTCGATCCGGCGTCTGGAGACGGACAGAGCTCACTCATGCGAATTATCAAATTCCTCATCGCCTCGTCGCTGCTCGGCGCCTGCTCGTCCAGCTCGGAGCCGGTCGGCGCCGTCTCACCTGACGCCAGCGGCGCCCCGCTCGGCGGCAGGCGGCCGTTTCCCGCCGACAATCCGTGGAACACGCTGATCACCAGTGCGCCAGTTGATCCGAACTCGGCGACGCTGATCGCGTCGTGCGGACTCAGAAACCTCCACCCGGACTTTGGCACGACGTACGATGGTGCGCCGAACGGAATTCCATACGTCGTGGTCCACGCCGGCCAGCCCAAGGTGCCGGTGACGTTCGATTACGACGACGAGAGCGATCCTGGGCCATATCCCATTCCCCCGAATGCGCCGATCGAGGGTGGCTCCAACTCGGATGGCGACCGGCATGTGCTCGTCGTCGACTGGGACGCCTGGAAGTTGTATGAGCTGTACGACGCGCACCCGATCGACGGCGGCGCGAGCTGGCATGCTGGATCGGGCGCGGTGTTCGACCTCAACTCGAACGCTTTGCGGCCGGCCGGCTGGACGTCGGCCGATGCGGCGGGCCTTCCGATCTTTCCGGGCCTGGTGCGTTACGACGAAGTGATCGAGCAGCACGCCATCGAGCACGCACTGCGCTTCACCTGTCCCCGCACGCGAAAAGCCTATGTCTCTCCCGCACGCCACTACGCGAGCAGCGATACGAGCAGCAAGCTGCCGCCCATGGGCATGCGGGTGCGGCTCAAGCCCGACTTCGACACGACGTCCTATCCGGCGCCGGTGCGCGTGATCCTGCGATCGATGATGCGGTACGGCATGCTGCTGGCCGACAACGGGTCAGGCTGGTTCGTGAGCGGCGCCCCGGATCCGCGCTGGAACGATGCCGAGCTGGCGGCGTTGTCGCGCGTGCCGTCGTCGGCGTTCGAGGTGGTCGTCCCGCGCTAACGACCGTTTCGCGCAGGGAATCAGGCTCAGAGTCGCAATAGAATGCTTAATTCGACTCTGACCCTAATTAGGCGGCCGGTCAGTTCGAGCACACTGCCTTGAGCTGCTGCTGCGCGAAGGGCTCGAGCTGGTCGAGATAGGCCAGCGATTGCTTGGCCGCGTCTCCGAACGACGCTTCTCCGGCCTGCAATCCCGTGCGCGCCAACGGCAGCGCGTCGGAGCCTACTCTCGCCAGCCGGCAGCTTTCCGGTTTGTCGCCGGTCTTGGCTGCTTCGGTGAGGGCGGCCTGCGCGACGCCGAGTGCGGCAGCGCCGGTCAGGAACCGCGATTGCTCCGAGCTTCGGACGGAGTCGGCGAAGGCGAGCATGCGAAGCGCGGCGCCGAAGTCGGCTGACGCCTTGGTGCCGTTCGCGGCCCGATAGAGGGCGTTGCCCTTGGCGAGCGCGAATTGCGCGACGAGCGTGGAATCCTCGGTTGCCACGGCGCGGTGGAGCGCGATAAGGGCGCTGTCAGGGCGCCCGAGGTCGATCTCGAGCTGGGCGACCATGAGCTGGCCCTGGTTCATCGACGAATCGAGCGACACCGCGAGCTTGGTCGCGTCGAGCGATTCGGCGATCTTGCCGCGCAGACGCAGCTCCTTGGCGTTGAGAGCCAGCAATTCGGCGCTGCGCGGAAACATCGCCAGTCCACGCGGTAGCACCGTGTCCGCCTCGGCTTTCACGTATTGCGTGTAGAGCGCGTAGATTCGCGCGTCCTTGGGAAAGAGCCGCACGCCTCGCGCGAGCGTTTCTACCGCATTGAACGGCCTGTCCGAGGAATGGTACGCGGTCGCGAGCCTGAGATGAAACACCGAGTCGGCGCGGGCGAGCGTATCCCGCTCGAGCAACATCTCGCCGGCGGCGGTGGCCTGCTGCCAATCTTTGACGTCGTACGCCGCGCGCCAGAGCAGCTGCGTGAAGCGAAGTTCTTCCGGGTGGGCATTGGCCAACGCCTGCAGGAACGGCTCGGCGCGACGCGCGTTGCCACCGTCGACCAGCGCGTACCCGACCTTGGATGCGAGCTCAATGTTCGCCGTGTCGGTCGCGGCGAGGCGCAGCCAGTAATTCGCGGCCTCGTCGCGCTGTCGCAGCGAATCGAGGGAGATTGCCGCCCCCTCCAGGGCGTAAGGATTGCGCCCATCGATGTCGAGCAGTTCGCGCGCCGCTTCCAGCACTTCGCCCGGCGGGTGGCCGCCGCGCTGCAACGCCCACACGAGGCACGTCCGCGCGATCGCCGCGCGTGGGTACGCGGCGATGCCCTCGCGCGCCGCGGCAATGGCGCGCGAGGCGCTGCCGTCCCGTAGTGCATTCTCGCATCGGCGCTCGGGCGCTAATTGCGCTCTCGCCGCGGCCACGGCCTGCGCGTACAGCGCGGCCGCCGAGTCGAGCTTCGGCGCTTTGGCGGGCGGCAGCGGTTGCCGAAGCCGATCGTCGCGATAGAGCACGAGATCGCCGCTGATCGTCGGGCCGCCTTCGCCGTTGGACACCGACGCCCACAGGTACTCGTCGACACGGAAGTACCTGCCGAGCGAGCGCATCTCCGGGATGTCGGGCGTCGAGTCCGGACTGTAGCCCGCGAGCTCGAGCTTGTACGCGATGTCGCCGCCCGATACCACGTCCAGCTCGCGCTTATTCACGAGTTTGGCGACGCGCGAGCGCACCGCGTTCGCAGCCTGGCTACCGAGCTTCACCGTCGCGCCGCGGCCGGCTGCGAAGTTGGCGATGAGCAGTCCTTGCCTCGTGAACTCGGGCACGTCCTTGCCTTTGCGCTGCGCCGCTACGGGCGCCGCGAGCGTCGGGAGCAGGAGACAGAGCCAGCACGCGTCGACGGTCCAACGCGACGCGGATCGCCAATGACCAATCATGCACCCAATTTGTATACAGCTACTGCGTCGCGCCATGATCTGGCCGCGTCCGCGCCAACGTCACGTGCCAAACACAAAACCGAGCCGGTTGCTTCCGTCCGGAAGAAGTACGCGGCCGGGCCGGATCGCGCTGAGCCGTTCCGGCAAGGAACAGCGCCGCGCGGCCTCGTCGGAGCCGCGCGGCGCTGTTTGCATCGGACGGTCGGCTCGATTCTACAGCAAGCCCAGCCAGGCCTTCTTGTCCGCCGTGAACCCTGGAAAGACAGCATCCATTCTCGCCGCACCAAGGTGCTTGAACGCGACCTCAGAGAACACTGAACGGAAGTCCGTCGTCAGCGCGAGATCGCGGCCCTCGTTGAGCTGCTCCGGCTCGAGACCGGGCCACCTGCCGTAGACCTTCTTGCCTTTCACGTCGCCGCCGATCACGAACATCGACGTCGCGTGGCCGTGGTCGGTGCCGCCATTTCCGTTCTGACGCGCCGTGCGTCCGAATTCCGACATCGTGAGAATCGTGACGTCGGCCATGCGGTTGCCGAGATCCTGCGTGAGCGCCGCGATGGACTTGGCGAAATCATCCAGCCGAGCCGCGAGCTGCCCGGTCGCGCCGCCCTGATTGACGTGCGTGTCCCAGCCGCCCACGTCGGCGAACGCCACCTCGAGTCCGACATCGGCCTTGATGAGCTGCGCGATCTGGCGGAGATGCTGTCCGAACGGCGACCGAGGATACTCGGCGCCGTTCTGCGCCACGTACTGCTGCGGGTTGGCCGCCTTGAGGATCTTCATCGCCTCGAACATCTCGCCGCCCGCCGCGTGCACGACGTCGGCGCTCCCGGTACGGTAGAGTGCCTCGAGCCGTTCCGCCTGCGTGCCGTTGGTGCGGATGGTGAATTCGTCGAGGCTGTTCATCGCGACCGTGGGCGCAGTGCCCTCCAGAATGCGAGGCGTCTGCGGCGTCATCGCCACCGCCTGGAACGGCGACGTTTTGGCGCTGGCCGCCCCCTCGTTGAGCTTGCACTCGTCGCAGGTCCCTTTGACCGCGAGATAGCGATTCAGCCAGCCATCGCGCGTGCCCTTGTTGTCGGGCGTTCCGCTCTCCATGTAGTCCTGCGCGTCGAAGTGCGAGCGCGTGTTGCTCGGGCTGCCGACCGCGTGCACGGGTGCGAGGATCCCGTCGTCCCACATTCGCTTGAAGGGTTCGAGCGACGGATGCAGGCCGAAGAACCCGTCGAGATCGATCGCGGTGTTCGCCGCGCCGGAGGTCGGGCGTGGAATGGCGATCGTCGGCCGCATCTGATAGTACGCGCGTTCGCCGTGCGGCACGACCACGTTGAGCGCGTCGGCCGCGCCGCGCTGAAACAGCACGATCAGCACCTTACCCCGACCATTGCCGCTGAGCGCGGCGCCTTTGAGCAGGTCCTGCGCAAAGACGGTGCGTCGCAGAAACGTGGGGTTGAGTCCCATCGTCGCCAGCGCCATCGCGCCCGACTTCATGAACACTCGGCGGTTCATACCAATATCCTCACGAGTACGCTTTAACGCCGCTGAAATTCGGGAGCACCCAGCGCCAGGCCCACGACCTGGGGCAGGCCTTGCAGATTCACCGGACGGCCAAAGCCGGGGAGCTGGCCACCGCGACCCCCACCCAACACTCGCGCCGGTGGGCCGCCGGCGTTCCTCACACCAGCACCGCCCATCGACGCCGTGTCGGCCGATGGCTGCGCCGCGCCCAGCATCGGATTGTCGCCGCTCATCAGCACCTCGCGTGTCTCGGCCGAGACCTGTCCGCCCAGCATCGACCTGACCACGGCGTCGACCTGTTGCGCCCGCGATTGGGCCCGAAGCGTGGCAAAGTCCGGCCAATTGGTGAGGGCAGCGCCCGGAACCTGTCCAGCGGCCAGCGCCAGGCCGAAGTTGATTCGGTTGAGAATGGCGCCCGTGTTCATCCACGCGTCGCCGTGATCCGGCCAGCCGTCGGGCGTCTGCCGGCCGAAGATCGGCTGGCCGAGTCGCGCGACGATCTGGGCGGTGCGGGGCGTCGTGTCCGGCTGCGCGTTCACGGCGCGCAGAGCGCTCGCCACCAGCTCGAACGGCGTCTTCACCTTGGCGCGGTACGCGGTCCGGCTGAAGAACTCGGGGCTCGTGATCACGCAACGAACGGTTTCGCGGATGTCGCCGTCGCTCTTGCTGAACGTGCCGGCGCAGCGATCGATGAGCGCCCGTGGCGGCTCGTCGCTCACGAAATGCCGGGCAAGCTTGGTCGTGATGAAGCGCGCCGTCGATGGGTGACGAGCGAGCATGTCCAGCACGCGCTCACCTTCGTCCTCGCCGTGTCCCGCCGGAAACTTCTGGCCGAGGATCAGCTTCTCGCCGGCATCGTGAATCGCCGGATTGAACGCGAATTGGCCCGTCTGTCGGTTGAAGGTCCAGCCCGTGAGCGCGCGCGCCACTTCCTGCACGTCCTTCTGGCTGTATCCGCCGTCGACGCCCAACGTGTGAAGCTCCATCAGCTCCCGGGCGTAATTCTCGTTTAGACCGCGACGGCCACGCTGCTGCAATTGCTGCAGGATTCGTTGCCGCTCTTCGGGCGTGGCATTCTGCAGGCGGTCGCGCACCGCCGGCGGCAACTGTTGGCCGGCGCCGATCGCGCCGCGTCCACCGAGCAACCCTGGGCGAAGTCTCCCCCGCGCTCCTCGGCCACGTCCCGCCGCCTGCGCGAGGGTCGGATGCGTGCTGTCGGCTGCGCTCTGCCAGTTGTCCAGGAAGAACAGCATCGCCGGGCTCTTCGCCACGGCGCCAAGAAGATCCCGGAACTTGCCGAGGGCGCGCGGCCGGATGACGTCGCGATCGTACGAAGCGAGGAACAACCGCGTCTGTCCTTTGCCCGAAAAGACGCTGAAATGGTTCTCCCAGAAGTCGACCATCACCTCATCGAGTTGCCGCTCGGTGGTGACCGCGCGCGCGAGCTGCGCGGACTGGATCTCACCGACGAGCTGCTGAGACTGACGGGCTGCTGCCGCGAGCTGCGGGTTTCCCGCCAGGATGTCGCGCCGTGCAGCGGCCTTGTTCATGGCGGTGTCGCCGCCGTTAGCCGCTTTCACCTGACGCTGAAGCTGCTGCACCATGTTGAAGTCTCGGACCATGTCGCCGGTCGACGCGCCGAGGACCGCGTAGCGCGCGACCAAGGCGTCGGTCCGGGAATCGTCGATTCGTTCGGGCGAGAGCTGTTGCTCGATCCAGGCCTCGATGCCCATCGCGCGCATTCGCTCAGCGTCGCCCGGCCGCGCGCCGAACGTGAGGCGGTTGAGCACCTGCTGGATCTGCTCGTCCGGCAGCAGGTCGCCCGCGAGCGCGCCCGCGGGGGCGCGGGCTGGCGCGATCGGGGAAGAGGTGCGGCCGGGAGCGGTGCACGCGGCCGCGATCGTGGCCACCGATAGGGCAAAGAAACTTCGCATGACGGTCATCCGATCCGAGATGTGACTCTCCGGTAGACGAGACGGTTTGCCTCTCGTTAACGGGCGATGCTGCGCACGCGGCCGAAGAGGGCTTTCCGTCGTTCGATCTCTCTTGCGCCCATCCCGGCATTCTCCTACGGTTCCCGGAACGTGCCTCACTTCTGCAGAAGCCCGGACGAGCTCGCGACCGCCGCTGACAAAGCGGTCGTTACCGCCGCAGCGAAGCACCCGGTTGCGGTCGTAGTCGCGCAGGTCGACCAGCAATCCACCAACGGAAAGTCCCCAGCGGGCGAGGAGCGCGTGCTGCACGATCTTCGCGAGATCGTGATGCATTCGCTACGCCCGAGCGACCTCGTGGGTGTGCTCGACGGCCGCCTGATCATGGTCGTGAACGATGCCTCGGCAGAGGACGCGCGCGTGATTGGCGACAGGCTCTGCGCGGCCGTGAGAAACCGCGCGTATGGCGACGCTCGCACGCACGTCACGATCTCGATTGGGGCGGCAAGCGCCCCGGAACACGGGAACACCTTCGAGCGCGTGCTCGCCACGTCGTCGAACGCGCTCGAGCGAATTCAGCTGCAGGGGGGCGACGGCTCGTCTGCCGCGCCCGCTCCACACCACGAACCGCTGCACCGCCCACTTTCGATCGACCATTTTTCCGGGCGGACGCGCGAGTTCGCGTCACTCGTCGAGTGGCTCGACGAAGCGGATGCCGGCCGCCCACGTGTCGTTTCGCTCACTGGCGACGTAGGCAGCGGAACGACTACGCTGCTCGCCCAGCTCGAGCCTGAAGTCCGTCTGCGAGGCGGGCTTTTCGCGCTGGTCTCCTCCAGCGAACGCGCCGTGCCCGAGCCGTACGAGGTCTGGCGGGCCTTCCTCCGCGCGACTCACCTGTTTCCAACTGCGCTATCGCGCGAATGGAGCGAGCTTCAACACCTCGAGCCGAGCTTTTCGGGACGCGAGACCGCCGGGCACCCAGGGAGCCAATATCGGCTGCTGGGCGAGCTGAGCGAGTACGCGCGCGCGCTGGCGGTCGATCGCCCGCTCGTCATCGTCCTCGATGACATGCAGTGGGCGGACGCGACGTCGTGGGACGCACTGGAGCACTTTCTGTCGTCGCTGGATCGCGATCGGATCATGGTCTGCCTGGCCCGGCATTCGGTGGCGATCAACGATGCGGACGCGCGACGCTGCCTCGCCGCCCGGCCCGAACTCGTTCGCGAGCTCGCGATCTCGAGCCTCACGCGCGACGAGGTCAAGCAGTGGCTCGAGGCCGCGTTTCACCGACAGCAGGTCGGGCGCGAGCTGCTTGCATACGTCTACCGGCAAACCGAGGGCAACCCGCTGACGATCGCGCAGCTGCTCCGTGCACTCGTCGAGACGGGTGCGATCTGGCACAACGGCACGCGTTGGGAATGGACACCGGTCTCGGAGCTGCGGCTTAGGACGGGGCGCGCGCCGCTCATCGCGCAGCGACTGAGCCGGTTCTCGTCGAGCACGCAAGCCGTGCTGGCCACGGCCGCGGTCGTCGGACGCGACTTCGAGGTCTCGGTGCTCGTCGGCGCCTCGGCTGGAAGCGAAGCGGCCGTGAGACTCGCCTTGAACGAGGCGCTCGCCGCGTCGTTCGTGGTGCCGACCCGGGAGCGTGGGCAATCCGCGTTCGTGTTCGCGCACGACGAGATTGCCGAGGTGCTCGTCGACAACGTGCCGCGTGACCAGCTACGCCAACTGCACCATCGGGTCGGGCGCTCGCTCGAGCGGCTGCACTCGGAGCGGCCCGCCGAGATCGCGTTGCACTACGACGCCGCTGGCGACGCGGCGGATACCTACCGCTGGGCGCAGCAGGCGGCGACCGCCGCCGAGCGCGTGTACGCGTACGGCAGCGCGCGATCGTTGTTGCACGTCGCCGCACGGAACGCGACGACCGCGGGGGAGCTCGCCGAGGTCCGTGTGTCGCTGGCGCACATTTGCGAGACCGGCGGGCGATTCGACGAGGTCGAAGAGCTGTGCGACCTTGCCATCGAGTGGTTCGAGGGGCAGGGCGACGAGCGCCGCGCGCTCTCGCTTCGGCGGATGCGGGAGCGCGCGCGGATGGAGCTCGGCCAGCCAGCTCGGGTGACGCTCGATACGCTGACGGCGCTCAACGCGGAGGCCAAGCGGCTGGGGTTCGATCGCGAGCGCGTGTCGATTCTGCTGCTGATGTCGCAAATCCACGGTCGACTCGGAGACAAGCGCACTTCCGAGCGTATGGCAGCCGAGGGCGTAGAGATGGCGGAAAGCCTCGGCGACCCGGCAATTCTTGCTGACGCGGTGACGCGGCTCGGCAACTCGATCCTCAGTTCAGCGCCAGGACGTGCGTATCCGATCCTGCGTCGAGCTCTCGAGTTGTACGAGAGTATCGGCGACGTGCGCGGACAGGCGCGCACGTATGGGAACCTTGGCGTAGCCGCACAATGGGAATCCAGGCTGGAAGAAGCACGCCAGGCCTATACGCGAGCGATTGCCATGGCTCGCGCCGGTGGGATGCCTGACGTCTGGGGCCTCGTCTCCGTGAATCTCGGTGTGCTTCAGCAGAAGTGCGGCGAATACGACCGGGCCAAAGAGCTATTCAGCGAAGCGCTGGAGCTGTTCGCCGCGGTGAAACACAGCGAGTTCCAGCTCGCCGCGTTATTCAACCTCGCGCACGTCGAGCGGGAGCTCGGATCTTGGGAAGCGGCCACGGAGCTCTACGAAACCACGATTCCACTCGCGCAACGGATCGGACAGGCCGACATTGAAATCGGCGCGATCGCCGGCGCCGGGTTGTGCGCCCTCGAGCTGGGAAAGCTGGATGCGGCGCGCGTCGCGGTATCCGAGCTCACGTCCCGCATGGGCGACCGCTCGGACTGGTTCCAGGGGCGAGAGCTCGTCGAGGCATTGTTTATTCGGATGGACGCGGCCGAGGGGCGCAATGTGCAGGCGCTCACCCGTTTCGCGACCGCGGTTTCCCTGGCAGAGGCAGCCGACGTCTACAGCGCTGCGTGGCTCGTGGCCGTATGCTCTGATAGTCTGACCGGCGCCGATCAACCGACGATCGAGCGGTTCGTTGGCGAGTACGATGCGCGTGTAAAGAAGCTTGGGTATGCCGAGATGACACGGCGCTTCGACATGCTGGCCCACCGGTGACCGGGATCACGGTCGACTAGTTGTTCCTAGCGGTACATGTGACCGCGGTCTATCTTGGCGAGTGTCGAGGCTGCCCGTCCGGGCGGTTCGACTCGCATTCTACACGAGGCGTACCATGCCCGGATCACTCCGAAAACTCGCGGTAGGCGCGGCGGCTCTCACGCTGCTCGGCTGCTCCGACTCGACGTTGAGCCCGAACCACGTGCAAGGCCGAGTCCTCGGCTCGGGCGGCGCCCCGTCGCTCGACGTAAACGCTTCCCTGTGGTTCAGCGGCTTCCAGACGACCACGATCACGCTGACCGCTGCCGGGGGGACGTACTCGATCGGCAACGGCCTGTTCATGATCAAGATTCCGTCGAACGCCGTATGCGATCCGGCAACGAGCAGCTATGGCGACGGGACGTGGGATTCTCCGTGCACCACGCTCGCGGCGAGTCAGTCGCTGAACGTGACTGTCACGTACGGATTCACCGACAGCAACGTGCCGGTCCTCGACGTTTCGCCTGGAATCCGGTTCAGCCCCAACTCGGTCGTCACGCTCGGTACCAATGCCTATGCGTCGGCGATCGTCGCCGATTCCAGTTACTTCGCGGCGAATCCGCAGGCGCTGCACTACTTCGGCATGTACTACACCGCCGATCTTGGCAAGACGGCGCACACCGACGCGGGCCAGGACAACTCGCTCATCACGCACGTGAATCTCGGAACCGGCTTTGTCTGGCGGCGCGTGAAGCACTTCAGCGGCTACAACATCCTCAGTGGACTGCCGTGCGATCCCTCGCCCGACGATCCGAACTGTATCGACGACGGCGGGCCAGACGTTCAGCACTAGCGGGTCCCGGATCTGACTGAAACACGAAGAGGCCTCGGCGATGCCGAGGCCTCTTCACTTTGTGAAATTTTGCACTTGAGGCGACGCGGCGGCGCAGTTTGCTTTTGGACGTGTCCGCCCCAAGCCCATTGCACCCGATTGCACCCGTCGTGATCGTCGGCGGTATCACCGCGGCTGCGACGACCGGCGCGCTGGTGGCGATCGGGCATCGGCTCGGCAACTCCGGTATTCCATTCGCGGCGATCAGCGCCGCGCTCTTTCACCGCACCGCCGCTGGCGGTGAAGCCGGTTTGGTCTTTGGCGGACTTGTGCTGCACGTCACCGTGATGTTCGTGCTCGCGTCCGCATGCGTGTGGCTCGTGACTCGACTGCGCCTCTCGAACCTGTTTGCTGCCGCGATCGTCGCGTTGGGTGAGCTCGCTCTCTCGTGGGTCTTTGCATGGTCGAGAGGCTCGGGAATGGCGACGATCCTGCCCTTTGGCGACCGCATCGTGCTCGCCATCGTGACCGCGGGCGCACTGGTGGTGGGCATGCGCTTTGCCTTTCCATCGTTGCGAAATGCCTGACCACGTCCGTCCATAATCTTGGCGCATGTGACGAACGCCGGTACCCCGCAGTTGTACAAGGGAACCTCGCGCGCGCTGCGGGTGTTAGCACGAGTGACGGGCGCGATGTGACCGGGGGCTGAAACTCCGGCAAGTCACGGATCGTCGAGGTTAGCAGGGTGGTGCAGCAGTTTCATTTTCAGGAGGGGGTTATGGACATCCTCGTGATGGTCGAGGAGAACCCCGATCACTCGCCGGTGTTGGCGCATGTGAACTCCGTCCCGTCGCCGTTGCATTGGTCAGAGCGGCCGTCGCGTGATATCGTGACGCTGTACGGGGAACCGAATCCGGAGTCGCTGGCGTTAGCGCTTGCAGCCGCGGTAGAGTCGCACCGGACTGGCGATGGGCACACGGAAGCGATTCGCCACCTGGGGATTTGGCCGGAACGCGGGGCGGTGGGAGATGCGGCGTGGCGGGATGCGTCGGGGCGGTTGGTGACGAGTGATCTCGAGATACCGCTCGAGACGCTGCATTCGACGGCGAAGCAGTTGCTCGTCGAGTGCGGGCAGTTGATTCGGCGGCTGGTCGCGGGCTTATCGATGCCCGATTGGCCGGAGGGTGCAAGACGCGCGATCAGCATCTCGATCGGGCCGATCGTGGGACTGACGGGACCGGTGTTCGCTCCGCTCGAATCAATGCTCGAGCGGTTGAGAGAAGCAGACGGACTTGCGTTCGAGACCGAAGGAGACTGAACGGGGAACCTGATTCGTCAGAGCTGGTGAAGTGTGACTGAACGCGGGGCGGCCACTGGCCGCCCCGCGTTTCTTCGTCATTACTTCAGAGCTCTTTAATCCCGTCAGCAACGTGGGATGGCAATCTTCCGCCGACCGCAATGACAATTCCTGCCATTGTGATGAGGCCGAGTCCCACGCCGCAAACGCCAACCCAGCGCGCCGCCTGCCAAGCCACGGAACCCAGCACAGAGCCGATTGAGCCGCCGACGAAGTACGCCACCATGTAGACAGTATTGAGCCGACTATGCGCGTCCGCAGGCAGTGCGTAGATGCGGGATTGATTCGAGACCTGCGCCGCCTGCGTTCCGGCGTCGAGGAGCACCACCCCCGCAGCAAGGCCCACTAGCGTGCGTCCGGCGGCAAGCATCAACAGCCAGGCGGCTGCGTTGAGACCAGTCGCCGCTGCAACTGCACGCCGCGGCGACGAGCGATCCGCGAACCGTCCTGCGACTGGCGCCGTGAGCGCCCCGGCGATACCGAGGAGGCCGAACAGGCCGGCTACGGTGCTTCCGTAGTGCAACGGCGGCGCCTTGAGTCCAAAGGCGAGCGTCGTCCAAAGAGCGCTGAAGCTGGCGAAGAACAATGCCCCGAGCAGCGCTGCTTCACGGAGCACGGGCTGCGTGCGAACGAGCGGCCAGATTGAGCGAAGCAGGGCCGTGTACGTCATTGTGACCGGAGGCGCCGTGCGAGGCAGGAGGATGGCGAGTACCGCAGCCAGGCCGAGGGCCAGCAGCGACGCCAAGCCGAACATCACACGCCAACCGGCGAGCTGACCGACGAATCCCGAAAGCACGCGCCCACCAAGGACTCCCACGAGCAGACCCGACATCACGTGCCCCACGACTCGCCCGCGATTGGCGGGCTCGGAGAGGCCGGCCGCGAAAGGTATGACGAGCTGCGGCGCGATCGTCGTGAGTCCGACGACGAAACTCGCGATGCACACGATGGCAAAGCTCGACGCGCTCGCGACGGCGCCAAGCGAAATCGCGACGGCGACGAGCGTGGCCGGAATCAGGCGGCGCCGCTTGACCACGTCTCCGAGGGGAGCGAGGAACAGTAGTCCCGCGGCATAACCCATCTGCGTGACCGTGGCTACGATGCCGGCCTGACCGCCTGCGACGCCGAACGTCCGTCCGATCTCTGGCAGGAGCGGTTGGTTGAACGTGAGATTCGCAACCGCCACACCAGCTGTCACCGTGAAGAGCCACAGGAGCGACGGCGTGAGCGTGACGGGCGCGCGGTGGTCGGCTGTCCGCAGATGGGGCATCCCGCTCAGCTCCGCAATGCTTCTCTCGTGCGTGAAGCTCTCGCTCACTGGTTCCTCCCGCATGGAGGCTGCGCTGAGCTGGCCTGCTCACTCGCAAGCAGAGCGTGGCTCGGGAATATTCAGAATGATGATAGGCGCGCAACTAATACTTCGCCGTATTGTCGCGCGGGGCTGAAAGAAGAAGCGACTCGAGGATCGGGTACACGACGTCCGGACGTTTGATCGGCTGACGCGGATCGATTACGTCGTGTGGCAAGCCAAGCGTGTCCGGCAGCATGACGAGGGCGACCTTCGCGCGATGTGCGCGCCACTCACTGGCCACTTGAACAGCCGCACCGTTACTGATCGTTCGGTCGTGCGCATTCAATAACAGCCGAATGTCCTGGACGGCGGGCGCCGTTCGCTGCGCCTGACGCTCGACGGCGAGACCCAGCCGGAGCATCTGCCCGAAGCCGTGCGTCGTCCAGCCATCCTCGCGATCGGGGATCGTATCCGACCTTGGGCGTTGCCGGGTGAGATTCGGCAAGCGCACGGCCAGCCTCACGACGGGACTGCCCAGCTTCCATGGTAACCGTGCCAGTTCGATTGCGGGGGCAATAACCACCACGCGCCGGACGTCCGGCCGATTCTGCGCCACCCAGGCGGCCATCGTCCCGCCCGCACTCAGTCCGGCGACCAGCACCGTGTCCCCGAGCCCGCGCGCGATGACGACGGCGGAATCGGCGCAGTCGCGAAGCTGCTCGGCGGTCATTCCTTCGAGAGCGTGCATTGCGCCAGGCTGGGCGTGTTCCGGCAGACGCGGGATGTAGACGTTGGCCCCTTGCTCATAGAGCCGCTCGGCGAAGGCCAGAAATTGGCGCGGCGAGTTGGTGACGCCGTGAAAGAGCACGATCGCGCGAGGCGCGCGCTGTCCGTGAACCAGGAGAATCGACGTACCACTTGGGACGACGAGCGAATCTTCGTGGGCGATGATTCGGTTAACCTGTTGCACCGCGCTGGCATAGCTCGGGACGCCGATTCGCAGGGCGACCAGGTCGCTCGTGTCGAGCGGCCGGCCAGCCGCGATGCCGAGCCCGAGCACGGCGGCAGTGCCGAACAGGGCGGCTGCCATGTTTCGGTGACGAGTCATACAGATCACGAGAGAGCCGGGTGCATGCGGAGATTCAAGGGTGTCCGATGAACGCTGTCCAGACCTGACGCCCCTTGACTCCCCCTCTCCGGCGCGCCAGTCTCCGACTACAGGGCTGATTACCAGGGCTGATCACCGCAGGCCAACGTGCCGACTCGAAGCGCCACACACCGCTCGTCTGACAGCGTCCGCGTATTCGCTGATGACTTGGGAAGACTCTGGAGCGCCGCCCGTTCGGGCGGCGTCCTGGTCTTCAACTGCATCAGCGAGACGCGGCCCGCCGGGCGTGCGCTCGCCGTGGCGCTCACGAAGCTCGACGATTCGGTCAGCGACGACGCCCTTCGCGCGTGGCTCGAGCAAGCACCGAATATCGGAACACTGCTTTGAGAGCAGAGGAGTCGACGCTATGAGGGAGTACAAAGGATCGGAGATCCGCAACATCGCGGTGGTGGGACACGGGGCGAGCGGCAAGACCAGTTTGGTCGATGCGCTCGCCTTCGTGTCAGGAAGCTCGAAGCGACACGGATCGGTGAAAGACGGCACGGCGCTCACCGATCACGCCGCGGAAGAGATCGAACGAGGCTACTCCATCAATCTCGGCACCGCGTTCGCCGAGTGGCAGGACAACAAGATCAACCTCATCGACACGCCAGGGTACCTCGACTTCCAGGGCGACGCGGTCGCCGGATTGGCCGCTGCCGACGGCGCGCTCGTCGTCGTTCCTGCTACGTCGGGAGTAGAAGTGGGCACCGAACGGATGTTTCGCGAAGCGGTGGCCCGGCGCGATCCCGTGATGTTCGTCGTGTCGATGATGGACAAGGAGCATTCGGACTTCGACCGCATCTATCAGCAGATCAAGACGCGGCTCACGAACAAGGTCATCCCCGTCGAGGTGCCAGTCGGCCAGGGCCCCGACTTCCACGGCGTCGTGAACCTCTTCACCAAGAAGGCGCACCAGTTCAAGCGCGGCATCAAGACGGGCGAGTATCAGGAGACCGACATCCCGGACGAATCGAAAGCGCTCTTCGATCGCTACTACGCGGAGCTGATCGAGTCGATCTCGGCCACCGACGACACGATGCTCGAGCACTACCTGGAGGGCGCCGAGATCTCGCGGGAAGAAGCCATCGCCGGGATGAAGGAAGCGATGAAGCGCATGGAGCTCTTTCCGCTCTTTTGTGTGTCGAGCGAGCTCAATTATGGCGCGCAGGCGGTGCTGTCGACGATCGTCGAGCTCATGCCGAACGCGTACGAAATGGAAGAGCTCCACGCCTTTACCGGCGCCGAAGGTGACAACACGGTCGAGATTCACTGCAACGATGCCGGCCCGTGCGTCGCGCACGTCTTCAAGACGATGTCCGAGCCGCACGTCGGCGACGTCACCTTTTTCCGGCTCTTCTCGGGCACGATCGCGAACGGCGACGAGCTGTTCAACGTGCCGCGGAGCGGGATGGAAAAGCTCAACCATCTCTCGGTCGCGCAGGGCAAGGACCGGATAGAGGTCAACCGGCTGCACGCGGGCGACGTCGGGTGCGTCGCGAAGCTCCGCAACACCCACACGAACGACACCCTGTCGTCGCGCCAGCATCCAGTGCGTCTGCCGCTCATCAGCTTTCCCGAAGGCACGATCCAGATGGCGGTCCACGCCCCGAACCGTGCTGACGAAGAAAAGCTCCAGTCGGGACTGCACCGCCTCCACGACGAGGATCCCACGTTCGAGGTCCACTACAATGCCGAAACGCACGAGACGATCGTCTCGGGCCTCGGCGAGCGGCACCTCGAGGTCGGGATGTCGAAGCTCAAGCGCAAGTTCGGCGTCACGGCCGAGCTGTCGAAGCCGAAGATCGCGTACCGCGAGACGCTCAAGGGCAAGGGCGAAGGCCAGGGACGGCACAAGAAGCAGTCCGGCGGTCGCGGCCAGTTCGGCGACTGCTGGGTACGATTCGCGCCGCAACCGCGCGGCGCGGGCTACACGTTCGTCGATCAGATCGTCGGCGGCTCGATCCCACGGCAGTATATCCCGGCCGTCGACAAGGGAATTCAGGAGGCATCGGTCCGTGGTATTCTCGCCGGCTATCCGCTCGTCGACTTTCGAGTCGAGCTGTTCGACGGCTCGTACCACACGGTCGACTCGAACGAAATGTCGTTCAAGATGGCGGGCATCCTGGCTTTCAAGGCGGTGGCGCCCAAGTGCAAGCCGACGTTGCTCGAGCCGCTCGACGAAATCGAGATCACGACGCCCGACGACTACATGGGTGACGTGCTCGGCGACCTCTCCTCGCGCCGCGGGCACATCCTCGGCACCGAGCCGTCCGACGGCGGCACGGTGATCCGTGCAATCGTTCCGCAGGCCGAGCTGTACGGATACGCGAGCTCGATCTCATCGATGACCCAGGGCCGCGCGACATTCAAGCGCCGGTTCAAGGGCTACGAGGAAGCGCCGCACGAAGTGCAGCAGAAGATCATCGAAGAGGCGGCGAAGGAGAAAGAAGAAGAACTCGCCGCCGCTCATTAGGGCGGACGGCTGACAGCGGGGTCGAACGGCGGGCACAAAACGCGGAAGTGCCGAACGACGGAAATGCCGAACGACGGAAGTGCCGAAATTCGAAGGTGCCAAACGGCGTCAAGAGCGAAATTAACAAAGAGCGGGAAAAGGCGGCGATCGCCCTTTCCCGCTCTTTGTCATCTACGCCGTTGACGCCATTCGGTACCTTCGGTCTTTGGCAATTCCGCCTTTAGGAATTCCCCGCCATTTGGCATTCTCCGCGTTTTGCGCCCGCAGTTTGCAGTTCGCTCTCCACTCACGTCCCCGTCTTTCTCTTTCTCGCCACCGCCTTTTTCCGCGGTTTCGGCTTTTTCCCGATTTCGATCGGCACGATGTCCCGCTCTTCTTCCGCCCCCGTCCCACACGCCGACGCCGCGATGGCCGGCTGTCGCGGCTGCTTGTACACGTAGCGCTCGCCCGCGTAGTTCCGGAACACCACTTCGTCCTCGTTGATCTCCTCCACGTACTCCGGCAGCAGCGGCACCTTGCCGCCGCCCCCTGGTGCGTCGATCACGAAGTGCGGAACCGCGAGCCCCGACGTCCAGCCGCGAAGCGCTTTCACGATCTCGAGGCCCTTCTCGACCGTCGTGCGGAAATGCTCGCCGCCAGCGACCTGGTCAGCCATATAGATGTAGTAGGGCCGCACCCGCGCCTTGAGGAGCTTCTGCATTAGCTCCTTCATGATCGACGGATCGTCGTTCACGCCACGCAGCAATACGGTCTGGCAGCCGAGTGGGACTCCGGCGTCGGCCAGTCGGCCCAACGCTGCGATCGTCTCAGGCGTCAGCTCCGCCGGGTGATTGAAGTGCGTGTTCATGTACACGGGATGGTACTTTTTGACCATCTCGCAGAACTCCGGCGTGATCCGCGACGGCAGATGCGACGTGATCCGGCTTCCGATTCGGATGATCTCCACGTGCGGGATCTCGCGCAGGCGCTGGAACAGATACTCCAGGCGCCGGTCGGAGAGCATCATCGGGTCGCCGCCCGACATGATCACGTCGCGGATCTCGGTGTGCTCCCGGATGTACGCGAACGCCGACTCGTACTGGTTGAGCGGGATCTTTTCCGGGTCGCCCACCTTGCGCCGCCGCGTACAGAAGCGGCAGTACGTCGCACAGACCGGGCTCACGAGAAAGAGCGCGCGGTCCGGGTAGCGGTGCGTGATGTTCGGTACCGGCGAGTCGCCGTCTTCGTCCAGGGAGTCGATCACCCCATCGACGATGTCGAGCTCCTGCGTCGTCGGCACGTACTGCTGCCACATCGCGTCGCCCACCTCCTTGATCGTGGCGAGCGCGTTGGGCGTGATCCGCATCTGGAAGTTGTCGAATGCGGGCTGGAGGCCGTCGACGTCGATGACGTCGCGTCCGAACCGGTCGGCGAGCTTGTCGAGGCTATCGATGCTCTCGTGGAGAACCTTCTGCCAGTCACTCATGCGCAGCAACTCCCGGTTCGAGCGTGAAAGGGTGATACGTGCTACGAGTGGATGAGGCGCTTGGTGTAGATCATCCGGTCATCGTCGGGCGCGTAGAAATCCCGCAGCCGCGCGACGGGTTTGTAGCCCCGAGATTCATAGAAATGCCGCGTCGGCGCGTAGTCCTCGCGCGACGATGTCTCGACGACGAGCAGCCGTGCCTCACGCTGCCTGAGACGGCGTTCGACCTCGTCGAGTAACTGGGAGCCGCCGCCCGTTCCCTGAAACGCCGGATGCATGGCGATCCAGTAGAGATCGTACGTGCGGTCGGTCCCCGGTGTCGCACCGTAGCAGACGTATCCGACGAGTTGACCTTCGCGCGAGAACGACCCGACGAACTCGTAGTTTGCCACGCCGTCGCCCGGATCGTACGGCGCGCGGGCCGGCCCCGACGCGAAGGTCTCGTCGAAGAGCTCGAGTGCGACGCGGACTTCGTCCTCGCGAAACACCGACGTCGCATCGAGAATCTCTCGAATTCGGTTGCGATGCCCCCGTTGGAGGGCCCCGAGTTTCACCTGCATCTCAGACCTGCGGAACCGCCGCGCTTTGTGACGCGGCAAATAGATCGAGTTCCTCGGCGGCGCCGTCCGTGACTTCGACGCCGGAGAGTCGCTGTGCACGAATCCAATCGTCCGCAGGAGGCACCTCGCGGCTCCTGGCGAGGGCCAGCTCACAAATGCTGCGGATGAGCGCCGGATACTCGATCCCCGCCACCCCCGCCATGCGTGCCAGTCCTGCGTCGGGCGCGATGTCGGGATTGGCGTTCACCTCGAGCACCCACGGCTGGCCGTTGGCGTCGATGCGCATGTCGACCCGGCCGTAGCCGGTTCCGCCCGACACCTTCCACGCCTTGAGCGCCACGCTTCGCACCGCGTTCGCCACTTTGACGGGCAGCCGCGCCGGGCATCTCGGCTCGGCGCCGACGTCGTCGACGGTTCCAGCCGCCCACTTCGATTGATACGTGACGATGCGCCATCGTCCCGCCGGCATCTTCCCGAAGTCGATCTCGGCAATCGGCAACACGGCCTCGCCGAGAATGCCGACGTTCACCTCGCGGCCATCGACGTAGCGCTGGACGAGGACTTCGTCCCACGCCTCGAGCATCGCTTCCACGCGGGCGGCCAGCTGCCGCGTCGTGCGCACCACCGACCGCTGCTCCACGCCGAGCGACGCGTCTTCCGCCGCCGGCTTCACGATTGCCGGGAAGCCGACGCTGACGAGCGGCTCGCCACGGCGGATCGACGCAAAGCGCGGAATCGGCACCCCGGCTTTCTCGAGGATGCCGTTGATCACGTGCTTTCGCAGGCAGATCGCCGCGCTATAGCTCGTCGCGCCGGTGAACGGAATCTTGAACAGCTCGAGCACGGAGATCACCGACGGCTCCAGCGTCGAGATGCCGTCGATCCCCTCGCACATGTTGAACGCGAGGTCGAACTTGCCGCGACGGAGCTTGTCGATCCACTTGCCGTCGAGGTGCACGGGGATGTAGCCAACGCTGTTTCCCTCGGCGACGAGCGAACGCTCGATGGCTTCGACGGTGCCGAGGATCAGTTGGTCGGGCTTGGCCGCGTAGGCCGACGCGCCGTCGAACAGGATCGCGATCTTCATGCAGCCGGCATCCGGTAGCCCTCGGCCGGCACCTCGATCGTGACGCCCGTGCGTTCGGCCGCCGCGATGAGCGCGCTCTGAATGAGCTCGTCGTAGCTCAAGCCGGCGGCCCGCGCCGCCTTGGGGAGGCAGGAGTTGTCTTCCGGATTCGGCAGAATGCCGGGCAGCGGGTTCACCTCGACCACGTTCGGCACGCCGTCGAAATCGAGCCGCACGTCGATGCGCGACCAGTCACGACAGCCGAGGGCGCGATAGGCGCGGAGCACCGCGTCCTCGATCGCCGACTTGAGCCGGTGGTCGATCCGCGCCGGACAGTCGAAGATATCGAGCGGTTCCTCCGGCGTGTCCCAAACCCATTTGGCCTCGTATCCGTAAATCGGCAGCGCGCCCTCCGGCAGCGACTCGAAGTTGAACCCGACGATGGGCAGCACGCGCGCGCTGGCGCCGTTGCCAAGTACACCGCAGGTGAATTCCGCGCCGGGGAGAAAGGTTTCTGCGATCACCGGCTGATCGTACGTGGCGAGGAGGAAGCGAGCCTGTGCGTCGAGCTCGTCGCGGTCGCGGACGAAATTGCGCTCGGTGATTCCCTTGGACGAACCCTCGTGGACCGGCTTGAGGAAAAGCGGAAACTCGAGCGCGCCGAGCGAGCGACCGAGCCGAGCAAGCCGGCGCTCACCACGAGCGCTCCGTGTCCGGCCGGCTCCGCGCGTTCGCCGCAGGGCGCCTTCCAGCGACGCCTCGTCCTCGATCACCACGTATGGCGCGTTGGCGATTCCGTGCACGGTGAGCACGTCCTTGGTGCGCGCCTTGTGGAGGCAGAGCGACAGCGTGTACGGATCGCTGCCGGAGTACGGAATGCCAAAAAATTCGCAAATCGCCGGAACGTGCGCCTCGCGATTGGTCCCGTTGAGACCTTCGGCGATGTTGAAGACGATGTCGGGGCGTTCGCTGCGGAGGCGGGCGGGCAGCTCTTCGGTGGCTTCGATCCGGATCACGTCGCCGAAAACGGAGAGGGCGGAGGCGACGGCGTCGATCGTTTCCGCGGAGTCCCACTCCGCGTACGCGTCGCTGCTTCTACTGGGAGGCTCTTCCTCCGGGCGAAGCTCCGACCTCGCATCGCTCGGTAGCCTGCCCGCCGTCGTTTCCGGTTTTTGATTGTACGCGAACCCGATGCGCGTCATCCCGTCTCTGGTAATCGTCCGCGGCGATGGTGCCGCCGAATCGCGAGCTGCGAGAGGTGCGTCGTGTGTTCCGTGCCGGCGCGAGGCGCAAGAGAAATGCCAGCCACGCTCGACGCGCAAAATACGAACGCGGTTTTTGCCGCGCAATGATTTTTTTTCTCGACCGCGATGCGCGCGAGGATTCGCGCGTCGTCGCGCCGCGCGTCAGACCTTGTGGTACCCGACGCGTGCGGCCTCGCGACGATCCTCGGCCATGTAGATCTCGAAATCGGAGAAGAAGCCCGGGGCCTCGCGCTGGAAGAGACGAAGGAGCGCCACCGCCATACGGCGAATCTCCAGCTCCGCGCCTTCGCTCGAGCGAAGCTCGAGCATCGTGCGCCACGCGCGGGCATTCCCGGTCACCACGATCTTCGTCTCCGTCGCGTTGGGCAGCACCGCGCGCGCCGCCTCGCGCGCCATCTTGCGGCGATGAACCTTGTCCGGCACCCAGCCATAGCGTTCCATCAGCTTGGCCACCAGGTCCACGTAGAGCGCCTGTGCCGATTCGACCTGCGCCCGCCACGCCTGCTCGAGCGCCTCGTCGCCAAGAATCGCCGGCGGCACCACGAAGCTCGCCTGCGACTCGTCCACATAACGCTGCGAGAGCTGGGAGTACGCGAAGCCGGCGCGGTGCCGCACCAGCTCGTGCGTGAGCGAGCGGCTCACGCCCTCCAGCAGCAGCGAGTAGTTGGCGTGCTCCAGCACGCTCCCATGGCCCTGCTTCTTGATGTTCTCGATGTACTCGCGCGTCTCCCGCTTGGCCGGATTTCCCTGGCTCATGTAGCACAGCCGGCCGGCGAATTCAGCGAGGCGCTCGCCGTCGGTGCTATCGCCGATCCAGTTCACGGGCAGATGATCGGGATTGCTGAAGCTCGGCCGTGAGACGAGCGAGAGAACGGGTTCCGTGTAATAGCGCGACGTGGACATGCGAGGCGGGCCGGGAGGAAAGACGCAGAAGCGAGAAATCAACCGGATCGCCGGGCCCGCGACAAGACATGGCCCATCCTCACGGCGTCTCGCTCAGCAGCTCCAGACGTGAGCGCGCGTAGGCTCGCTCGCGCTCGATTCGATCGAGCGCCGCCGAGGCGCGTGGCGGAAGCGACGGCAACCCGGGATCGTACTTGATCTCGCCGAGCGGCTGCTCGTTCGGCAACGCGAGCTTGACGCCCGGATTGAATATGCCGCCTGGATCGAACGCCTCCTTCACCGACGCGAACCGCCGCCGTGCTTCGTCGCCCCAGACACGCGGCATAAGTGGTGTGCGCAGCCTCCCGTCTCCGTGCTCCCCGGTGAGCGTTCCGCCCAGTGAGGCGGCCAGCGCGCACACCTCGTCGAGGATGCGCTGCACCCGCTCGCGCCAGTCCGCGCGCGCCACGTCGACGAGCGGATTGACGTGTACGTGCGAATCACCGGCATGGCCGAAGATCACGCCGCGGGTCTCGTGCGCTGCCAGTATGTCACGCACGCCGCGCACGTACGCCGGGAGCGCCGACGGCGGCACCGCGCAGTCCTCGATGAATTGCATCGAGCGGAGATCGCGGTCGAGCCGCGCCAGGATCGGACTCGCCGCGTGACGCAGATCCCAGAGCTCGGTCTCCGTTCGCCGATCGAGCGCGACGCGCACGCGCGTTGCCCCGCACTCGCGAAAGATTTGTGCGATTCCTTCCGCCGCGGTTCGCGCGTCACGCGCATCGGCGCCTTCGACCTCCACCAAGAGCGCCGACTCCGTGTCGCTCGGCAGCTCGCGATCGGGACCGGTCACGCCGGCCACTTCGAGAAACGTCCGATCCAGAAGCTCGCACGCCGCCGCGCCGGCGACTCGCGTTGCTCCCGCTGCCATCACGGCATCCTTCAACGAGCGAAACGCGCCAAGTACGCTGCTGGTGGCCGCGGGCGCCGGCGCGAGTGAGAGCTCGAGATCGACGAACATCGCGAGCGTCCCCTCGCTTCCGACGAGCAGGTCGACGAGATCGCGCGTGCGCGCGTACTCGGCGATCGCGAAGCCCGACACGTCCTTGAGCACGCCGGGATGCGTGGACGGATGCCGATGCTCGAGCTCGATCAAGCGGTCGGAGATCTCCAGGAATCGACGCACCGCCGGAATTCCGGTCGGCGCCGCGGCACCCCGCCGGATCTCGGCGCGACTGCCGTCGTCGAACACGCAGTCGATCGCGCGCACCCACGCACGCATCGGTCCGAATCGCATCGAGTGCGATCCGGCGGCGTTGGTCGATGCCATTCCGCCGATCGTGCAGAACGCGCCGCTCGACGGATCCACCGGCAGCCGTAAACCGCCGCCACGCGCCGCCGCCTCCACTTCGTTTCGCAGCACGCCAGGTCCAACGCGGATCGTTCGCGCACTGACGTCGACCGGCGACATCCGGCGCCACCTGCTCAGATCCACGATCACACCGTCGCCAATTGCACCTCCCGGCATGCTGCTTCCCGATCCGCGAGCGACGAGCGGCGTTTGCGTCGAGGCGGCCCATCGCACGAGTGACGCGAGATCGTCCGCATCGACCGGCACTGCGACGGCACGCGGCATCACGCGCCCGATGCCGGCCGCCTCGGAGTAAACCGCGCGCGCCTCATCGTCCACGCGAAAGATCCCGCGAAATCCCGGTGGCTGCGGAGGCGTCATGGTCACTGTGGCGCGAGCGTGTCCGGCGAACGTGCCGGGCCGCGCCGTATCAGAACCGGCGCGGAGGAATGGCCGCGGCGGCCGCGGCAATCGCGCCAAGCAATGCGTCGGCGCCGCCACGCCTGCCGACTTCGCCGCGTTCCAGTCGGTCGAGCAACTGTTCCAGCGCGAGCTGCGCGCGAGTGACGATGTGTCCGTGCACCACGCGCGATCCGGAGAAACCCAGCGCCGGCCCCACCACGATCGGAATCACCGCGACGATGGGCATGGCGCCGATCACGAGCAATGAAGCGGTCGCCGCCGCGCCGACGACGGCGGCGCTCACCGTCTGTGAGACTTCGTGCCGGCGCTGCGTCCGGAAGTCCGCCTCCAGCGCGACGTGCACGCGCGAGTCGTCCACGGCGATGGTGGTCGCCGCGACCTCGAATGCCCGCGACAGCGCGTAGTCGCGACCGCCCACACGGAGCGCGCGCTTGACCCCCACGAAAAAGTCGCGGCGCGGCTCCCAGACGATTCGGTCCGAGTGGTGCCGCTTCACGATGAGCAGTTCCTGCCGCTGCATCCACGCGTCGATCGCTGCCAGCACGTCACCCGGTTTGCCGTTGACGGTTCGCGCAGCCGAGACGCGCGACGGCCCGAACAGCCTGGCGCCCAGTCCGTGTTCGTCTTCCGGTAACACCGAACGGGTACGCTCTTCCGCGAGCGCTTGCCGAAGCACCTGCGGCGAAAGCCCGACTTCCTTGCCGAGCTCGATCAGCTGGTCTTCGGTGAACTCCTCGGACTGATCGCCGGGATCGCCGCTCGTCCCCTGCAACTCCGCGGCGCGCGCCAACACGCGCTCGAGCGCGGAACGATCGAGGCGCGGGGCGGGCGGACGCGGGACGGGCGAGTCTGGCATAGCGGGGTGACGGCCTGTATCACAGAAACCTAACGATCTCGCGATCGGCCGGTTTCACCGCGCCTCAGATCCCGCCCAGCACCACGTCGATCTGTCGGCTGAGGCTCGTCAGTATCGCCTGCGGCAGCGGGAACGCCGCCGCGAACGCGGCCGTGGGATCGCCGCTTGGCGCTGTCGCTCCGGCTGTTTGCAGATAGAACCGCATATACCCCGGCACGAGATTCGGCGCCACGCGCTGGAGAAGCAGCGCTCCGCCGCGAACCGCGCCGATCCCTGTGTAGCCTGACGTGGCGCCGGAGCGCTGGTCGGCAGGCGTGGTGTTGTCCTGGATCGCTTCCTCGACCAGCCGCGCGACGATCTCGTGCGCGAACGTGTACAGCGCTTCCGGTGCGGCGTCGACGGTCCGCGGAAAGTCCACCGCGATCGCGTTGGCCTGCTTGCTGTCGTTGATCGTGCGCCCCTCGCCGCCGAGCGGCAGCGAGAGGATCATCTCGCCGGACGCTTGCTGCGTGTTGTTGAGAAAGCGCGCGAACTTCTGATAGTACTGTCCCACCCACAACTGGTTCACCTCCGCGAACGCGGCCCCGCGTGTGCGCTGCTCGGAGGTCCAGTAATCATGGTAGAAGCGGCTGCTCTCGTCCTGAAGGCTCTGCACGAACAGCCTTACCCAGTCACGATCGGCCGAGGTGGGGAAGACCGACGCCATGAGCGCGATCTCCTGCTGGATCTGAGGGTCGCTCGACGCACGCGGATTGCCCCCCGACCGTATGAAGTAATCCGTGGCGTTCACGATTTCCTGCAGCGACGGGAAGTACATCGCGAGAAACTGCGCGTTCGTGAGCGCCGGATTCGTGGCGAAGCGCTGCGACAACTGCTGCTGGTTGGCGTCGAGTTGCGAGTAGACGTTTCGCTGCCGCTTGAGCGCCGTGATCTGCTGCTTGTACCCGCGCGCAAAGAACGGAACGCGTCCAGTGTCGCTGGTCAGCAGCGCGAACCCGTGCAGCCAGAGATCGACGTGCTCCTTGGTCGTGACGCGCCACGCGCGGTCGGCGGTGGTGCCGGTCGACGTCGTGGGAACGGTGCCCGAAGAGCTGGTCGAAGAACCCGCGCCGGCCGTCGCGCATCCTGCCGCGAGTACCAGGCCGGCCACGATCGCACAGCTGCGCGCGCCCGGTCGGGCCGCGGCGCGCCGATAGGAGAATGTCTCGCTCATCATTGGTGACTCACCGCTGAGGTCGTGGCTTCCGCATCGTACCACAATGCAAAAGCGGGGCTCGCCACCGGCCGCTACACCCGCCAAGCGGCGCCGTTCCGTCAACGCGGCGGTGTGGTTCCCCCGCCCACGGGCCGCCCACACGTGGGGCAGAATTTCCAGCCGACCTCGAGCTCCGAGCCGCATGCCAGGCAGTTCAGCGTCGTCAGATCGTGGCCGCAATGCGGACAGAACGTGATCGGCCGGCCGGGCGGCAATTCTTCGTTGCAGGCCGTACACCGCTCGCCGCTTTGCGGCACCACGACGCGTGGTCCGGTCGGCGTGCGCGTCGTCGCGCGCGGAGTTTCGGTCGAGCCAATCGACGACGGTGCCGTCGGTTTGACCACCGGAGTGGGAACCAGCGTCGGACGCTGTGGCGTCGTGGCTCCGGACGGACCAGCCTCCAGGCCGCGCAGCGCGGTCGGAGAGAGCGACAGGGACGCAGCGGCGTACTGCTTGAACGCGGTCGGGTCCGGGTTGGCAGTCGCAAGCTCGGCGCGCAGCGCGTCGCGCATCTGGTCGTCCACGATCAGGTAGTCGCGCGCGCCCGAGAGCAGCTCGGTCAACGTGATCTCGTAGTCCTCGTTGGTCTCGAGGCCCAGCTCGCGACGGTGGAGGCGATACGGAAGGATCGTCTGGTACAGATCAGCGACGGTGAACGGCTGCGTGAGATACTGTGGAAAGCGGGAGCGCACTGTTCGCACCAGATGGCGATACATCCGCTCGACCGCGTCCATCCCTTTCGTCGCCCCAGTCCCCATCCCGTTCACCCCGATCGCTTACGGTTTGCTCGCTTCCTCGACGCGCTTTTCGCGGGCTTCCTGCATGTCCTTCACCTTCGATGTGCCGAAGCGGTCGAGCGTACGCATCATCACCGACTTCTTACCCGCCGATCCTTCGTCATAGCCCCAGTGATATCCCATCGCGAGGCCGATGACCAATGCCAGGATTAACCACCTCATCGTTCCACCCGTCCGTGCTCACGGACTAGATAAGGGTTGGCGGCCGCGCCGTGGGATACGGCCGCTGCGCTCGAAATGACGCGGCATCCGGGAACGGCTGGGGATGCCCGTGCATGCGTCCCTTCGCGCGCTCTGCTGCCAACCACTCGTTGAACATCGACGCCACGATTCCGTTCGACTGCGACTGCTCTCGCGCGGCTCGTGTCGCCAGGTAATTCGCGTATTCGTTCTGCGGGTGCCCCTCGTGCCCTCGAACCCAGTGCCAGCTCGCGTCGTGCCCTCGAACTGCTTCGACGGCCTCGATCCACAACTCCAGATTGAGAATCGGACCGTCCTTCTTCCTCCAACCCCGCGCCATCCACCCGTACACCCACTCGCTCATCCCTTTCACCAGGTACTGCGAGTCGCTGGTGAAGGCCACGCGAAATCGACGCCCTTTCCGTGAGATGCCACGAAACGCCTCGATCACGCTGCGGAGTGCCATCCGGTTATTGGTCGTCGCCGGCTCCGATACCCAGTAGTCGCAGCGCGTGAGCTTGCCGGACGTGGGGTGACCATATTCGATGACGCCCGCGGCCCCGCCGGGGTTACTTCCTTCCCGGCCGTTACCCAGGCACGACTCGTCCGCGTAAATCGCCACGAGCGGACGTTCGGCGGCGTCCTCCGCGCCAGTGGCGCGCGTCACGGCAGCGCCTCGACGCCGTCCACCTCGTCGAGGTAGATCGTGAGGTCGTGGCCCGTCGTCGGATTCCGCGCCTGGACGACCTCGCGGCCGTCGACCAATCGCAATGTGAGCGGGATCACCACATACTCGCGGCGGCCCCGCCGGAGGAAAACAATCCGCGTGCCATTCGCCACCGCGCGCTCCAGGGTCTCGTACTGTTCGTGCGTCAGCTGCGCCATTCGCGACCACCGCCTCCACACCACCGTTGCGCGAGCTTCACCAAGACCGTCGTCGCGCGCTCGATCTCATCCATCGAAACGTACTCCTCGGCCGCGTGCGCCAGCGTGATGTCGCCAGGACCGAAGCATATCGCCGGGATCCCCGCGGCATTCAGCAGCGCCGCGTCGGTCCATGCGCTCATTCCTTGAATGCGAACGTCCTCGGCGCACGACCGCAGCGCATTGGAAAGCGCGTCGACCACCGGTGCGTCGACGGCGACGTCGCTCGGCGCCTGCGAGAACGTCACCGCGACGGCCGCGCGAAAATTCGGCCGGCCGCGAGCGGCTCGCTCGCACGCCTCGTCGATCTCGCGGCGTACCTGCGCGTCGCTCTCTCCCGGAATCGTGCGTCGCTCGAGCCGCAGCGTACAACGATCGGGATAGGTCGATATTCCCGTCCCGCCTTCGATCAACGACGCGTGTATCGAAGGCCGGCCGAGCAGCGGATGTCCCCGCATCGGAAGCACCTCGGCATCCAGGCGATCGATTTCCGCCAGCACCAAACCGGCGTGCCGGATAGCGTCCACGCCCAGATCCCAACGGCTGCCGTGCGCCGCGCGACCGTGCGTCGTGACGTCCATCCACACGAAGCCGAGGTGCGCGGGCATGATCGCCAGCCGCGTCGGCTCGGTGACGATCGCCGCATCGGCGCGCACGCCCGAGTCGACGAGCGCGCGCGTGCCGATGCTCTCGTACTCTTCGTCGACGACGGCGGTGACGATCACTTCGCCGCCGATCGTCGCCGAAACGCGCGCCGCCGCGGCACACATCGCCGCCACGCCGGCTTTCATGTCAGACGAGCCGCGCCCATAGATCGAACCGTTGCGCTCTTCGGCATCCCACGGCGCGTGGATCATTCCGTCGATGCCGACGACGTCGAGATGTCCGTTGAACATCAGCGACCGGCCGCCAGGCGCTCCGGCGCGCGCGATCACGTTCGGCCGGCCAGGGGCTACATCGCGCATCTCGACGCGAAACCCCCAGCTCGTCAGCACGTCCGCGAGCGCGCGCGCAACCGGTCCCTCGCCCGGTGCGCCTGACACGAGCGATGGATTTCTCGAGTCGACGCGGACCAGTTCACGCGTCAGCGCCACGGCGTCGCCAACGGCTATCGGCATCGTTCCACGCCCCGAACGGCGACGGAGATGGGCAGCAACTCGCCAAGATCCGCCACTGCTTCGCGAACCTCGTCGCTCGTGCCGCGCTTGGCGATCAACAGCACGCATCCGCCGCCGGAAGCGCCGAGCGCTTTCGCGCCGATGGCGCCCGCGGCCGCGCCCCGTGCGATGATCTCGTCGATCAACGGTGTCGGGATTGCCGGATGCAGCGATCGCTGGTGCGTCCACTGCTCGGCGACCAGGTCGGCGAGCGCGTCGACGTCGCGCGCGGCGAGCGCTTCGGCCATCGCCTCCGCCGTTGCGCGCATGCGGTCGAGGGCCGCCAACACGCGCGGTTCGCGGTTGCGATACGCGCCGAGCACCGCCTCGATCGTTTCCCCCGAGATGCGACTCTTGCCGGTGTAGATCACGACGCATCGCTGTTCGAGCTCGGCGCGCAACTCCTCGTCGAGCGGGATCCGGCGGACCTCCACGCCCGCGGCGGAAAAGCGCAGTCCGAGGGCGCCGCCGTACGCCGCGGCGTAGTGGTCCTGTCGGCCGCCGGGCACTCGGAGATCACCGATCTCGATCGCGCGGCTGAGTTCGGCGATTTCCGAGGGTTGCATTCCTTCATTGTGCGCCGCGGCCAGCGCGGCCACGGTCGCAACGCCAGCGGCCGACGATCCGCCAAGGCCGGCGCCGAGCGGAAAATCGCTTTGCACGTCGATGCGTGCGTCTGTCATCCCGAAGCGGCGCGCCGCCGCTTCGGCGATCGATCGGTCGGCGCTCGTTCCACTCGTCGCGACGTGTGAGTGCTCGTTCCCGCGCATGGCGCTCGAGAGTGGTTCGACCGTCACGGTGGCATAACGCGCGATCGCAAGATTGCACACGAAGCCGCCCATCTCGTCGGAGTAGGGCGGCACGTCGGTCCACCCACCGCCAAAATCGATGCGCGTGGGCGCGCGCGTGACGATCTTTGCGCTCACGCGGCGCGAGCGGGCAGCGGTGACGTCGATCGCGATGTGAGTTGCGGCATGGCAGGTGGCAGAGATCGCGCTAAACGTATTCCACGCATCGTGATTCGCCAATCGCCAAACAGACTCGACGTCAGCGGGCATGGCTGTTGCTGCCGTGTGTCATCTACATCATGCCCGATTTCACGCATTACCTGAACGACTGCAAGTTCATTCTCGTGTCCAATCGCGAGCCCTACGAGCACATGCGAGGGCCGCACGGAGTCGAGGTGAAGCAGCCTGCGGGCGGCCTCGTGACCGCACTCGACCCCACCATGCGTCGCACGCACGGAACGTGGGTCGCCTGGGGCTCGGGCACCGCCGACCACGACGTCGCCGACGAGACTGGCCGCGTGGCTGTGCCTCCAGACGAGAATTGCTACACGCTTCGCCGCGTCTGGCTCAATGAAGCCGACGTGAACGGCTACTATCACGGTTTTGCAAACCGCGCACTATGGCCGCTGTGTCACATGCTCATCCAGCACTTCGAGTTCCGCACGGAGTACTGGGAGCGCTACCGCGCCGTCAACCTGCGCTTCGCCCACGCCGTGGCCGACGAAGCGGAACGCTGCACGGGACGCGCAATGGCCTGGATTCAGGACTATCATTTCGCGCTGGCCGCCGAGTTCCTGCGCGCCATGCGGCCATCGCTGTTCGTTCACCAATTCTGGCATATTCCCTTTCCGCCGCCCGACATCCTGCGGTTGCTCCCGGCCGGAACGCACGAGGCAGTGCTGCGAGGACTTCTCGGCAACGATCTGCTCGAGTTCCAGATCGACCGATACGCCGACAACTTCCTCGACTGCGTGGCGCGCTACGTTCCCGAAGCGCGTGTAGATCATGGCAGCCAGACCGTGACGTTTCGCGATCGCACCGTGCATGTCGGGGCGTTTCCCATCAGCATCGACGTCGAGCGCTTCGAGCACATGGCTGTCTCCGACGACAGCGTGGCGCGCGTCAAGACGCTCCGCGACCGCTATGTCAAAGGCACCCGCCAGCTCGGCGTCTCGGTCGACCGTATCGATTACACCAAGGGTATTCCCGAGCGCATCCGCGCGCTCGAGACGCTGTGGACCGAATCACCCGAACTGCGCGAGCGGTTTACCTTCATCTTCGTGTGCACACCGTCGCGCACCGATCTGCCCGCGTACAACACGCTCGAGCGCGAGGTCATTCAGTCGATCATCGCGGTCAATGCGCGATTCAAGACGGCGGACTGGACGCCGATCGTCCTCATCAACGAAAACGTCGATTCCGATCTGTTGGCCGCGGTGTATCGCGCGGGAGATCTCTGCATCGTCTCGTCGCTGCAGGACGGTATGAATCTCGTCGCCAAGGAATTCGTCGCCTGCCAGCTCGACGAGCGCGGCGTCCTGATCCTCAGTCGCTTCACCGGCTCGGCTGAAGAGATCGAAGGCGCGATCTTGATCAACCCGTTCAACATCGACGGCTTCGTGTCGGCAATCCGCTCGGCGCTCGAGATGTCGAGCGAGGAGCGGCGCCGGCGCATGCACCGCATGCGCCGGCAGCTGCACAATTCGACGATCTTCGATTGGCTCGACGCGATTCTGGAACGCGCGACCGAGATCATGGGACTGCAGCAGAGCCAGCCCGTGCCGGTGTGAGATGACGCGTCCCGCCCTGCCGATGACGCCGGAACTGGCGCGTCGACTCGACGGTCGGCCCCTCATGCTTCTGCTCGACATCGACGGCACGCTCTCGCCAATCGCGCCGCGGCCCGACGTCGCCATCGTACCCGCGGCCACGCAGCGAGTGTTGCGCGATCTCGCGCGGCTGCCTGACGTGCACGTCGCAGCGATCTCTGGACGCAGCGTCGAGGATGCTCGCCGGCTCGTCGGCGTACCGGAGCTGTGGACGATCGGCAACCACGGTTTCGAAGTGGCACCGCCCGGTCAGCCTCCAGGCGTGCGCGGGGATGTCGGGCGATTCGCGCCGGTCGTGCGTGCGGCGGGCGCGCGTGCATTCGAGCTCGCTCAACACGTGCCCGGCGTGGTTGTCGAAGACAAGCGCTGGACACTCAGCGTCCACTATCGTCTCGCCAGCCCTGATGCGATTGCGCGACTGGCCGACGATGTCCATGCGATTGCGCGAGAGTTCGGCCTCGTCGTCACCCACGGTAAGAAGATTCTCGAGCTGCGACCGCCGGTGCGAATCGACAAAGGCAGCGCGGCAGTCGATCTCGCGACGTCGCTCGGCGGGCTCGGCGATGGCACGTCGTTACTGGCCGCGGGCGACGACAGCACTGACGAAGACATGTTCCGCGCGCTTCGAGACCGCGCCCCGGCGTCTGTGACGATCCGGGTCGGCGAGGATGCGTCGGCGCACGAGACGAGCGCCGAATTCAGAATCCCCGATCCCGCGGCCGTGCGCGAACTGCTCGAGCTGGTGCTTATGCGCCGCCTGGCCGGCGAGGGCGCGGCGCGGCGCTAACGCTTTTTACTCTTCTTGGCCGCCTTGGCGGGCTTTGCGGCCTTCGTCGCCGCGGGCTTCGAGGCCTTCACCGCTTTGGCGGTGACTTTTTTCTCGGCGGATTTGGGCGCCGGAGCCGCCGCGGCCGCCTTGGCCGTATTCGCGGCGTGGGGCGGCATCTTGGCGTTGGCCTTGGCACCGTTCGGCGACGGCGAACTCGGGGACGCGATTGGCCGGGGCGGCGCGGCGCGATACGCGGCCACCGCCTGGGCGGCACGGGCCGCGGCTTCGGCTTTCGCGGCGGCCGCGCGTTCGGCCGCGATCTTCGTTGCCGTCGGCTTGGCCTTCTCGCTGGCCGGCCGTTTGTCGTGCGCCGCCTCCGCCTCACGAATCAGCTTGTCGCCTTCTTCCGGTGTCATCTGGCCGCGGCGAACCATGAACTGCACGAGATCCCGCGCGCTCTCGATCGCGAAACCGGTGATCCCGGCGGCGGCGCCGATCACGTCCTTCATTGCCGCGGCAACCTTGCTGCCCGCTTCCTGGCTGATCAGCTGAGCGCGCTCGGCGAGCTCCGCGACGGTGTCCCGCATGTCGGCGCCACGATGCCCGGGGGCGCGCCGCGGTTGCTCGGCGGGTGGCGTCGGCGTGTCGGCAGGTTCGGACGGGCGATGCTTCTCCACCATGATTCAAATAACCTGAGAAGGCGGCTTGGGAAACGGAACGGCTGGTCGAGGGGCAGCGTTGTCCCTCTTGCGGGAGCCAGCTATCTTCGCGCGGCCCAAAAGGGTCAGACGGCGGAAGTATATGATTCTACGTTAGCTACGCAAGGCAGATTCAAGGTGCTGTTGAGCCATCGTCCAAGGCTCAGAACCTGGAAGAATTTAGAACACTATAGGCATTCTAACACGACAGAATAACGACATGTAATGCTAGAAGGTCTCAAAGTACTCGATCTCACCCGCGTCCTCGCCGGGCCGCTGTGCACCATGCTGCTCGGAGACCTCGGCGCCGACGTCATCAAGGTCGAACGGCCAGGGTCAGGCGACGAGACTCGCGGTTGGGGACCGCCCTTCGATGACCGCGGGGACAGCGCCTACTATCTGAGTATCAACCGTAACAAGCTGGGATTGGCGGCCGATCTCGATCGCGCCGACGATCGCGGCTTCGTGGCAAGCCTGATCGACACTGCGGACGTGGTGGTCGACAACTTTCGACGCGGCACGCTCGAGCGAAGGGGACTGTCGCCCGATGAGATCTGCGCCCGCCGACCCGAACTTGTCTGGTGCACCATCACCGGCTTTGGTGCTGACAGCGATCGCCCCGGGTACGACTTTGTGGCCCAGGCGGAATGCGGCTGGATGGCAATCACCGGCGTACCGGACGGTGATCCAATGAAAGTCGGCGTCGCCCTGGCGGACGTGATCGCGGGGAAGGACGCGGCGATCAGCGTCCTCGCGGCGGTCGTGCGGCGCGTCCGCTCGGGCGTGGGTGGCCGGATCACGATATCGCTGGCCGACAGCGCGCGCGCCGCGCTAGTAAACGTTGCCCAGAACACGCTCCTCACTGGGCGCGACGCGCGGCGTTGGGGCAACGCCCATCCGAACCTCGTTCCATACCAGCTCTTTCATGCCGCGGACCGTCCGATCGTGGTGGCTGTCGGAAGTGATGCGCAGTGGCTGGCGTGCGCTCGCGCTCTCGGACTTGCATCACTCGCGGACGATTGGGGCCTGGCGACTAACGCCGGACGGATCGAGCATCGTGATCGCATCGTCGCGGCATTCGCCGAGCGGCTCGCGACGCGACCCGCCGCGCACTGGAGCTCTGAGCTCGATAGGGTTGGCGTGCCCAATGGCGTGGTGAAATCCGTGCTCGATGCGCTTCGGAATACGGCCGCGTCGCCGCTCACTGGCGTCGCGCCGAGTGTTCCGGGAACGGTGCGTTTCGCGCCGCCGGGCCTCGATGAGCACGGCGCGTTGATCAGGAAACGTGCATGGGATGCCTTCGCCGTGATCCAGGGCACATCGGCCTGACTAACCCCTCGCCGGCGACCTTGCGAGCCAGTTTCTGGAAAAAGTGTTACCAGGCCACGACCGTTTCGTCTTACCAACGTGGCTACCCTCGTCCAACCGCGAGCCGGGGCACGCGCCCTGTCCGAAGCGCGGAAAGAGCGTTACTCTGTTGTCGTGAAGACGACGGAGACAGCCCTGCGGGCTGATCAGACCATTGTTGATCAGGAAAACACTGATCAACTAGTGATCCAACGCGTTCTTGCTGGTAATCGCGACGCGTTCAAGACACTGATCGCGCGCTACAGCGATCCGCTGTACCGACATGCCTTGTGCATGACCGGTAGTCCGGACGTAGCGGAAGACATTCTGCAGCTCAGCTTCATCAAGGCGTATCAACACCTCGCGGAAGTTCGCGGACGCTTCGATGCCTGGGTCTTCAGGATCGTCGCGAACGGTTGCAAGGACTGGTTGAAGAACATCCGTCGGTCTCATCTGAGCTATGACGAAGATGATCAGCCGTCGGCCTACGCTACTCCGGACGAAGAGCTCGACCGCACGGAGTTGCGCAGTGATCTGGACCGAGCGCTGGCGACGCTTCCCGCGTCGTTGCGCGAGGCGTTCGTCATGAAGCACGTCGAGGGCCGCTCGTACGAAGAGATGGCCGACTTACTCGGCACCACAGTCGGGGCGCTGAAGATGCGCGTACATCGCGCGCGTGAAGCTCTCCAAGCACTCTTAGAGGAAAAGTACGCCTAATGGTAGACGATCTCCGCTCCGACGACGGCCTTGGCGGGTTCGACGGTCACTACCACCGCGCGCCTCGACGCTCCGAATCCGAGCGTCCGCTCGCGGATCGGGAAGTGCCGCTAGGTCATCAGGAACAAGACGCCCGTGTGCTCGCACCGGCAGTGCACGCGTGGCTCGATGGTGAGCTCCCCGAGGCCAGCGCCCGCAAGGCGGACGGCGGCCACGACGTGGAGTTCTGGAAGCAGATCAGCGGCGAAGTCGAGCGACGTCGCCGCATGCAGACTCCGGCGTACGTCCAGGCGCGCATCATGGATGCGTTGCCGCAGACAGCGCCTTCGGTCATCACCCCGTGGTGGCGGCGTGAGTTCGTCGTCACCCCTGGCGCCGCGGTCGCAACCGCCACTGCGCTGATCGTGGCGGCCGCTGCGGTCACTGCGGTCCTGTTGAGCATCGGGCGCTAGCCCAACTCGCTTTCCGACCGAACGGCCGACCCACCCGGGTCGGCCGTTTTTGCATTTTCGACGGGGATTCCCTCTTCCGAAGTCCAGCGCGGGAACGCAGTTTGCTCGGCGGGCTCATCGTACGGCGATCCACTGCCCGATCGGCAGACGGCTGATCGGAGGGGGCGCATGTCACAAACAAAGCGTTTCGAGAATTTGCTGAACGAGTTCCAGCGCGTCGGCGTCGATCCAAATACCATCAGCGCGGGTCTCGCGGTGCGCGAGGAAGAGGCGCTACGCGCGCTCGCGGCACTGCCCGACGGCGCTGGCCCGGCGGCGTTTCTGTCACAGCTTCGTCTCGTGGTGACTCAGGAGTCGAAAGCCTAGGCTGGTGCGTCGCGTATTCGTCGGAACGTCCGGCTATGACTATCCGACGTGGCGTGTCAGCTTCTACCCGCCCGGCGTTCCGCGACGCCAATGGCTTGCCTTCGCGAGCCGCGTGTTCAACTCCGTCGAATTGAACGGCACCTTCTACAGCCTCAAGTCGCCGGCCGTGTTCGAGCGGTGGTCGCGCGAAGTGCCGGACGAAGGATTCACGTTCGCGATCAAAGGCGGGCGCTTCATCACGCACAATCTCAAGCTCCGGAATTGCGAAGCCGCCCTCGGCAATTTTTTCGCGAGCGGAGTTCTCGCGCTCGGGCGCAAGACGGGTCCGTTCCTGTGGCAGCTTCCGGCCACCTATCGCTTCGAGGCCGATCGGCTCGACAGCTTCATGCGGTCGTTGCCGCGCTCCTCGGCCGATGCCGAGGCTGTAGCCAGACAACACGACCACAGACTGGCACGCGGCGCCCTGGTCGCCGCCGCCGAATCGGTGCACTATCGTCACGCGTTCGAGGTCCGCCACCCGTCGTACTTCTGCGAAGAGTTCTACGAGTTGCTGAGCGCCCACGACTGCGCGCTCGTGATCGCGGATACGGCGGGCAAATTCGCGTACTCGGAAGCGATCACGACGGATTTCGTGTACGTTCGGCTTCACGGTTCGACGGCGATTTACGCCAGCGACTACGACGATGCGGAACTGGAGACTTGGGCATCGAAAATCGCGGGATGGATGCGCGGCGGGAACGGCCGAGCCGCCTATGTGTACTTCGACAACGACGCCAAAGTGCATGCGCCGCACAATGCGATGCAGCTTGCCGGACTCCTCGGCCTTGACTGACCGCCGGTCCACCGCGCCCTCGGCGCGACATTCGCGCGCGCGTGTAATCCGCGTCTTGCTGTTCGCGTCGGCGCTGTCGCTCCACGCGGGCGGCGCTCGAGCGCAGCGTGCGGCGGACACGACCTTCGCCGGTCTCGTTGCTCGGCTGTCGGAGCCGGGAGGCTACTTCGACTCCGACAACATCATCACCAACGAGTCGTCGTACCTGTTCGTGAGCGGCCAGCTCGCCAAAGTCGGCGTGCGCGGTGGTGTGTACGTCGGCGTGGGCCCGGACCAGAACTTCTCCTACGTCGCGCTCATCCGTCCGTCGATCGCGTTTGTGATCGACGTGCGGCGCGACAACATGCTCGAGCACCTCCTGTTCAAGTCGCTGTTCGCGCTTTCGCGCAACCGGCTCGAGTATCTCTGTCTCCTTCTCGGAAAGCCGTTCCCGCCTGATGCGGACCAGTGGTCCGGGCGCTCGATCGGGTCCATCATCGAGTACCTGCAAAGGACTCCGACCGAATCCACCACCGTCGCCGCGGCACGAGAAGCCAGTAACGCGCGCATCACGGGCTTCAGGATCCCGCTCGACGGACGCGACCGGGCGATGATCGACCGTTATCGCGCGCAATTCGTCGCTGACGGCCTGGAGACTCGCTACTCGAGCCTGGGGCGCAACAATCGCATGGACTACCCGTCCCTTGCGCAGCTCATCGTCGCCACCGATCGCTCCGGTCGCACGATCGGCTATCTTGCCGACGAAGACGCGTTTCAATTCGTCCGCACGATGCAGGCGCACGATCGCATCGTACCGGTCGTCGGCAACGTCGCCGGTGACAAGGCGGTGCGCGCCATCGCCGCGTACGCGTCCGAGCGCGGCCTCGTGGTCTCGGCATTCTATCTGTCGAACGTCGAGCAGTATCTGATCAACCGCGATGGTGGCTTCGACGAGTATGCGCGGAACGTCAGAGCGCTGCCGCGCGACAGCGCCAGCGTCATCATTCGCAGCTATTTCGGCCGCTTCGGGATGACGCATCCACTGTACGTGCCGGGACGTTTCTCGCTGAGTACGTCGATGATCGAGCCGATCGACTCGTTCCTCAAGCGCGTCGCCGCCGGCGAGGTCCGCACGTACGCGGACCTCGTCTTCAACGGCTACGTGAAGCCGTGACGCCGAACGCGCCGCAGCCGCCGGTGCGGCTTCTGGCGCTGGGCGACTCCTACACGATCGGCGAGGCGGTCGAGCCTGACGAGCGCTGGCCGTTGCGTCTGGCGGCGATGCTTCGTGCGCGCGGTGTCGACGTCGCGCCGCCGACCATCGTCGCTCGAACCGGCTGGACGACGGATGAACTCTCGTCGGGAATCGATGGCGCCGGTCTCGGCGGGGCGTATGATCTCGTGACGCTGCTCATCGGTGTGAACGATCAATACCGCGGGCGAACGGCTGACGAGTTTCGCCAACGCTTCGGACCGCTGCTCGGCCGCGCGTTGGGATTCACCAGCCACCGCGCGTCGCGCGTCATCGTCGTTTCCATTCCGGATTGGGGGGTCACGCCGTTCGGTCGCGACCGGAATCGGACGCGAATCTCGGCGGAGATCGACCTCTTCAACGAGACGGTACGCGACCAGGCGATGCAAGTCGGAGCAGCGTTCATCGACGTGACGCCGATCTCGCGGCGCGCGGCCTCCGAGCCCGAGCTTCTGGCGCCCGACGGCCTGCATCCTTCCGGTGCAATGTACGCCGAATGGGCTCGCGTAATCCTGCCGATCGCTGCGAACGCGCTTGCTTGAGGTCTTTCGCCGTCGTGTCCCGGATGCATCTTATCTGAGCTCTACAACAGACCGTTTCTAAACTCTTCATCGAGCTAGCGATGCGTCGTTCCTTCCCACTCCCTCACAGCCTCCTGGTGCTCGCCGCCTGCGCTTGCGCCAGCGCCGGCACGCCACATGAAGAAACGACGCCTCGGCAGGCGACGATCCTCGTCGATCCGAGCTCGGGAATCCTCCTCGCCGAGCGTCCCCGCTCGTCAGCGACCACTGTCGCGGCGCCGCCGGCGACCGTGTGGACTGCGGCCAAAAAAGTGTATGCCGCGCTCGGCATTCCGG
>DATJHY010000092.1:0-18482 GCA_035493635.1 Gemmatimonadaceae bacterium | reverse complement strand
TCCGCGGGGTACTGAGCGAGCGTGAAGAACAGCTTGTCGGTGTCGAGCTGCATTCCGTCGGCGAGCTTGAGGCAGTGGATCGTGCTGCCTTCGTAGCAAACCGTCTCGATGCGCTCGGTGAGCACTGGGATGTTCAAGGCGTCGAGCTTGTCGCAGTACTCCTGCTCGTCGAGCTCGGGGGGGCGCCCGTTCGTGCAAATGATGATGTCGTCGGTCCACGTGGCGAGGTTGAGCGCCAACCCCACGGCGCGGCGCCCGTTGCCGACGACGACGACCTTCTTCCCGCGTGACTCGTAGCCGTCGCAGTCGGGGCAGACGTGCGCGTTGGCGCCGTACACGTGGGCGAGCCCAGGGATGTCCGGCCACACGTCGCGAATGCCGATCGAGAGCAGCAATCGTCGCGCGTGAATGCGGTCGCCGCCCTCGAGGCAGAGCGCAAAATCCTCCTCGCCCAGATGCTCGACGTGCAGGACGATCGCGTCCACCAGATCGACGCCGAGTTGGCGGCACAAGTCGCGGCCGCTGGCGCGCAAATCGGGAGGGCGGATGCCCTCGAAGCCGAGAAAGCCGTTGATACAGCGCGTCTCCCAGTTGCGGGGATCGCCGCTGTCCACGAGCACGACGGAGTGCAGGTAGCGCGCGGACCAGATCGCCGCGCTGAGGCCCGCCGGCCCGCCACCCACGATCGCGATGTCGAATTGCCTGTCGCCTGCCGGCGTTCGCATGCCGGCAGTCCGGGCAAAAACGGTTCCGGCCCGCTACGGAACCGGACCGGGCGGCAGCGAGTACAGCAGGCGCAGAGTGGCGCGATCGGCGTCGGTGATGTCGTGCTTGAACTCGACCGGGTACATCTTCGTCGTGGAGTCGCGCGAGTGCCCGAGGCCGAGCGCGTGTCCCGCCTCGTGGCGCACGATTCCGGCGAGATCCCACGGCATCAGCATCGTGCCGGCGCTGTCGTGCACCGCGACGATGATCTCCGCGCCGACGAGCCAGCCGTTCTGGTCCGTGGTGCGCCGCGTCGACCCCACGCGCCGGCCGGCGATCGCCGGGAACCGATCCGTCCACATGATCTGCACGTCGGAGTGCGTCGAGTCCAGAACGAAATCGAAGCGAAGCGGCACGCCGTCGCCCGCCCAATCGGCGAACGCTTCGCGCGCCATCTCGGCGTAGCGTACGTCCCAGTCGCGGATGTTCGTGACCGACTGCACCCACACGCGAAGACCGTCGGTGGATCGGTCCGGCCAGCGGACGAGGGAGCGCTTGAGGTCGGCGAGCATGTCCGACATGTACGTTCCGCTCGTGAGCGCGAGGCGGGCGCTGATCTGCGCGGGATCACGGTCGGGCGCGGCGACATGCTGCGGCGCGACGACGGTCGATGTCACGACGTCGGGCTGTCGCGGCGAGACGACTCGGTAGTCCGGCGGCAGAACGATGTCGCGCCGGATCGTGTCCTGCTCATCGACGAACGAATCGCCGAGCCGCTCGGCCAGGTGATGTCGCTGTTCCCAGACCTGCTCGCCGACGAAGACGGCGAACGCGGCGAACGCGACGTAGACCAGCCTTTCCGCGCGCAGCGCGGCCACGGGTCAGCGGACGGAGCCGGCCGGCAGCGCGTAGAGCAACCGCGCCGTGGCGCGGTCCGCCTCGGACAGCTCGCGCACGCGGACGCGCGGCGCCATGATGCTCAGACTGTCCGTCGTGTGATCGAGCCCCAGCAGATGGCCGATTTCGTGGAGGGCCATCGCGCGCATCGCGTCGTCGTCGAGCTGGTCGCCCGAACTGTGGTGCACGGCGAGCGTGATGTTCGCTTCGGTGATCGCCCACGCGTCGTCGCGCGACCAGCGCGTGCGGCCGCTGATCGGCTCGGTGAATCGATCGATCCACGTCACGTGCACCTCGGCATTGCTCGAGTCGTCGACGAACGTGAAGTGCACGGGGAGATGCAGCGCGTCCCATTCCTGGAACGCGTCGCGGACTTCCGCCGTGTACGTCGCCAGGAAATCGGGGACGGGTGATTCCGGCTGGATCCAGACCGTGAGCGGCTTGCCGTGACGGTCGGGCCAGCGCGCGAGCGCCGAGTCGCGCTCGAGCAGAATGTCGGCGATGTAGGTGCCTTGCTGCGCCGTTCTGATGCGACGCAGCACGGCCGCGTGCTCATCGACGCGCGGCGTCGCGACGGCGTCCGCCGTATCGAAGCGGCGCGAGATCCTCCCCGCGGCGGTCGCGTCGTAGCGCACTGGCAATGGCGCCGCGGCGCGCGTCGTCGACGCGCGGAACACGCTGAGGAGGGACGCTCCCAGCGCGAGCGAGAGAAGGGGGAGGGTTGCTCGCTGCATGCCGGAGAAACCGGTGGGTTGCTGCTTGTACGACTGTGGATTTACGACAGGAAGGATTCGATCAGCGAAAAGAAACGGTCTGGCGCTTCCCAGAATGGCATGTGCCCGGAGGAGGGAATCACACAATGACGGGCATTAGAAAGCTTATACGAAAGGTCGAGCGAAACTGCTGGCGGTAAGACGTCCTCCTCGCCATGTACGACGAATGTGGCGGCGGAAAGGGCACGCAAGCGCGGGCGCCAATCGTATCCTCGGTGCCGAAGTCGAGCAAGGACAACAGATCCCGTTTCGCTGAGCGCCACGGGGGGTGTAAAACGACTTGACAGGTCGTGGTCCGCGAACCACGCGGGATACACCGCGCGAGCGTATCTCGCGTGCAGCGCGGGGTCGGGTGTGAACAGCGCTTCTTCAGGAATGCTCTCTACCGCATCGCGCTGCGCGCCGGTCAGACGTGCGAGGACCGCGCGACGCAGAGGAGCGATCCAATCGCTCGTCGGACCTACCGGATCCACGAGCACCAATCGCCGAACGCCCGCTGGATCCGCCGACGCCGCGAGCATCGCGATGCCGCCGCCCCACGAGTGGCCGAGCACGTCCCATCGACGCACGCCGAGTGCGCGACGAAGCGCGACGACGTCGTCGCCGTCGTCCTCGATCGACGAGGCCGCCGGGTCGCTCGGCGCCGACGACGCACCGCGGCCGCGCTGATCGTACAGAATGACCTGGCGTCGCGACGCGAGCGGAGACAGCGCCGGCCAGAGCATCGAGTGGTCGTAGATCATTCCGCCGTTGATGCACAGGACGGGCGGCGCGTCGCCGGCCGGCGGACTCGTGAACACCGCGAAGTCGATCCCGCGCGCGCGCACGGTCTGCCGCTCGAGTCGCGGCGGGCGGGGCACAGACCGGCGAAAGGCGAGAAAATCGGCGTATGACATTCGACAAACGGTAGAGCCGCGCGCGCGGCCGGTCTACCGCCGCGCCGCGCGGCTGATTCTAATTCTCCGTCGGCACCCATTACCACGAGGCTCCATGTCCCCACGCTCCCGCTGGTCCACGTCGCTGATTGCCGCGCTCGCGCTCGTTCCAGCCGGCTTGTTCGCGCAGGAGTCGGTCGATCAGGCAATGATCGCCAAGATCCGCGACGAAGGCCTGAATCGCTCGCACGCCTGGGCGATGCTCGATACGCTCGCCACCGTGATCGGCCCGCGGCTCACCGCATCGCCCGCGTACATGCGCGCGGCCACCTGGGCGCGCGACCACCTCGCCGGCTGGGGACTGCAGAACACGCACATGGAATCGTGGCCGTTCGGCCGCGGCTGGGAGCTCGAGAAGTTCTCGCTCGAGATGAGGGCGCCGCGCTACGCACCGATGATCGGGTATCCGGATGCCTGGTCGCCATCGACATCGGGCGACGTCACGGGAACACCCGTCGTGATCGCCGGCATCCCGGCCGACTCACTGGCCAGGATCGCTTCGTCGCTGCGCGGCAAGATCGTACTCACCCAGCCGCTCATGACGACTTTCATCCGCGAGGATCGCATCAACCCCACGGCGCCGAACGCGCCGCCCGACGTGTATCGGCCGGCGCCACCGATCGGCGGCGGCCGGGGCGGCGGGCGCGGCGGCCAGAGCGAGGCCCAGCGCATCGCGCAAATCCTCCATGACGCCGGCGTGGGCGCGGTGCTCAAGCCGAGCCGCGGCGAGCATGGCACGATCTTCCTCCAGACGCGCGACGCCGGAGCGACCGGCGTGCCGACCGTGGTCGTCGCCGGCGAGCAGTACAACAACCTGCTCCGATTGATTCAGAATCACGTGCCGACGACGGTTCGCGTGAACGTGCAGGGACGCTATTTCACGCAGGACACGAGCGGATACAACGTGATCGCCGAGCTGCCCGGGAGCGATCCACGTCTCAAGGACGAAGTCGTGATGATCGGGGCGCATCTCGATTCGTGGCACGCCGCCACCGGCGCGACCGACAACGCCGACGGCGCCGTGACGGTGCTCGAGGCGATGCGCATCCTCCACGCGATCGGCGCCAAGCCGCGACGCACGATTCGCGTGGCGCTCTGGGGTGGCGAAGAGCAGGGCCTCTATGGCTCGCGCGCCTGGGTGGCGCAGCATCTGGCCGGCGACGCGAATCGCGCCGCGCGCGAGAAGATGTCGGTCTATCTCAACATCGATCCCGGCTACGGTCCCGTCTACGGATTCTTTACCGAAGGCAACGACGCCGCGAAAGCAATCTTCGATTCATGGCTCGAGCCGTTCAAGGATGCCGGCATGCGCAAGAACGTTCGCGCCGGCATCGGCAGCACCGACCATTTGAGTTTCATCGCCGTCGGCGTGCCGGGCTTCAATCCGATTCAGGAATACAAGGACTATGACGTGCGCATCCATCACACGAACATGGATACCATGGAGCGCACGCGCGCCGAAGACGTGGCGCAGAGCGCGGTGATTTTCGCGGCATTCGCCTATAACGCGGCGATGCGTGACGCGCCGTTCCCGCGCGGACCCGCGACCGCTCCGTGAGCATTCCGGCGGTTCACAAGTTCGGCGGCACGAGCCTGGCCGATGCGGAGTGCTTTCGCCGCGTCGGCGACATCGTAGCGAGTTGGCCGGCGCCGCGGCGCGCCGTCATCGTCTCGGCGATGAGCGGCGTGACGAATGGTCTGCTCCGCGCCGTGGAGCTCGCTGGTTCCGAAGGCCCGGGATACGCGCCGACGCTCGACGACTTGGGTCGCCGCCACCTCGACACCGTCGAAGCGCTGGTGCCGCGCGACACCGCCGGACGGATCGGGGCCGCGATCGCGCGCGACCTCGCCGAGATCGGTGACGTGCTCCACGCCAGCACGCTCCTCCACCGCTCGTCGCGCGAAGTGTTCGACCTCGTGTCGGGGTACGGCGAGGTCTGGTCGGCGCAGATCCTGGCCGAGCATCTCCTCGCTCGCGGATTGCCGGCGCGCTGGCTCAACGCGCGCGACGTGCTCGTCGTCGCGTGGGACGGCGCCATCCCGCACGTCGACTGGCGCGCCTCGCGCGAACGACTGGACGCCTGGCTCGCGGCACACGACGACCCCGCCGCCACACTCGTGATCACCGGATTCGTGGCGTCGACGCCTGACGGCGTCGCCACGACGCTGGGTCGCAACGGCAGCGACTTCAGCGCTTCGATCTTCGCGGCGCTGCTCGACGCGGCGGAGATCCATATATGGACCGACGTCGACGGGGTGATGAGCGCGGACCCACGGTTGGTGCCGGAGGCGGTCGTGCTCGACACGCTCTCGTACGATGAGGCGATGGAGCTCGCCTACTTCGGCGCCAAGGTGATCCATCCCAGCACGATGGCGCCGGCCGTCGAGCGTGGCCTGCCGATCTTCATTCGAAATACGTTCAAGCCCGAGCTCGCAGGCACACGCATCCACGCCGGCCCGTCGCTCGGCTTCGCGGTGAAGGGTTTGGCGACGGTCGAATCGATCGCGCTGCTCAACCTCGAGGGAACGGGACTGATCGGCGTCCCCGGCACCGCGCAGCGACTGTTCGGCGCGCTGCGCGACGCGGGTATCTCGGTGATCATGATCTCGCAGGGCAGCTCCGAGCACTCGATCTGCTTTGCCGTGCCGGCGAGCGCCGCCGAGCGCGCGCGAGCCGCCGTCGAGCAGGCGTTCTTCGCCGAGCGGCACCACGGACAGATCGCGCGCATCGACGTCGACGCAGGGTGCAGTATCCTCGCCGTGGTCGGCGACGGCATGGCGGGGCAGGCCGGCATCGCCGCGAAGTTCTTCAGCGCGCTGGGCAAGGCGCGCGTCAACATCCGCGCGATCGCGCAGGGATCCTCGGAGCGCAACATCTCGGTCGTCGTGAACGACGCCGACACGCGCCGCGCGCTTCGCGCCGCGCACTCGGGACTCTATCTCTCGGGCCAAACGCTGTCGCTGGGCGTGATCGGTGCGGGCAACGTGGGCGGCGAACTGCTTCGGCAAATCGCCGCCGAGTCGACACGCCTTCGCCAGACGTTCGACGTCGATCTCCGCGTACGCGCCATCGCCACCTCACGCGGCATGCTGCTCGACGAGCGCGCGATCGATCTCGATCGATGGCCGGCCGAACTACAACGGGCTGGCGAACCGCTGGACATCGATCGCTTCGTCGCGCATGTGCACGCCGAGCACCTGCCGCACGCTGCGATCGTCGATTGCACGGCGAGCGACGACGTCGCGCGGCGGTACGAGGGTTGGCTCGCGCGCGGCATTCACGTGATCACGCCGAACAAGCGCGCCAACGCGTCGGACATGACGTACTACCGGCGACTGCGCGAAGCGAATCGCGCCGTCGGCGCGCACTATCTGTACGAGACCACGGTCGGCGCGGCGCTGCCGATCATTCAGACGTTGCGGGATCTGGTGCAGACCGGCGACGAGATTCTCGAGATCGAAGGGATCCTCTCAGGAACACTGTCGTACCTCTTCAACAGCTTCGACGGAACACGATCGTTTTCCTCGCTCGTGGCGCACGCGCGCGATCTCGGCTACACGGAGCCCGATCCGCGCGACGATCTGTCGGGAATGGACGTCGCGCGCAAGGTCGTCATTCTCGCGCGCGAGATGGGCTCGTCGATCGAGCTCGCCGACGTCGAGCTCCGGAGTCTCGTTCCGGAATCGCTCCAGGGCGGAACGGTCGAGGAGTTTCTCGCCGCGCTCCCGAAACACGACGCCGAGATGGCGGCCGTCCACCGTGACGGTGCGCAGCAGGGCTGTGTGCTGCGGTTCGTCGGTCGTGTGACGCGCGACGGACGGGCGAGCGTCGGATTGCGGACGTATCCGGCGACACACGCGTTCGGACGGCTTCAGCTCACGGACAACATCGTGCTGTTCCGCACGCGCCGATATTCCGAAAATCCGCTGGTGGTGCAGGGGCCAGGCGCGGGGCGCGAGGTCACCGCGGCGGGAGTGTTCGCCGATGTGCTGCGATTGGCGTCGTATCTTGGCGCGGTCATGTGAGGAATGCCGCTCGGACCGGTGGTTCTTGATGCCGGATCCGACGCCTAAGCGACCGGCGCCTCCCATCGTCCTGAATCCGCCGATCGAAACAGCGCATCGATCACGGCCATGTTCGCGACCGCGTCGTCGATCGAGACTGGCACCGATCCTTTCCCGCGGATCGCCGCCGAGAATTGGTCGGCCTGCAGCGTATACTGATCGACAACCGGAAACTCGATTGTCTCGGCGGCCAATCCGCCCAACGCGCTTCCGTCGTCGACGAAGATTCTGCACGAGCGATCCGGCGGCGCGTTGAACGGAATCTCGACCTCGATGCGTCCGCGCGTTCCGAAGATCTCCATCCGCTGAAAGGGCACGAGCTGCCCGCTGCACGCGAAGGTTGCCTGGCCATTCGGAAAGCGCATCAACGCCGACGCGAGTCGGTCGACGCCGAAGTCCGGATCTCGCTCGACCTGGGCGACCACCTCGACCGGCTCGGCGCCGAACAGCCAGCGCGAGAGCGTGATCGGGTAGCAGCCGATGTCCATCAGCGCGCCGCCGCCGAATTCAGGGCGGCTGCGGATGTCGTTGGAGTCGCGGCGAAAATAACTGAAGTGGCCACTGACGAGCCTGAGCTCTCCGATTCGTCCGCTGTTGACGATCCGATGCGCCTCGAGCCACTGCGGATGTGTGCGCACCATGAACGCTTCGCCGATCAGCACGCCGGTTCGATCACGCACGGCGCGCAGCTCGGTCGCTTCCGCCGCCGACAACGCGACTGGCTTCTCGCAGAGCACGTGCTTCCCGGCGTCCGCCGCGCGAATCGACCAGGGGACGTGCAGATGGTTGGGCAGCGGGTTGTAGATCGCTTCGATCTCCGGATCGGCGATGAGCGCTTCGTACGAGCCATGAGCGCGCGGGATCCCGAGTCGCTTCGCGGCGCCAATAGCTTTCGCCTCGGAGCGCGACGCGATGGCAACGACGCGCGATCGCGCGCTGCGCATCATCGCCGGTATGACCTTCTCGATCGCGATGTTCGCCGCGCCAAGAACGCCCCAGCGCACGGGCGGCAGTTCGTCATTCATACAATGTCCGCGTTGGCCACGAATGGAGAATCCATAGCTGGCTGACGAGAAACTATCACTGCAGACGAGTGGGTGGCGGGACGGATTGTGACATCAACAGCAACAGCAACAGCAAAGGCAACGGCAAACTGCTCAACGCAGAGGCGCAGAGGACACAGAGGGACGCAGAGGTGTCCCGATGGCCGCGATGACGCCGCTCGCAACGAGCCCGGACGATCCTTTCTTTGAGACGGCCGCTCGGGATGCTATGAGAGGCGTCCCGAGCAACCGTTCCAAAGATTTCCCGTTCGTCCGGGCTCGTTGCGCATGATGCTTCAGCGCACCTCGATACTCCTCTGCGTCCCTCCGTTCCCTCTGCGTCTCTGCGTTGAGTAGTTGTCGTTGCCGTTGCCGTTGCCGTTGCCGTTGCCGTTGTAGTTGGCGTTGTGGTTGTAGTTGGCGTTGCAGTTGACGACGGGAGTCGTCCCTCGACCCACGACAGGACAGCCATGGAGATTGGCCTCTACACCTTCGCCGAAACCTCGCTCGATCCTCGCACCGGAACGATGCTCGGCGCCGAGCAGCGCCTTCGCGATCTGCTCGAGGAGATCGAGCTGGCCGACCAGGTCGGGCTCGACATCTTTGGCGTCGGTGAGCATCATCGGCCCGACTTCGCCGTCTCGGCTCCTGCGGTGGTGCTCGCCGCCGCCGCGGCGCGCACCAAGCGGATCAGGCTCACGAGCGCGGTCACCGTCCTCAGCTCCGACGACCCTGTCCGCGTGTTCGAGGAATTCGCCACGGTCGATCTCATCTCGGCCGGTCGCGCCGAGATCATGGCCGGGCGCGGATCGTTCATCGAGTCGTTCCCGCTGTTCGGCTACGACCTCGCGGATTACGACGAGCTCTTCGCCGAAAAGCTCGGTCTTCTGCTCGAGCTCCGCGCCAACGAGCGCGTCACGTGGAGCGGCCGGCACCGCGCGCCGCTGCGCGACCAGGCAGTGTATCCGCGTCCGGTGCAGCAGCCGATTCCGGTGTGGATCGCCGTTGGTGGGACACCGAACTCCGTCGTTCGCGCGGCGAAGCTCGGACTGCCGTTGGCGCTGGCCATCATCGGTGGCGCGCCGCAGCACTTCGTGCCGCTGATCGATCTCTATCGCGAGACCTGGCGCGACGCGGGGCACGATCCCGCCAAGCTGCAGCTCGGCATCAACTCACACACGTTCGTCGCCGACACGTCGCAGGATGCGGCGGGCACCTTCTTCCCGCCGTACGCCGCCGTCATGTCACGCATCGGACGCGAGCGCGGCTGGCCGCCCATGACCCAGCAGCAGTTCGAGGCGCTGCGCTCGCCGCACGGCGCCCTGCTCGTCGGTAGTCCGCAGGAAGTCATCGATAAGATGCTCTACGAGCACGAGCTGTTCGGCAACACGCGGTTCCTTGCACAGCTCACCGTGGGACCGATGCCGCACGACAAGGTGATGCGCGCGATCGAGCTGCTTGGAACCAGGGTCGCGCCCGAGGTGCGGAAGGCGACGGTGCACGGCGGGGTGTGAGACGAGCGAAGCCTGGCCGGACGCGCGCCAGGCTTCGCTCATCTCTGCTTGCCGGTTCAGCGCGCCGCGCGCACCAGATCTCGCGTCGCCGACGCCATCGCCCGCACGCGATTCGGATCCGCCGACCCGTTCGCGTACCGCACCATCTCCGTGCCGAGCTGCGTGAGCGCGCGCTTCTGGCGATCGCCCGTCATCTTTTCCGCGGCGTCGAGATCGCGGCCGATGCGGGTCGTGATGTCGCTCGAGAGTCCGTTCCCCCGGACCAGCTGGTCGAGATACGCGCGCACCACCGAGAAGCTCGCCGGCCAGATGATCTTCGGCTGGTTCTGCGGATTGAACGTGTCGAGCTTCACGGCCTTGGCCGCGTCAATCTCGTTCTGCGTGAGGAACTCGCTCGGCTTGAGATCGAAGACGTCCAGCCCGCGGCCGATCTCGGAGCCGTAGATACGGCCGTTGTACCAGTACGCCGACCAGTAGCCGCTCAGCACCAGCTTGGTCGAGTCCATCGGGCCGCGGTCGAAGAACGCGATCTCCTTGGGGTGCGCTGGATCAGAGAAGTCGAATACCGACACGCCGCCCTGATACCACGCCTGCACCATGATGTCGCGGCCGGGCACCGGGATCAGCGAGCCGTTGTGCGCTACGCAGTTCTCCTTGTCGGTTTGCGGCGCCGGCAGCTTGTAGTAGCCCGCCTCGGTGAGCTTTCCCTTGTCGAGCGTGAAGATCGCGTCGGCGCCCCACTCCGGCTTGTCGCTGGCGCGGCAGCGCGGCGCGACCCCGCCGCCCCATTCGTCGGTGAACAGCACCTTCCTGCCGTCGTTGCTGAACGTCGCCGAGTGCCAATACGCGAAATTCGGATCGCTCACCGCGGCGAGCCGTTTGGGCCTGGACGGATTGTGAATGTCGAGCAGAATGCCATTGCCCGAGCATGCACCGGCGGCGAGTCCGAGCGCCTCGAAGACGGTGATGTCGTGGCACTGATCGGTGACGTTGGTCGACTGCGTGCCCTCGCCGTGCGCGCCGCCCTTCCAGAGGCCGGCGACGTTCCCCGCCGAATCGGCGAAGATGCGTGGATTGCTCACGACGTGCGCGTTCTGCGGCGTGCGAATCGGCACCTGGATCACGTCGATGCGGAACAGCGACGTGTTCGGATCCTCGGCGGGCGAACGGTCGGAGCAGCCGGCGAGCTCCTTCGGCGAGCGCACGGGGCTCGTGCCGGCGACGTAGATGTAGAGGTTCGTCGGATCCTTGGGATCGATCACCAGCGTGTGCGTGTGCGAGCCGCGGCACGTCTGCACGGCGGCGATCTGCTTCGGGTGGTCGAGATCCGAGATGTCGAAGATGCGTACGCCGCGGAACCGCTCGGCGCTTACCGTGTCAGTCACACCTTGCGTGCCGCAATCGACGCGGCCTCGGGTTTCCTCCACCGACATGAACAGGAGATTCTTGTAGATCGAGAGGTCGCCCTGTCCACCAGGGCACACGAACGTCGTTTTGAGCGTCGGATTGCTCGGCGTCGAGACGTCCCAGACCTGGAAGCCGTGAAAGCCGCCCTGGAACACGAGATTGCCGCGGAACGCGAGGTCGGCGTTGACGAAGCCGAAATCACCCGGGTTGTCGGCGTTGAACCATCCTTCGGGGCGGGCGCGGTGCGCGACGAGATCGAGGTTCCAGCTTGCTTCCTTGGCGTCGTTCCAGCCCGCGCCGAGTCCGACACGCGGATCCTGCGCCTGCTGTGCGGCGGCGATGGCCGGGAGCGCCGCGGCGAGGAGCATCGTCGCGCGCGCGCGATACCGATGGTAGAAGATTCGTAAACTCATATTGCAGTTCCTGGAAGTTGGGGGCCGGGGTGGGGGAAAATGTACGAGCGCGGACCGTGTCCCGTCAGGGCCGGCGCGCGGCTGATGGCATGTCGTCGAGCAGTCGCTGCATGCGGGCGATCTCGGCGCGCTGGTCGGCATCGACGTCGGAGGCGAAGCGGAAGACTTCCGGATCCTGGGCGGCGCCCTGCGACGCGAAGAGGCGCGCGACCATCTGCAGCGCGCCGCCGTGGTGCTGGATCATGCCGCGCAGGAACAGTCGGTCGAAGTCGTCACCCTTCGCCGCCGCGAGCTTGGCCATCTGATCCGCGGTCAGCATGCCAGGCATCAGGGTGTCGGCTGGCATCAACATTCCTGCGTGATGCTCATGCTCCCGCGGGTCGGGGACCGTCTCGTGGTGAGCCTCGAGCCAATGCCGCATCAGCGCGATCTCGTCCTGTTGCGACACCGCGATGCGCTGCCCGAGCAGCTGGATGTCGCGGCGCGTGGTCCGGGGGGGAATCAGCTCAGCCATGGTGATGGCTTGGGCGTGGTGCGCGATCATGCCCTGCATAAACGCCACGTCGGCCGCGTTCGCCTGAGCCTGACTGGTGCGGCCGGCGGCCGCGATCAGTACGGCGGCGATCGGTCCGGCAACTCGGCGGTATCGTCGAAGGAGCACAGCGGGAAGCTACCCGTCGGTGCGGAAGGCTGGAAGGCGGACGGATCGCACGGTCACGACAGCCAACCTTCCAGCACGCGCTCACGCCGCTCGGGAAGCGTCTCCTCTTCCATGGCCATCCGGTAGGCGGCGGTCACGCTGTCGCGCGTCAGCATTCCGACCAGGGCTTTCGGGTCCTCGCGATCGACCACCGGCAGCCGCCCCACGCCGCACCGGAGCATACGTTCCAGCGCATCTTCCAGGGGCTCGTCGGGGTGGGCGACGACCGGCTCGGTCGTCGCGATGTCGACCATGCAAGGATCACCGTCGCCGTCCTCGTCGAAGGCGTGCAACAAGTCGCTGCGCGTCACGATCCCAACGAACTTTCCGCTCTCGTCCACGAGCGGCCAGGAGTGACCCCGGCCGACGACCGGATCGTGGACCAGCAGCCGGCGAAAGATCGAATCGGTGGGCAGCATGGCGGGAATCGTCACGACGTCGCGTTCCATCACGTCCTCCACGCGAAACCGCGCAAGCGGACTCACGCTGTACTCGCGCACGACATGATACCCGCGCCTCGCCACTTTCTCGGTGAGGATCGAACGCTTCATCAGCAGCACCGTGACGCCGTGGGCCGCGGTGCAGCCGACGAGCAGCGCCGGCAGGAGCGACACGTCATGTGTGAGCTCTAATAGAAACGCGATCGCCGTGAGCGGCGAGCGCATCGTGCCGCCCATCACCGCCGCCATGCTGATCGTGGTCCAGAGCGCCGGATCGCCCGAATGAATCCAGCGCGCTTCGACCGCGCCGAGCGCGCCGCCCATGATCAGCAGCGGCGCCAGCACGCCGCCCGAGGTGCCCGATCCCAGCGCGACGCTCCAGATCACCGCCTTCGCGACCAGGAGACCGATGACGAACGTGCTCAGGAGATGCCCCGAGAGCAGATCGCGAATCGTGTCGTACCCCACGCCGAGGGCGCGCGGCTCGAACAATCCGCCAACGCCCACCACGGCGCCACCGATCAGCGGCCACCACATCCAGTGGATCGGGAGCTTGGCGAAGACGTCTTCCGCGCCGTACACCATCGCCGTGAGCGCCGCCGAGGCGAGCCCCGCGATGACACCAACCGCCAGCGCGACGATCAACTCGTGCGACGACGTCAATCCATGCGGTGGAACGGGGAAGATCGGGCCCGCCCCGAGCAGCGGGACACGCAACGCTCCCGCAACGACGCTCGCCGCCGCCACCGGGACGAAGCTTCGCGGCTTCCACTCGAACAGGAGCAACTCGACCGCGATCAGCACCGCGGCGAGCGGCGTCGCGAAGATTGCCGCCATGCCTGCCGCCGCGCCGGCAACGAGCAACGTCTTCCGCTCCGCCGGAGTGAGATGAAATGCCTGCGCGAACAGCGACCCGAACGCGCCGCCGGTCATCACGATCGGACCTTCCGCGCCGAATGGGCCGCCGGTGCCAATCGAAAGCGCCGAGGCGAGCGGCTTGAGGAACGCGACCTTCGCCTCCATGCGGCTGCGACCGATGAGAATCGCCTCCATCGCTTCGGGAATGCCGTGGCCGCGAATCTTCTCCGAGCCGAAGCGAGCGATGAGACCCACGGCGAGACCGCCGGCTACGGGAACCAGCACGCTCCACATCCCGAGCGCATTCGCCGCGGGCGACACGAGGCTGCTCGAGAATCGGTGGTAGTACACGAGGTTGGTGATGCCGCCGATCAGCCACACCAGCGCGTACGCCACCAGCGCCCCCATGCAGCCAACGACGAGGGCGAGTGCCGTCACGAACAGCAGTCGCATGTCGGCCGTGAAATCGCCGAGGCCGGATCGGGCGGAAATCGGACCGGGAGCCATATATCAATATATGGCTGCCCATGCTCACTGTTCCGCCGGCGTGTGGCACTGAAGAGTTCGACAGCGCGCGAATACCCGGTTTCGGTAACTTCCCACCGTTCACCGCACGCACCGCACGGCGCGGAACGGCTTTTTGGAGAACGCTGATGGCACACGACTCCGGGCTCGTGGCGACGGTCGCAGCCGGCATCACCGTAGCGTTCATCTTTGGGATCATCGCCGCACGCGTCGGCCTTCCGCCAATCGTGGGTTACGTGCTGGCGGGAGTCGTCGTGGGCCCGTTCACCCCCGGCTACGTCGCGGATACCGGGCTCGCGCAGCAGTTGGCAAGCCTCGGCGTGATCCTTTTGATGTTCGGCGTTGGCCTGCGGTTCTCGCTTGGCGAGCTGGCGGGGCTGCGCGGTGTTGTCGTACCGGCCGCGCTCATCCAAACCACCGTCACCGCCTCGCTGGGTACGGCGTTGGGCGTGGCATGGGGCTGGGGACCGGGCGGCGGGCTGGTGCTGGGGTTGTCGCTCGGCGTCGCGAGCACCGTCGCGATGCTCAAGAGTCTCGAGGGACGCGACCGCCTCGACTCGCGCGAGGGACACCTGGCCATCGGCTGGCTCGTGGTCGAAGACCTGACGATGGTATTCGTCCTCGTACTGTTGCCCGCGATCGCGCCGGGGTTCGCCGGCGGGACCGGACAGGCGGCCGCGGACTCCGCGAGCGTCGCCGTTACGGCGGTGATCGCGCTCGCCAAGGTCATCCTGTTCATCGCGCTGATGTATTTCGTCGGACGCCGGTTCGTGCCCTGGCTGCTGCTGCGCGTCGCGGGCTCCGGCTCCCGCGAGCTGTTCACACTGGCGGTGTTCGGCACGGCGCTGGGCGTGGGGACGATCGCCGCCGAGCTGTTTGGCGTCTCGTTCGCACTCGGGGCGTTCTTTGCCGGCGCCGTGATCAGCGAATCGGAGTTGAGCCAGCGCGCGGCGGCCGATGCGCTGCCGATGCAGGATGCGTTCGCCGTGCTTTTCTTCGTATCGGTGGGCATGCTGTTCGACCCGTCGATCGTCCTCACCCGGCCGCTGCAGCTCGCGCTGCTGGTGGGCATCGTCATCGTCTGGAAGAGCGCCTTGTCATTCGGGCTGTTGCGGCTGTTCGGTCAGCCGAAACGGACCGCGTTCCTCGTCGGTGCCGGGCTCGGGCAAATTGGAGAGTTCTCATACATTCTGGCGGCGATGGGCATCTCCCTCGGACTCATCTCGCGCGAGGCGCAGGCGTTGATCGTGGCGGCGTCGCTCGTCGCCATCGCGGCCAACGCGCCCTTGCTTTCGCTGGTCACGCGCGTGCTCAACCGGCTGCAGTCACGGCGCGAAGTCGAAGGCGAACGCGCGGAAGCCGCTCCGGAACCTGGGTGGCCGACGCCTGCGGCGGTGGTGCTGGTCGGTTATGGCCGGGTCGGCGCGACGATCGCCGAGGCGCTGCGTCGCGCGGCCATCTCATATGTCGTCGTCGAAGAGCAGGAGCTCACGGTGCGCGGGCTGCGTGCGCGGGGTGACCGGGCCGTGCACGGTGACGGCACGCGGGCCGACGTCCTCGAGCGTGCGGGAATCGCGGACGCGCGGCTGCTCGTGGTTACGGCGCCCGATCCATTTCGCGCCCGCCAGATCGTGGAGCAGGCGCGCGCGGCCAACCCGGGGGTCGCGGTCGCGGTGCGGACCCACAGCGCCGCGGAACAACAGTTCTTCGAGCATCACCTCTCGACGTCAGCCGCGACCGGCCGCGCCGTATACGCCGAGCGGGAGGCCGCGCTCAGTCTCGCGCACTACGCGCTGCTCACGCTCGGCGAAACCGACGACATGGCCGACGCGGTGCTTGCCACGATGCGCGGGGAACTAACGACGCCCACGGAGACTTTCGAAACACTCGCGGGCCGCGAGGGCCGGGCGACCGCGCACCGCGATCGCGGAAGCGCCGAAAGTCGCGCCGGCACGCCGTAGGCCGGTTCGCCGAGTCGCCGGGTGCGGCACGGAACGTGATCTGGCGGTCCACGCCAACCGACGTATGTTGGCGGATCGATCGGGCGCTGGACATCGCGCTGGGGGTTCTGAGATGGCGATACCGAATGCCGAAATGCTGCGCGAGTCCGTCGATCAGATGGCGGAAGCGTCCATCGCGCGCAAGCCGCGCGACGACGAGATCGACGTGTGGGGAGTGACGCACACGGGGAAGGTCCGCCAGGTCAATGAGGACCACTTTCTGCTCGGATCGCTGCACAAGCGGCTCGACATCCGTGCTACCTCATTGCCGGCAGACGAGCAGCTTCGGACCTGCAACGAGCGCCTTGGCTTCCTGGCCATGGTCGCTGACGGCGTCGGCGGACACGTTGCCGGCGAAGAGGCCAGTCGCATGGTGCTCGAGGACGTCACGCAATACGTGACGCACAGCACCGCGACGTACTATCAGGCGGACGCGCAGGCGGAGACGTTCACCGAACTGTTGCAGGACGCGGCGATGCGCTCTCACGAGCGGCTCCTCGAGCGCGCGGATGCCGAGGCCGAGCTTCGCGGCATGGCCACGACGCTGACGCTGTTCATCGGTGTGTGGCCGTGGGTGTATCTGCTGCAGGTGGGCGACTCGCGCTACTACCACTATCGGAACGGCCTGCTGACTCAGGTCACGCGGGACCAGACGGTAGCCCAGGAGCTGGTTGACCAGGGCATCATGAGCGCCCCGGCCGCGTTCGCGTCGAGGTGGGCCCACGTGCTCTCGAGCGCGATCGGCGGCAGGCAGACGGCGCCCGTCGTGAAGCGAATCCGGAATGATTGGGGCACGAGGCATCTGCTCTGCAGCGACGGGCTGACGAAGCACGTCTCCGACGAGCGGATCAGCGAACGTCTGGCCAACATGACGTCAGCGCGGGAAACGTGCGAAGGACTGCTGCAGGACGCGCTCGACGGCGGTGGCACCGACAACGTCACGATCATCGTCGGTCAGGTGGTGGATCGCGGCGCGCGGTAGCGCTCAGCCTTTGGCGTTGCCGAGTCGCGCGAGCCGGCGCCGTGCCTCCTGGACCTTCGGCTGGAGCTCCGGGTCGGCGTCCTTCCACAGCTCGACGAACCTGGTGTAATAGCCGGCCGCTTTCTCGCGGTCGCCCTTGGTCTCGTACAGCTCGGCGAGGCGCTTATACGACCCCGCGAGGAATTGCGCGTCGCTCGCCGGGCCGCGGCGCGCGTAGGTCGAGTTGAGATAATTCTCAAAGGCTCGTATCGCGTCGTCGACCCGGCCCGCGAGATCGTACGCGTGCGCGAGCCGGGGCGCGACGCAGGTCGCGCACGATGCCGGCGCGCCGTCATAGGCGGTGTCCGCGGCCTGGAACTCGTGAATCGCGACTTCGTATCGTCCTTCGGCGATCGCAATTTCTCCCAGCGCGCGGTGCCGCTCGCTCGACGCCAGGCGACGCGTCGCGGTGTCGGCGACGTTGTCCGCGTCCAGACGATCGATGACGGCGCGCGCCTTCTGCGGCTTGTGCGCGTACGCGTAGCTCTCGGCAATCAAGTACAGGAGCCGATCGGGGAGCTTCTGCCCGGACGATCGCGCCAGCACGGTATCGAGTTGCTGCGCCGCGTCATCCGCGCGCTCGAGAAACCACGCGTCGACGAGTGCTGAGTCGAGGCTCTCGGCGACGCCCGGCTCGGTCGCCGGCACAGTTGCGACCCATCGTGCATAGAGCGACTCGTGCTCGCGGAGCTTGCCCTGGGTTTCCGCGACCCATTGCAGGCAGCCGACGGCTTGTGCCGCGATCTTCGAGTCCGGCGACTTCGCGAGCCGTGCACAGATGGCCACCTCGCCGGCAACGTCGCGCTGGCCGCCGGCCATCCAAAGTGGGGCCAGGAGTGTCTGTTCGTTGTTCGGAAACCGCGTCTGAATCGCCGCCAGCGTGCGCCGCGCCTGCCCGAGGTCGCCGCGATGCACCGACGCGAGCAGCGCGTTCCCGAGCGCGATTGCATTGCTCGAGTCCTGCTCGACGACCGCACGGTAGAATGAATCGGCTCGCGCGTACTGGCGCCGGCTGGACAGCAGGAGTCCCGCGCCATTCAGCGCCGACACGGATCGCGGGTCGATTTCGAGCGCGCGCTCGTTCGCGGCGAGCGCCTTTGCGCGGTCGGTGTGCGGTCCGTCGCTGTAATAGGTCGCCTCGACCAGTGCCCGTTCCAGGTCAGGCAGCCGGTCGCGCAGCTCGAAT
>DATJHY010000091.1:0-5718 GCA_035493635.1 Gemmatimonadaceae bacterium | reverse complement strand
GGCGCCTCGCCGCATCGCGACGGCCGCGCATCATGACGACTCTAATACGGATTTGGATTCAAATTCGCTCGATGGATGAGTAGAGGTGGATTAGCGCCCTGAAATACGAGAAGAGCGCGGATGGTCAAGCGGACCGGAGCGGGGATGGAACGGCGGGATGGATACGCGATGGGCTCGAGCTCGTTGCGCAAGATACGGAACGGCGCGGATCGCGACGCAGCGGGATTGCTGCGCCGGCCAGGGAGTGCATAGGCCTGAGGGGCGAGTGCGGGAGCTCCGAGAGACGGGCCGAGGTAGCGGCTGTGCGCCGCGGACTACGAACTGCAAACGGCGGCGGGTCGTTCGCAGTCCGCGGCGCGCAGGAGCCACCTCGGCCCGTGTCTCACCTCCCCCGCACTCACCATCTCACCGCCTAAGCACTCCCTGACCGGCGCAACACACCAATCCTCGCGACATACTTGGCAGTCCGCCGTTCCAACGAATGCCCGTCAACGCCCCCCAGCCCCGTAGCCACTCATCGCCAACAGCTCGCGCACGTTCCCACCGCGCGCCGTGATGATGTCTCGAATCGCCTGCTTTTTGTCAGCCGCTTTGTCGTAGTACGCCTGGGCGATCCGATACCCGATGAAGTACCCGAGATCGTTCGGCTTGCCATCGGGCGGCTTGCCGTACATCCAGGGAAAGAAGTTCGTATCGTCGAAGTGCTTGCTGAACTCCGCCCACAGCTCGGCTTCGTGCGCCATTCCGTATTGATGCGCGGCGTTGTTGATGTGCTTGGCCGAGATCATCTCGCCCAGGAAATCAGCCGTGCCCTCGAGAAACGAATGCTCGAGCAGCTTCTGATTCTCGTAGTGTTGCTGGTAGTGGATCAACTCGTGCGACACGATCGCCGGCAGGCTCGCCGGATCGCGGTACATCTCGGCGCCGATCAATAGCCCGTGATCGCTCGACGTGCCGCCCGAGTTGAAACGACCGATCACGAAGTACACGTCGGGAAAGACCGCGTCGGGGTAGAGATCCTTGAGCTTGTGAAACGCCGCGCGAATCGCCGCGTCGGCGCGCGTGACGTCGAGGTTCGCGGCGCGCACGGAGTCGTACGTCGCTCGATGGTCACGGACATATTGCGCCAGATCCTCGGCGCTCAGGATGCGGCCGCCGATGAAATCGCGAACGCCAACGCTGGCCTTCTCGAGGTACTCGTGCTGCAGGTATTCGGCGAGGCTGTCCGGCGGCGCACGATCGATGGCGCTCCAGAACAGCTTGATGTCGCTCGTCACCAGCCGCGCCGAATCAGGGGTCGCGCTTGGCTTGGCGGCGGGCGACTTGGAAGCGGCCAGGCGATTGGCCGCGGCGCGCGAATCGTCGATGCGCTGAACGGGCGCCAAGATCGTCGCCGCCGCGGGCGTTCCTGGACGTGCCGCCGCCAATGTGCCGTTCACGGCCGCGATCACGATGCCGCCGAGTTGTTCGCCGTCCGGGGAGAGTGCGACCCGGAACACCGCCTTCTGCGCCCGCGCCGGAAGTTGCAGGATGAGAGAATCCTTAACCTGGCCGATCGAGTCGAACGTGATCGGCTGTGGGCTCTGAGCGGGGATGAGCAGCGTTCCCTGCCATCCGCTCGCGGTGGAGTCGAGCGTAATCTCGATCCGGAAGGATCCCTGGCGCGGCAGGGTTGCCACGCCTGCCCACCGTCCCGTCGGGCGAGCCGCCTGCGCCGCGGCCGCCGCGGAAGCAGCGCACATGATGGTGAGCGCAAGCGGCCAATTCATCAGTCGATGACGATGACTCATGGCGACTTCCATCGAGGTGTCATCTTCGGATGATACGTCACGGCACAAACGGTCGACAGGGCGTTTGTGCCGAGCTACCTGCCGTCGCGCGATGGCAGTACGACCATTCCGCGCACCACCGCCAGCTTGCTCTCGACGGCCTTTTTCGATTGCTCGAGCCAGCCATACAAATCGGTGGACATCACGAAGCTCTTGCGCCACGTCGTGCCCGATTTGCGCAGGAGAATGCCGCCCCGCATCCCGCGGGCGACGTGGAGCATCGCGCCGTACGCGATGGAGCTCCTCGCCGGGAAGGCAGCGATCGCCGAGAGGCCGGCGTACTGGGTGTAGTCGCGCCGATACCAGAGGCGGCCAACCTCAACGACGGCGTCGGTACTCGTCGTCAGCGAATCGGCGCGTCGCCCGCTGATCTCTCCGCCCGCGGACAGGTGCCCGACGAGCCACTGCCCCTTCGCGGGCAGCGAATCGTGGACGCTGCCGCGAAAGATGAACAGCTCCAGCGGCTGGCGCGTGTAGCCGTACGCGCGATAGTTCGCCCACGACGTGTTGAGCCTTCCGAGCCGCGCGATCGCCGCGCCCTCGAGCGGCTTGGCGAGCCGGAACAGCACCACGTCGATACTCATCGCGCTCCAGCAAAGCGCTTTCGCCTGATTCGCCGCGAGTCCGGCGAGCTCGATTGTCGGTCGGCGAAAGAGACGGAACGCGTCGACGCCCTGCACGGGGAGGAATCGAATCGTGCGAACCGAATCGGCGACGAAAGTCGCTCGCGCCGGATCGCCCGGTCCGGGCAGCCGCGGGAGAACGGCGAGCACAGAATCGACCTGCGCCAGGAAAGTCGCCTGCTGCTCCGGACTTATGCGCGCCGCGACGAAGGCCTGCACCGCATCCTCGCGCAATCCGGCGACGGCTGTGCTCCACTGCTCGTTCCGAACGTCATCGGCGTATCGGGCCCGCGACAGCAGCGGGTGGACACGATCGATCGGTCCGGCGCCCTCCGCGCGAACGTTGTCGTCGTAGACGGCGCTCGAGCAGTATGTCGCGCCCGCGATCTGCGCGTGCGCGGTCGCCGCGACACCGGTGAGTGCGAGCGCGCACGCCAGGAGTCGGGCGCTCATTTGCCCATCTCCACGTTGCACGCTGCTCGCGCATCCTGGAGGACGCGGACGGCGCGCGAGGCGACGTCGAAGAATCCGGTCGGAGTCTCGGGAAGCGGCTGGGAGAGAATCGCCTTGAGCTGCTTCCGCACCTGCGCGATCGCCGTCGGACACGGTGTGCCGGGCGACGCCTTGTAGGCGTCGATCGCGGGATCGCGACGCTTCTTCCACGCCTCGTTCGGCCACAGGCGCTCGAACAGCCGCAGGTGACAGATCGGATTGTCGAGGTAGTGCGAGTAGCCGTGGACGTTCCAATCCTTGACGTCGATCGCGACCTCGTCGCGGTACCCACTCGCCGGCCAGTCGTGCAGGTCACCGCGAAAGGTCTTCACCGCCGCGATGGGATCGAGCTCGTGCCGGAACGAGAAGTACGCCGCGGTCATGCCTCCCGGCGGCGGATCGGCGTCGACTGGCCGATCGACCGACGCGTACGCGCCGAAGTTCGTCTCGAGAATCGACGAGACGTTGGCGCACGTGACGATGCTCGTGATCTGATGCGTCCCCGGTCCGAACGCCGGATCCTGCGCGAGCGTGGCGATGGAATCGTGGAGCACGCACGTGCCGAGGCTGTGCGAGACGAAGTGAACGGGCGTGTTGGCGCCATTGTCGAGATCTGCCTTGTGCCACGCCGTCGCGATCTGCGTCGCGATCTCGTCGCGGATGGGCACCGTGAGCTCGGCGACATACCGATAGAGCAGCACGTCGAGCACGTGCGTCCAGAAGAATTCGCCGGCGGCCTGCGCCCACCCCGGGAGCTTGGGAAGAACCTGCGGATCGGAGAACGCCAGCTGCGCGACGAGTGGCAGCCATCCGGTCTCACTCGGCGACTGTTGCGCCCATTTCGCGCGAATGTCGTCGAAGAGCTGGTGATACGTCAGCGGCACCACGAGCACCTGCCCTGCCTTGGGCGAGGCGAGCACGAAATCGCGGTCGTGGTTGAAAGGCTTGGCGGTCTTTCGGAGGCCGGTGATCACGTCGGCCGACCACGCCGGTTCGTGTGCCGCTCGGGCGCCGGCGCCCATGCCATGGATGAGGAAGAGGAGTTGGTACATGGGCCGTCCGCGTTCGATCGTGCCCTCGCGGCGCGGCCTCGCGTCGTCGCGAATGGCGGGTCGCCGGAGCGGTGCGTTAAAGTATCCTCAATGGCTTCGGTAGTCGAGAGCGGCGCGGACGGCAGAGGGCGGACGCCCTCGGGTGGCGTCGCGTCGGCGGTGAAGGACCAAGACGGGCCCGACGACGGACGGCCGACATCCGACATCCGACATCAGATTGGACATCCGACATCACATTGGACGGACGGCATTAGCAATTTGGCGGGAGGCGCGTCAGGGCGAAGCACAGTCGACAGACATCGTCGCACTGGAGCGCAAGTCGATCGAACACCTTCTCGGGGAGGATTCGGAGGTCTCGCGACTTGATCAGGTCATTCATGACTTCCTTTGCCGATGCGTAAGATGTCTCCGCGTAACGTGCGAGCTCCCGACGCGAGCGTTTCGCGCACCCTTCGGCAAGATTGTCGGGAATCGAGTCGACAGCGCGCAATATCTGGCTTCGGAGGCCTGGCGCCGCATTCGCTTTGCGGCCTGTGTACGCCGCGTGCACGGCCATCGAGAAGGTGTGCGCCTTCTGCCAGGCGATAAGTCGCGTGAAATCGCCCACCTGGTCTCCAGTCGGGTAGTCAGGCCAGGATCGCCTCGTACGCGGTTCCAAGCGACATCGATCCATTCCCAGTCGCCGCCTTTTGCCGCTGGTCTGATGTCGGATGTCCAGTCTGATGTCGGATGTCGGAAGTCGGCCGTCTGTCATCGGGCCCGTCTTGACCAGCGGCTCGCCACGACAACACGCCGCGCCTGGCCCGCCGTCCATCGCCGCCGAGAAACCTCTCCGCTCCCCCCGCCGTAAGGCGCTCAGTCCACCCGACGAGCGCCCTACATGACCGTCCGCCTTTCTCACGCCTTCCGCTCACTCGAGCGCTCCCCGCTCTTTAGTGCCACCGTCATCATCGCCTTGACGATTGGCCTCGGCTCCGCCGCCGCGATCTTCGCGATCGTCAACGGAGTGTTGCTGCGCCCGCTGCCCTACGGTCATCCCGACCGCCTCGTCGGCGCCTGGCACGACATGCCGGCGCTCTCGATGCACCACGCGCCACAGACGGCGGGCACGTTCTTCACCTATAAGAAGTTCGCCAAATCGTTCGCCGCGCTCGGGGTGTATCAACAGGGGTCGGCGAACGTCTCCGATCCCGAGGGCCGCGCGCAGCCGGAGCGAATGTCGGTCGCCTACACGACGCTCGATGTGATTCCGCTGCTCGAGGTGTCGCCGATCCTCGGTCGCACATTCACCGCCGCCGAAGACGCGCCAAAGGGACCGAACGTCGCGGTGATCAGTGAAGGACTGTGGAAGACTCGCTTCGGCGGCACGCGCGACGTGATCGGCAAAACACTGGTGGTCTTCGGCCGGCCGACCGAGATCATCGGCGTGATGCCGGCGCGCTTCGGATTTCCGTCGAGCAACACGCAAATGTGGCTGCCGCTTCAGCTCGATCCAAACGCGCAGTTCCCCGGCGGGTTCAACTACCCTGGCGTCGCACGCCTCAAACCAGGCGTGACCCTCGAGGCAGCGCAGCGTGAGCTGGCAAACGTCCTGCCGCGCATCGTCGAAGTCAGCCCGATACTCGCGCCAGGGGTCACGACGCAGATGCTGCTCGACCAGGCCAAGCCGGTGCCGAGGCTCGTGCCGTTGCGCGACGACGTGGTCGGCGACATCGCGCGAAC
>DATJHY010000090.1:0-12155 GCA_035493635.1 Gemmatimonadaceae bacterium | reverse complement strand
GCCAACGGGGTGGCGGCGGGGCCCGAATCAGCGCCCGAGACGTGACGAGCGCCACGCCGACCGCGCGCTGTAACTCGCTGTCTTACAAGGGTTTGGAGTTGCCAAAAAACAGTATAGCATTGTCAAAAAAGTACGTGCCGGGGATCACCGATTGCTGTGTCCGCTTGGATCTAGCGTGCAGTCACCGAATCGGGCGAGGTGAACGCGATTCAGCGTTCGCTGGACGGGCATTCGCCCAATCACAGGCAGCACCGCACTCTGTTTCCATTCGGAGGAAACATGTCAATCTCAGGTCGCATAATCCCGGCGATCGCTGCCCTGCTTCTGGCCGGGTTTGCGAACTCCACCGCGTCGGCGCAGGCGGTTCATCCGTCGGCCAGCGCGTCCGTCACCGACACGATGATGGTCGTCAGATTCGACACGATGACTGTCGACAACGCCTGCCCCGGCGCGTCGGACCAGAAGATTCTCGTCGTCGGCACACAGCGGCTGCGGATGAACTGGTTGGAGCGCGAGAACGGTTCGATGCTCCTGATCAACATCAGCTACAACGGCGTCGACGGCACGGGCCAGACAACGGGCAATTCGTATGTGTTGACCCAGGGCTACAAGGACCTCGTGCACTTGGGCACCACCACCTATGCGACGACCGTCACGTTCAGGGAGCAGCTCATCGAGCAGGGATCCGGAACCGTCACGTGGCTGCACCTCATCGAGAACTTTTCGTTCGACGGCGCGACGCTCAAGGCTACAGTCCAGTCGTTGACTGCCAGGTGCACACCGGCCGGGCACTAGGCGAGTAGCGGAATCGCCTTAATAAACGGCCCCGCTTGCGACAACTCGCAAGCGGGGCCGTTTGTTGTCCGCTACGGGCTTACGGCGGAGTCGGCGCGGCAGCCTTGGCGGCGTCGGTTTTCTGGGCCGCCCGGCGCTGCGCCCAGTGCGCACGAATCTCGGGCGGACGCTCGCGACCGGCCAGCAGCTGCGCGTAGTACTCGAGAATCCGCGGCCGCAAGTTCGCCTGCGTATCGCCGGCCTTGGCTCGAAACGCCGCATACCGCTGCGACTCACCCGTCACGTTGATCCACCACCAGACGGTTCCGGGGGTTGCCGGAGACGACTCGGCGCGGCAGGTGAAGGTCCGTTCGCCATCGAGAAACTCCACGAAGTCCATGTGATCACCCTCTGGTTGTCGGCGCGGCACACCGGTTCACGGCGATCGTGCATTGGACGCCGAGCCACGGCGCCGCGGATTGCCACTGGCTGCTCACGTATCTCGTCCCTGCGAGACGCGTGGGCGCGAGCGGCGATGAAAAAAGGCCCAGGCGGTGCCGGGCCCAGGGGACGTTCGCTTGTACGAAGCGCGAATCGGCCCGACACTCCGTTCAATAAACTTAACCCGTTGCGACGCTTGAGACAACGTTACCAGCCGCCGACAGCGCGGCGTCGCGTCCGATAAAACCATCATTACGGGAGCTTTACACCCGCTCAAGCATCGCGGTCCTCGCGTACGGTCACTTTCTTTCCACGCAACGTCGTCCCACGGAGCGCGGCGATGATCGAGTGGGCCTCGTCCTCGCGCACCTCGACGATCGAGAATTTGTCGGCGATATCGATCGCGCCAATCCCTTTGGGACTGACGCCGGCTTCGTTCGCGATCGCGCCGACGATGTCGCCCGGTCGTATCCCGCTGGAGCGCCCCAAACCGATGTAGAGGCGCTTGACGTCCACGCCCCTGTCGTCCTTGTTGCGGCGCGCGCTCGACGCTCGTTGTTGTCGCTTGCCTTTCGGCGCGCCGCGCTCCGCGTTCATCTCACGCGGCACGACAGCGTCGGGGATCTCGACGTCGCCGGTCGCGCTGCCGCCCCGCGCCTCATGCGCGAGCTTGACCGCCGCGGTGGCCACGTCCATCACGTCATTCTCCGAGGCGAGCGTCTCTACTACGACGCGATAGTCGTCGAGCTCACCGGCCACGAGCAGTTCCTCGATGGCCGCGCGAGTCAGCTCCAGCTTGCGCGCCCGCAGGTCCACGATCGTCGGAACACGTTCCGTGTTGATGGTCTGTTTGGTGAGCTGCTCGATGTTCCGCAGGTACCGGCGCTCGCGAGGCTCGGCGAGGGTGATCGCCACGCCCGTTCGCCCCGCACGCCCGGTTCGTCCGATGCGATGCACGTAGGCATCGGGCGACATCGGCACGTCGTAGTTCACCACGTGCGAGACGTTCTCGATGTCCAGGCCGCGCGCTGCCACATCGGTCGCGATCAGCAACTCGAGGCTTCCGTCGCGGAAGCGCCGCATCACGCGGTCGCGCTGCTCCTGCGTCAGCCCACCGTGCAGCGCGGCGGCGCGATACCCGTGCGCCGCGAGCGATTCGGATAATTGGTCGACCTCACCGCGCGTGCGACAGAACACGATCGCCGAGGCGGGATCCTCCATGTCGAGCACGCGGCTCAGCGCCGCCAGCTTGTGCTGGCGCGACACCACGTACGCCGTCTGTCGCACGCGCGGCACCTCGCCAGCGGCCGCTTTCTCCCGGTGGATCTTCACGCGCACCGGATCATTCAGGTGACGCTCGGCAATCGACGCGACGCGTGGCGCGATCGTCGCCGAGAGGAGCGCGGTCTGTCGCTCCTCGGGCAGCGCGTCGAGGATCGCTTCCAGATCCTCGGCGAATCCCATGTCGAGCATCTCGTCCGCTTCGTCGAGCACGACGAAGCGCACGTCCGACAGCTCGAGCGATCGTCGCCGAATGTGATCGAGGGCGCGTCCTGGCGTCGCGACGACGACGTCCACCCCGCGCTTCAGCGACCGGAGTTGCTGCTGAATCGCCTGCCCGCCGTACACCGGCACGACACAGGTGCCGAACGCCGCGTGTCCATACTTGTGCACGGCCTCGGCGACCTGCATCGCCAGCTCACGCGTCGGAACGAGGATGAGCGCGCGGGCTCGCCGCGTCTCGTCGTCAGTGCGCGCGCCATCGTGGATGCGCTCGAGGAGTGGAAGCGCGAATGCCGCCGTCTTTCCGGTGCCGGTCGCTGCCTGACCGAGCAAGTCGCGCCCGGCCAGAAGCGGCGGAATGGCTTCGCGCTGGATCGGCGTGGGCTCCTCGTAGCCAAGCGACGTCAGCGTATCGAGCAGCTTTGGGGACAGTCCGAGGCCGGGGAACCCGTCGCTGCCGGACTGTTGCGTTCTGGAACGGTTCATATCCAGTGAACCTATCGACTCTGGCTGCGATGGCATGCACCGCCACTGCCGGACATTCGCGGACTGCCGGACATTCCCGGGCTTCTCGTCGGCGCGGCGTCCGCGAGGTAGGTTTCACGATGCCGAAAAAGCCGAACTACAATTTCGAGAAGCGCCAGAAAGAGCTGGCGCGCCAGCAGAAGCGGGACGCCAAGCTCCAGGAAAAGCGCGAGCGCAAGCAGAGCGAGCGCGCGCTGGAGAGTGAATCCACACCGCCCGATCCCGCGTCGCCGCCCAGCGCGAACGAGGAGTGACTCCGGCGTGGCTCCGCTACAACACCCGCCTCGCCGCCACGAAGTACGCCACGAACCAGTCGCCGCCTGAATTGAGATCGGTGTAGCCCACGCCACCTGCCGAGCTCGACGCGTGAATGATCACGCCGTCGCCGGCGTAGATCGCGACGTGCGAGATCGAGTGCCCCGGCTCGGCGAACAGCATGAGGTCGCCCGGACGGAGTCGGCGAAAGTCCGCCGCCACCGCCGAGCCGGCCCTCACCTGCTCGCGCGACGTCCGCGGCAGCGTGACTCCATACTTCGCGAATACGTATTTCGTGAAGCCGGAGCAGTCGAAGCCCTCGCGCGGCGTGTCGCCGCCCCAGACGTACTTCACCCCGACGTACGAATCCGCGGTGTGAAGCACGCGCGCCGCAGTCGATGACGGCGGGGGCGACGGCGGTATTCGCCTGCGCGACGACGTGCCGCCTCCACTTGGCGCATTGGACGACGGGATGTTCGCGATGACGGCGGACAGAACTGTTTCGGGCGTGATGCCGAGGGTCGCCTGCGTGCAGCCAGTGACGGAGACGGAGGATACGACGGCGATCGCGCCGACCCGGGAGAGTGAGCGCGTGTACATGCCGGTCGGCTAGGCATCATTGGAGCCGGGCGATCGCCAATCGCGAACGGCTTGTGCGGCAAAGCGTTAGCGTCGAGCCACTCGCGCAAGACACAGGATCGGCGTCCGCGATCGGCGACAAATTGCTGTATCCGGAGGGGACAGGGCGCGCTCGGCCTTCGTTCGACAGCGCGCGCCCGACAGGCGCGATGTCGAGTCTCACCGCTGCGGTCGAATCAGCTCCTCGAACGGCGGATAGCCGCGCAGCGCATCAAGCTGCGGCGCATAATGCCAGGTCTCCATCGTCGCGCCGTGCTCCTTCGATCGCCGGAGAAGCTGCACGGCGCGCGCCTTGTCGCCGAGCGCTCCAACGATCGCGCTGCTCCAGGTCGTGTTCGTCCCGAACATCCATTTGCGCGGCAGCGCGCCCAGAACGTCGGCGATGAGCGCCGCCCCTTTCTTGTCGCCACGACGAGCGCGAATCAGCCCGAGATATCCTTGCGCCTCGAGGTTGAGCGTATCGCGGGCGGCCACGGCAAACCGGGACTCGGCGGAATCGAGCTGGCCGGTAAGGTAGAAAACTCGACCCTCGTCGGCGATGCGAGGAGGGCGCTGCAGCTTGACCGGATGCGCGGCATACCACGCGCGCACCATGCCGAGAAGTCGGCCGGCCGCCAGCGAATCGCCGTGCGCACGAAGCTCCAGGGCGCCGGTGACCACCATGCGCGTCTCTCTGCCGACCGAGTCCGTGATGCCGCGCAGGATGGTGTCTGCCAGCGCCTCAGCCTCGGCACTCCTGCGCAGTCCTCCGTACGCGCGAAGCTGGGACTCCAGGAGCACTGCCGAGGGAAAGAGCCGGCGTCCTGTCAGTACCGTGCGCAGCTCGGCGTCGTGCGAGTCGGCCTCGTGATATGCCGATGCAAGCGCGATCACCTGGACAACTTCGCCGGAGGCCAGCATGAGCGAATCTGACCGCTCGAGCGCGGGGATGGCATCACGGGGCCGCAACAACCGGTTTGCCGTCTGCCCGGTGAGCATGAGACTGATCGGACTCGAGTCGCGGGCCGCCATCTCTTTCGTGAGCCTGAGGCGCTCCTCGGTGTCTCCGCGCAGGAGTGCGTGCAGCGCGTCGAGCTGCAGGACGCCCAGCACGGGCAATTGCGCGCGGAGCTGGTCGAGTCGCTGGATCACCGTATCAGCCTGATCCCATCGACCCAAGTTCGCGTAGGAGAGGGCGAGGAGGTTATACGCCAGACCGAACGTGGAGTCGATCGCGATGGCCCTTTGGAAGTACGGGAGCGCGGAGGCCCAGTCGCCACGACGTTGTGAGAAGTCCTGCCCGGCGACGAGCTCCCGATATGCCGAGTACTTCGGCGGCGCTGACTTGAGCGTCTTGATCATCAGCGCCTTGCTGATCAACGCGGTGAGCAACCGCTCGCGTATTGCATCGATCGCCGGCCCCGGATCATTCGTCGGCCCGGTCGATGGGGCGAGGGAGCTCTCCAGTGCCCCGGTTCGCGCATCCACAACCTGCGCTCTCAGCTCCAAGGAGTCCGGTCCGCGACGCGCGACACTACCCGTCACGACGAGCCGCGCACCCGTTGCAGCCGCGAGGCGATCGATCACATCGGACGACCGAGCTTTGGCATCCTGGAGCGCGAGCGCGACGGCTGACGATGAGACGACGTCGACCGACTCCGCCTGCACGATGCCCTGCGTGAGCCACTCGGCCGCAACGCGGCCAACGTGGTCGAGTGCTGCGTCGCCGGTGAGATTCTCGAAGGGTGCCACGGCGACCCGGCGCCGTGCCGGCTCCGGCGTTCGATCCTGTCGCCAGAAACCGCGCCATGCGACGGCGACGACGACGACGACGAGCCCCAGGACGCCGACGAACGCGAGACGTTGTCGCGACCACGCTGGCGTCGCCCGCGGGGAGACCGCTCCGGTCGGCGCGGTCGATCCGGCACCGCTCGTCGTAGGCAGCGCATCCAGTGCGCGCAGCACCTCGTCGGCGGACTGCGGGCGGTCGGCGGGCCGCTTCTCCAACAGACGCATCACCAGCTCGGCGAGCTGTGGACTCACGGCCGGCCGGCGCTTCACGATCGCCTCGGGCGCTTCGGTCACGTGCGCGGCGAGCAACGCCGGAACGGATCGACCGGCGAATGGAGCGTGTCCGGCCAACATCTCGTAGGCGACACCCCCCAGCGCGTACAGATCGGCACGATGGTCGACGTGCGAGTCTCCGGCCGCCTGCTCTGGGGCCAGGTAACCCGGCGTTCCCAACACGAGCCCCGTCGCCGTGAGCGTCTCGGAAGCGGTCGACGCCGAGAGCGCTTTGGCAACGCCAAAATCGCTCACGAGTGCATGGCCACGTGAAAGCAGGATGTTCTCGGGCTTGATGTCGCGGTGAACCACGCCGTGCTCGTGCGCGTACGACAGCGCGTCCGCCACGTCGCGAAGGATGCGAACCACGTCGCTTGCTGGAAGCTCGCCTTCACGCTGCAGCCGTTCGCGGAGCGATTCTCCGTCGATGAAGGGCATCGAGTACCAGAGTAGATCACCCTTCTCTGCCGCGTTCAGGAGCGGAACGACGTTGGGATGCTGCAATCGCGCCGCGAGCTGAATCTCCCGTCGAAAGCGCTCGACGTTCACGTCGACGGCGAGCTCGGGCGGCAGCACCTTCACCACGATCTTGCGGCCCAGCGCCTTGTCCTCGGCGACGAACACGCGCGACATGCCGCCACCGAGCTCACGCTCGATCACATAAGCGTCACCTAAGAGCGACTGCAATTGGGTGCGAACGTCCATGCGGGTCGGTGGTGCGGAGCCGGGTCGAACAATACGGTGCAGCGCCCGAGGCGACCAGTGCGCGGTGCGCCGCCCTGGCCGCGCCGTACACGTTGCCGAACGGCGGGATTGACGGAGCGAAGATCCGACGGGAAACCGGTGGAGTCGTGGGGAACTTTTGCGCGGGCGAGTCTCTTAGCCTGCCACGTTGCGGCTTCGGCCGCCGCGGCGCGTTGCGTGAATGAACGCCCACCCCACAAACATGGATGATGATCGATGAAGCGGATCGTTGGACACACGTTGGTTGCAGCCGTCGCGCTGACGCTGGGTGCGCGCGCGGCGGCCGCTCAGGACGGCGGCATCGCGGTCGGCACGGAAGCACCGTCGGCACGCGTCGTGACCCTCGATGGCAAGGCGGTGGACGTCGCCGACTACTATGACGGGAAACCGGTCGTCCTCGAGTTCTGGGCGACGTGGTGCCCGCTCTGCAAGAAGATGGAACCCGCGATGGAAGCCGCTCGACAGCGTCACGCCGACGGCGTTCACTTCGTGAGCATCGGCGTTACGGCAAACCAGTCGCCGGAGCGGCAGCGCGACTACGTCGCGAAACAGCATCTCACCGGGACCTACGTCTACGACACCGACGGCGCGGCGGTGAAGGCGTTCAGTACGCCGCATACCTCCTACATCGTCGTCATCGACGCCAACCGGCGAGTCGTGTACACGGGAGTCGGCGGCGAGCAGGACATCGAGGCCGCGCTGAAGAAAGCGGGAATCTGATCGCGGACAGGCGCCGGCCCTCCGGGAACGAGTCGGGCGTGTTGATGCAATCGTGCATCGGCACGCCCGACTCGCATGCGCTCCGGTTACTGCGTCACCTGAACGATCGGACAATTCACGTTCGCGGCCGCGCCAAAATTGTGAGCCGCGAGTGCGGTCGCGAGATCATGCACCGCATCGAATGCCGCGTTGTCGAATGGAATGACGGTCCAGAGTGGAGTGTACCCGGCCTCGCCCGGGAGACTCGCCGGTACGTTGTGCGTCTGGAGGGAGCCCGGTTCAGTCTTGAAGCCCGATGACGGCCCGCCATTCGGCTGATCGGGATTCACCGTGAACGACACGAAGATCGATGCGAGCGGCACGAGGCCCTTGTCGGTCGTCGCGATCCCCGCCTCGTCGAAGTTGAAGTAGGCGACGATCTGGTCGCGGTACCAGCCGTGCGTCAGACCGTGCGCCCCGCCGCCCAATCGCGCGACGGATCCTTCCGGCACGATGGGACAGTTGACGACCGACGTCGTCGCTTCAATTTGATACCCCTTTTTCCGGATCTCCTCGGCGCTCGTGATCGTGTTCGCGACGTAATTCGCCGGGACGGTCACCTTCATGATGCGCCAAAAGTCATTGTAGCCCTGCTGGCCCGGGATGACGTCGACGATGTTGAGCTGCCCGCTCACCGGTCCGCTCTCGCCCTGTCGAAACAGCACGTAAATCGGCGCCGGTGCGGTGGGCTGCACGTCGAAGTTGTAATACTTCACGCGCTCGCCGCGCGGGCCAAGTCCGGTCGTGATGAACGGGCCGGTATCCATGTCGATCGGCGCATTCGCCGCTGGCAGCCCGTTCGTAGCGGTGCGGACGAACAGCATGCCGGCAGCGCTGCTGAAGCGATCCACGGCGACTTTCGCGGCGCTGGCGGGATCGCGCGGCATGTCATTCTCGACGCCCGTTGTCGTTGTGTCCGACCCGCAGCCGGCGACGAACGCACTGACCATCGTGATTGCGGTTACCCGGCGAAGCATTTCGTGCATCGATTACCTCGTTTGAGTCATGTGGGATTCCTGCGCGGGCACGCTAACGCGCGACTTGGTTCGAAGGTTCCAACGACGACTCACGCCGCGCCGACACGAGCGCCGTCTTACGCGTTTCGATGCAACCTCGTCGCGAAGGGAACTCCGTCTACCTCTCACGACTTCGCCGGCCACTCATGCTGATCTCCGGCTTCGCGCCCGACTACGGCGCTCGTGCATTCGGCGGCCTGGCCGTCGCGTTCGGCGGCGGTGTGCTGGCGAGCCTGTCGCCGTGCCTCTACCCGATGATTCCGATCACACTCTCGATCGTGGGCGGCGCAAAGGCGGCGTCCCGGCGTCACCGCGTTGGACTCGTGCTCGTGTACATCGCCGGGCTCGCGTCGGCGTATTCGGCGCTTGGCCTCATCGCCGGGCTCACGGGAACGATGTTCGGCAACATCAGCACGTATCCCTGGCTGCACTTTGCCATGGCCAACGTGATGCTGCTCGCGGCCGCGATGATGGCTGACGTCATCGCCGTCCCGATCCCGGCATCCGTGCAGCAGCGCGCCGCGGCGATCGGCACCGGCGGCCGCGTCGGCGGCGCATTCGCCATGGGCGCGGTGTCAGGCCTCGTCGCGGCGCCGTGCGGCGCGCCTGTCCTGGCGGGCATTCTCACATGGGTCACGACGACGAAGAGTGCGGTGCTGGGCTTCGCGTATCTCCTGGCGTTCTCGCTCGGCATGTGTACGCTGCTGCTCGCGCTTGCGCTCGCGACGGATACGGCGCTGCGTCTGCCGCGCCCCGGCCGCTGGATGACCGGAGTAAAGCGCCTCTTCGCTCTGATTCTGGTTGGCGTCGCCGAGTACTACCTGATCTCGATGGGTCAGCTCATCGTGTGAGCCTGCGGTGGCCGTCGCACGCTACCACTTCACGCCCGCGCCGCTGTCGCGCTGCACGTGCAGCGCATAGCCGAGTCCACCTACTCGATACCACCGGTAGCCGTACGACTCGAGCGCCACGCGGTGCGTGCCGTCGGCATCCGCGCGAATCTCCTCGTTCACGAGCAGGTTCGTGAGCCGCACCCCGTCCGGATTCTTCAGCTTGAAGCGGGCCTCCTGTCGTCGCGACGAGAAGTTGTGCAGCACGACGACCGAGTTGCCGCGCCACTCGTAGCAGAGCCCAAGGACACTCGGTGAGCCCGTCGCGAGTGGAGACCAGTCGCCCCACCCGATCTCGGGACATTCCTTCCGCACGCGGATCATCCGCGCCGTCCAGTTGAGCAGCGAGTTCTCATCGCGCCGCTGCCGCTCGACGTTCACCTCGTCGCACGCGTAGGGCCCGCTCGAGATGACGGGGCGCGTCGGGCGATCGGACGTCGTGAATCCGCCGTGCGCCTCGCCGGACCACTGCATTGGCGTGCGCGCGCATTCGCGCTCCTTGAGACGCAGGTCGTCGCCCATTCCAATCTCGTCGCCATAGCGCACGACGGGCGTGCCGGGTAGCGAGAACATTGCGCTGTACGCAAGCTCGAGCCGCGCCCGCTCGCCGAGCATCGGCGCGAGGCGGCGGCGAATGCCGCGATCGTACAACTGCATCTCCGGCTTGGGACCGAATTGCTCGAACACGCACTGACGCTGCGCGTCGGTGAGCCGGCCAAGGTCCAGCTCGTCGTGGTTGCGGAGGAAGTGTACCCACTGAGCTGCCGGCGGCAGATCGCGGGTGGCTCGCAGCGCCTTTTTCAGCGGGCGTACGTCGCCCGATGCCAGCGCGTAGAACAGGTGCTGGTTGACGTAGAAGTTGAACATCATGTGAATGCCTTCGCCGTGCGCGCCGAAGTACTTCTTGTGCTCCGGCGGCAGTACGTTGGCCTCGCCGAGCATGATCGCGCCGGCCGTGCGCCAGTCGAGAAAGCTCCCCATCTGCTCGAGATACTCGAAGTGCTCCGGCGGCCGCTTTCCGCTCGCGTCCGGCGAACCCTCGATGATGAAGGGCACGGCGTCCACGCGGAAGCCGGAAACGCCGAGCTGGAGCCAGAAGCCCATGATGCGCCGCACCTCCGTGCGTACATCCGGGTTGTCCATGTTGAGGTCGGGCTGAAAGTCGTAGAAGCGATGATAGTAGTAGAGTCCCGCCTCGGGGTCGCGCGTCCACGTGGAGTTCTGAACTCCCGGAAAGACCATTCCCTTGTTCCAGTTCTTCGGCCGCCGCTTGGACCAGACGTACCAGTCGCGGTACTTGGACTCCGGATCCTTGCGCGCTTCCTGGAACCACTCGCAGCGGTCGGAGGTGTGATTGACGACGAGGTCGATCAGCAATCGGATGCCGCGGCTCCTCGCGTGCTGCATTAGCTCGACGAAGTCGCCGTTGGTCCCGTAGCGCTTGTCGACCGAGTAGAAGTCCGCGATGTCGTAGCCGTTGTCCCTGTTGGGCGAGGCCTGAAACGGCCCGATCCAGATCGCATCAACACCGAGCGACTCGAGGTAGTCGAGACGGCGTATCAGCCCCTCGAAGTCGCCGCAGCCGTCGCCGTTTCCGTCCATGAAGGAATCGACGTTGAGCGCGTAGATGACCGCATTCTTGTACCAGAGATCCTCGATCATGCGAGCTGTGCGGTGCGTGGGGGGTCCGGAACTACCGTTGGCGCTGCCGTATTGCAAAGGGAAGTCCAACGGGCTCGGCCCGATTCGTCGCACCGAAACTCAGGTACAACGTGATATCACGCTTAACGAATCCTCACGTGGCGGCTCCGGCTGCCGCTCGTCTTGCATTGGCGCTCGTCATGGCCCTGGCCGCCGTCGCCTGCAGCGATACAGTCGACCCGGTCGGTGGTGATCCGAGGCTCACGATCGTGCCGGTGGCGGACAGCGTCTTCGAGGGCGACACCGTTCGCCTGACCGCCCAGTTGCTCGATGCGTCCGGGAGACAGGTTCCGGGCGTGCCGGTCATGTGGAGCGTCAGCGATTCCACGCTCGCCACGATAACGGCCGAGGGCGCGGCTGCGCTCCTTCGGCCGGGTGTCGCGCGCATCACCGCCCGCGCCGGCGCGGCCGCCGCGACCTACGATCTCGCGATCGGTCGGCTGGTCGTGCAGAGGGTCGAGTTGTCCCCGGGAATCCTGCATCTCGGGCGCGGGGATCGCCTGACGCTCGCGGCGCGCGTCTTCGGGCAGCGAGACCGGGCGATCTCCGGCCGGACCGTCACCTTCACCTCGGACGATACGCTGGTCGCCGCTGTGGGAGGTATTGGCTACCTCCCCGACTACGTCAGGGCAATGGGTGCGGGCAGTACGACGCTCCGCGCAAGCGTGGAGGGCGTGAGTGGAACGGCGACCGTGGCCGTGGTGAACGCTGATACCACGTACGCGCTGACGCAGTACAATGGATCGCCGCTCCCCGTGTTGATCGCGGCCGATACCGTGACGATCAATGGCGTCAAGGAATTCGATGAGGTGGACGCGGAGTCCGGTACGTTCGTCGTCTCCGGCGTCTTGCAGAAGCGTTATCA
>DATJHY010000089.1:0-72629 GCA_035493635.1 Gemmatimonadaceae bacterium | reverse complement strand
CCGAGGTCCTACGGACGCCGGTTCTCCGCCGGGAAAAACACCCGACGGGCCGACGAGTGGTTGCCCTGGGTACGTAGACCAGACTCACTGTCCCCCGTTCCCGACCGGCGGGCCCTACTCGATCTCCGGCGTCCTCACGCTGCGCACGGCGAGTGGCGCCGCCCCGCTCGCGAACACAGGGGTCGGGGCGTTCGTCGTCATGACCAACGGCAGCGGTTACGGCATGGCGCCGGCGATCACCGACGCTGACGGGCGATACCGGTTTTCGAATGTGCCAAATGGACAGGTCTTCCTCTTCGGCGGCGCGCCGCACGCCTATCAGCCCTGCGCTGCTATCGCGACCGTGAGCGGGGCGAACGGCGAAAAGGACATCGAGATCCTCGACTCGGCGGTGACGCGACCGTTGACAGCCGCAGACTCGCCGATACTCTCGGGCACCGTGTATCGATCTACCAATGCGGGAAGACAGCCGGTAGCCGGTGCCGCCATCGAATTCGAGTACCCTGCCGCGATCGTGGCCCAGACGATCACCGACGCCCTGGGGCGGTATTCACTGTGCGGTCTGCCGATGGGGCGCGGAGGTCTGAACGTATGGCTGGATGGTCTCCCAGTAGGCGGCTCCGTCGTGAACATCAGCGGTGACCAAGTGTTGGACTTCGATCTGTTCGCGACCAGCGAGCGCTACTCGATCTCCGGCGTCCTCACGCTGCGCACGGCGAGTGGCACCGCCCCGCTCGCGAGCACGGTGGTCGGGGCGTTCGTCTTCACGACCAACGGCAACTCTTACGGCTTGGCGTCGGTGATCACCGACGCTGACGGGCGATACCAGTTTTCGTATATGCCAAACGGATACGTCGTGCTCTTCGGCGGCGCGCCGCATACCTATCAGCCCTGCGCAGCTATCGCGTTCGTGAGCGGGGCGAACGGCGTGAAAGACCTCGAGCTCGTCGACTCGGCGGCGACGCGACCAGAGACGGCGGCGGACTCGCCGACACTCTCGGGCATCGTGTATCGATCTACCAACGCAGGGAGACAGCCGGTAGCCGGCGCCAGCATCAGATTCAAATACGCTTCCGTGATCGCGGCCAAGACAATCACCGATGCGCAGGGGCGGTATTCACTGTGCCATCTGCCGATGGGGCAGGGCGGTCTGGAAGTATGGCTGAATGGCGTCGCAGTAGGCGGCTCCGTCGTGAACATCAGCGGTGACCAAGTGTTGGACTTCGATCTGAGCAAGTGACGATCTCGCGTTCAGCTCCATGGCGTTGGTTCCCTCGCGCGGCGACGACATCCCTCTCTGATGCGTCGACGTTCTGCTAACGACCAACGATCAATGGCGCGAACCGCCCGAGGCCGACGCGATCGATCAGCACGCGGAAGCGCGCGCTGTGGCGGATCGTGTCGTACGCCTCGTCGTTCAGGCCTATGTCCGTCGGCCAGAGCTCACCGGCGGTGGTGGCACGGGCGAGCCCGGCCAGCGCATTGGCCGTGTCGCCAAGTGCGAGGTAGGTGAGCGCGCGCTGTGTCTCATCGCCCCACTCGGGAGGCCCTGCATCGAGTCGTTCGAGCAGTTGCCGAGCGCCACCGACGTCGCCTGACTTCGCCAACTGGTATCCGACCGTCGCGACGCTCGGTTGCATGCGCATCACGAGCGCATGTGCCTCTTTCGGTCGGTTCGTCGCCAGGTAGATCGTGGCTCCGTGGATGAGCGTCGTGACGTTGTTCGAGTCAGTCTCGAACGCACGACGGGCCTCGGCGAGCGCGCTGTCCATCTGCCCGGTGAGCAGGTAGATGTAGGCCATATGGCTGAGCACGAGCGCGGACGCGGGGTCCAGGGCTCGCGCCGCCCGTATCTGCGTCAACGCTTCGGCGGGCCGACCGCTCATCATGAGCAGCCTGGCGTACTGAACCCGAGCTTCGACGTTCCGAGGGTCCAGGCGCACGGCTGTCGCCATCTCGGTCTCCGCACCGGTCCAATCGTACGCCTCCCAGAGCGCCATGCCGAGCGCCACGTGCGGCAGCGCCTGCGTCGAGTCGAGTGCGAGTGCGCGGCGCGCGGCTTGAACCAGCTCATCGTGCAAGACCGACGGTTGCACCTTATGAAACCACGGTGTGAGCGCGAGTGCCACGCTCAGGCCCGAGTACGCCGGTGCGAACAGCGAGTCTTCCCGAACGGCGCGACGGAACAGGTCGACGGCTTCCTTCACGCTCTGGCCGCGGCGAGCGAGCTTCTCCTGGCCGGCGACGTACAGGCGAAACGCTTCCGAGCTCGACGTCTGCTGATGCGGAAGACGAACCGGCGCAATGCCAATCGCCCGCGGAAAGAGGCGGCGCAGGGTGGCTGTCAGGTCACCAGCGATCGAGTCGGCGACGGCGCCTTGCTCGTTGGTGTCGACGACGAAGGCTCTGTCCCAGAGACTCGTCGCGTCGATGGCGCGCTCGAGATCAGCGGACAAGATCCAGCGGCCGCGGTCCTGCCGAACGACGGCGGTCAGCAGATAGTCCGCCTTGAGTCTCGCGCCGGCCTCGGTGACGTCTGGGGCGAGCTGTCCGCGGTAGGCACGGGCACCGGTGCGGCTCCTGATCAGGATCCCCGGCACACGTGCCAGCGCCGAAGCGACTTCGTCGCCGAGGCCGTCGGCGATGAGCGCCATCGTGCTATCCCCGGCAATGTTGCCGAACGGAAGGACAGAGACGGTGATGGGCGCATCGGCGCTCGCCGGTCGCGTAGCCAAGTACGCTGCCGCCACGACCACCGCGGAGAAGGTGGCGATCGCCGCCGCAATTCGCGCGCGGCTCGAGCGACGCCCGCTCGCGGGATGCGTCGTTCGCGCCGTGGAGACGTCGATGTTCGTGGCGCCGTCCAGAATCGCCGAAAGATCGCGTGCGTTCTGGGGCCGGTCGCCGGGAGCCTTCGCGAGACAGCGCGCCAGCAGATCGGCGACGGCCGGCGGCACATCCGGGCGCAGCTCGGTAATTGGGCGTGCCGTCGTCGCGATGTGTGCGGCGATCAGCTGATGCGTCGCCTGCGCCTGAAATGGCGGATGCCCGGCGAAGAGCTCGTACCCGAGACACCCGAAGGAGTAGATGTCGGCGCGATGGTCGATCGTCGCATCACCCGTCGCCTGCTCGGGCGCCATGTAGGCGGGCGTGCCGATCACGGTGCCGGCCTGCGTGAGCGTACCGGTCGGCGCGGCGCCGTCGCTCTCGTCAGCAGCCGCGCTGGCGGCGGCGATCGCCTTGGCGATCCCGAAGTCTGTGACGACCGCGGCGCCGCTCGAGAGCATCACGTTATCGGGCTTCACGTCGCGATGGACCACGCCGCGATCGTGCGCATACGCGAGCGCTCGCGCGACGTCTCGCAGCACGTTGACCGCCTCCGAGATCGGCAGCGCACCGCCGTCGCGAAGCCGGTCGCGAAGCGATTGGCCCTCCTCGTACGGCATGACGAAGAAGAGCGCGTCCCCTGCTTCACCAGAGTCGAACAACGGCACGATGTTCGGATGGCGCAAACGCGCGGCGATCTCGATCTCACGCAGAAACCGCTCACTCGCGAGTGACTGGGCGAGCTCCGGCCGAATCACCTTGACGGCGACGTCTCGCGCGTGCTTCAGGTCTTGGGCGAGGTACACGCTCGACATGCCACCGCGCCCAAGCTGTTTTCCAATTCGGTACCGGTCACCCAGTACCTCGGGGACATAGTTGGCCGCTTCATCGCTCGCGAGGTCGTTGAATCGACGCGCGGCGGACTCATTGAGCAGCGGCATGTCCTGTTCGCACTCGACGAGCAGCTGCTCGAGCTGACGCTGGAGCGCAGCGTCGCCCTTGCTCAGCTCCCTGACGCGGTCCGCGCGCTCGCTGGCCGGCGCATCCAGCGCCGCATCGAGCAACGGCGCTAGCTCCGCCCAATTCGACGGAACGAACGGCGCGCCATCTCCCGGCGTCGACGAATTCGTCACGCGGAAAGCGCCCGGCGCAGGAGCAAGCGCGCTTTCACCCAGTCGCGCTGGACGGTTCTGCGTGTGACTTCCAGCGCCTCGGCGATCTCGTCGTCGGTGAGACCGCCAAAGAACCTACAATCCACGACGCGAGCAAGTCGCGGCTCGACGAGCGCGAGCCGTTCGATGGCGTCGTTCAACTGGAGCATGGTTTCCGGCTGGTCTTCTGCCGCGATGAGCTCACTGTCCAGCGTGATTCGCTGACGATGTCCGTCTCGTTTTTCAGCAAGCCGGGCGCGCGCGCGGTCGACGAGAACGTGGCGCATCACCACCGATGCCAGGGCGATGAGATGCGCGCGGTCCCGCCACGTCACGCGCTGCTGTTCCAGCAGCTTCAGATACGCTTCGTGGACAAGCCCTGTCGTCGAGAGCGTGTTGCCAGGTCCCCGCGCCGAGAGTTGGCGCCGAGCAATGGCCCGCAACTCGTCGTACACCGCCGGCACGAGGCGGTCGAGACTTACCTGGCTCGGCGGCCAGGTTTCATGCATGGAGTTGGACTGGTCGGCCGATGTGTCCATGGCGCTAGCGGGCACCGCCCGAGAGAGTCGGCTAGAACGTACAGCGGAGTCCGAATGCCCGCCACGGAAACTGGCACGAGGACCGGGGACGCGGGCGCGCCAGGCCCGCGGACAATGTCGGATGCTGCATCTCATCCGGCGGATTTTCGGCAGACGCCGGATCCCTCCGCACCTCGCGCGGCGCTCTTATGTTGTTCCTTTGCAGCTGAACTCGGGCGTCAGCCGGCATCCCGGATGGTCTTTCCGAATTCTCCCGACACGACTCAGATCGTACGACGGGCGTTGCATCGCAAGCGCATCGAGTATTCCGAGGATGCGCTGCTTGGAGTATTGGAAGATGGCAGTGACCGCTACGCGGTCTACTGGGCAACGATCGCGCTGCGGGACGTGGGAACTCTCCGAGCGGTTTCCGCACTCCAAAAACTGCTGCACTATCCGATGCAGGATGTAAAGGACTGTTCCGTGCTGACGATCGCCCACCTCGCCGGCCCCGCAGCCACCGAGTTCTATGTGCACGCCCTTCGCGACAAGCGCACACGAAAGCAGTATCCGATGTGGGCAATTCGGGTGGCAGCAGACGAGCGTGCCGTCGACGCCGTGCTCGAGTACGTCGATCGAGCTCTCAAGCGCCTCGAGCGATCCACGCCGGCAGACCCGGGGGATGCCTACGTTGATGGCCTCGAGTACCTGTCGCGGTTTCACGAAAGCGACCCGCGCATCGAGACGGTTTTCGCGCGCGTTCGCCGCGTCTGGTCCCGACTCCCAGCCGGCGTGCAGAAGCGTCTGTTTGAGTCTGTGCCGGTCCTCGCGCCGGCGGGTTAAGGAACGCCCCACCTCACTCACCGCGCACCGGAGGTTCACATGAAGCGAGTCACGGGCATCGGCGGCATCTTCTTCAAAGCCAAGGATGCCCCAGCGCTGCAAGCTTGGTACAAGGCCCATCTCGGCATCGACGTCCAGCCGTGGGGCGGCGCCGCGTTCGACTGGGTCGACTCCGATGGCAAGCCCACGGGCGGAACGACTGCGTGGTTGGTCGCTCCGCAGGAAAGCAAGCAGTTTGCTCCCAGCAGCGCCTCGTTCATGGTCAACTACCGCGTTGAAGACCTTCCCGCCCTCATCGCCGCGCTCAAGTCGGAGGGCTGCAACGTCCTCGACAAGATCGACGACTCCGAGTATGGCAAGTTTGGCTGGGTCATCGATCCCGAAGGAAACAAGGTCGAGTTGTGGCAACCGCCTGCCGGTCAATGACACACCTTGGTGTCCCGCGGCATTTGCCCTTCGTGTTGCGCATCCTGGACAGCGCCGGATGGACGGTGCGAGTACGAAGCGAGAACGCGATACTCCCGGCAGATCTCGTGTGGCCGGAGGCATTACGCGCACGATACCCGACCATTCCGCCATCACTGACGGATTTTGTCGCTCGTGTCGAGGCGTGTGTCAAACCCGACGAGACCGCGTGGTTTCTCACTGCCGATGACTTTGCCGAGCGTAGCGACTCGGCATTCGCGTGGAACGAGTGGGAACGGATGGACCTGTCGCGACTGACGGAGGACGGAGACTCCGACGGCGTACTGCGCGTCAAGTCATTCTGGGATTCGTACCTGCCGTTCTACCTCGACGTCGCCAGCGAATACGCGTACTTCGCTGTCCGGGTCACGCCGCCGGCCACCCCAACGCGAGGCGGATTCGCCTTGTGGACGAGACGTCGGCCGAGCGAGCCGGAGCTCGGAACCGTGATTCACGGTTGCATGGATGCCGACTTGCTCGACGTGACTCCCGTCGCGGCCTCGTTCGATGAGTTTCTCGACCAATTGGCCGCGACCGTCCAGGCGCCCGACGCCAACGGCCCATTGAGCGGGTTCGTCTAGCGCTAAACCGGACTGAACTTTGCTAATCGGGCCAGCCGCGAGCCAGCAACGGCGGCTCGCGGCTGGCCCCACGTTTGACTCGGCTTACGCGATCGGACCCTTGTTCTCGATCTCCTTGAGCCCGGCCGCGCGTAGCATCGCGTTCAGCTTGGGCAGGTTGGTGTTCATCAACTGACGTAGCTTGGTCAACTGGGTCGTGAGTTCCCTGGAGAGCACGCCGTACACCGCGTACGACTGCTCGGTGGGCCGACCGTCGGCGCTTTGGACGACGCCGAGCAGCGCGCCGATGCGGTTGTTGAGCCGAATCGGGTAGTTGAGCGGGTCCTGCCCGCTGCGGTTCCTGGTTTGGTAGAGCGAGTCCTCGACCTCCGACATCGCCGTGATGAACGGCGCCGAGAGGGCGTTGAAAGCGTTTTGCTCCGCCGCCGGAATCTTCGGCTGCCGGTCAGCGATCTCGGACTTCACGCGACGGATCTCCTTCACGGCGTCATTCGCCTCCGAGAAGCGATCGCGGATCTGCAATGCGACACGCGACTGCTCCTGCCATTCGGCGAGCGTGGCCTTGATCCTGGGATCCGGCAGGATCTTGAATGGCTCGGTCGCGACGGGGCGTCCGTTGACTGTGAGACGAACTTTGTAGCTGCCCGGCGGTACGAGCGGACCGGTGACGTTGGCGGCCCAGAGGATCATGCCCGGGAAGCTCGACGCGTCGGGGTAGCGCATGTTCCACACGAAGGTGTTCGCGCCTGGTTTGTTGGCCGCGCGTGCGGGCGCCGGCGGCGGGCCGAAACCTTCTTCGTCCGCCGGCGCGGCCGGCCGTGTGGTCGTGTCGGCCTTGCTCGAGTATTCGCGAATCACCTTTCCGGCGGCGTCGAGGAACGCGAGCCCGACGTCTTCGCCGCCCGACTTCAGCCAGTACTGCACCACGACGCCGCTCGGTGGGTTCTGCCCCACCGGGTGGGCCGGTGCATTCTCGGGGGTCACGGTCTGCGGCGCGGCGCCACCACGCCCGCCGCCGCCGAAGCCGCCGCTGCTGGCCAGCCGATACTGGTCGCGCGGACGGAACAGGTGCGCGGGACTGTTGGCGACGGCGTCGGACATCTGCTCGAGGCTCGAGATGTCGTCCATGACGTAGAAGCTGCGCCCGTGCGTCGCGACGACGATGTCACCGTCCTTGAATACGAGGTCGTGCACCGGGACGATCGGCAGGTTCAGCCGCAGGCTCTGCCACCGCGCGCCGTCGTCCGTCGAGTACCAGACGCCGCGCTCGGTGCCGGCCACAAGGAGGCCGCGCTTGGCCGGGTCCTCACGCACCACGCGCGTGAATTCGCCGGTCGCGATGCCGTTGTCGATGCGCGTCCAGTGCGCGCCGCAGTCGCTCGTCTTCCACAGGTACGGCTTGTTGTCGTCGAGCTGGAACCGATTCGCCGCCACGTACGCGATGCACTCGCCGAACTTCGACGCGTCGATGCTCGAGACGCGCGTGAACTTGGCCATGTCCCTGGGCGTGACGTCGGTCCACTTCACGCCGCCGTTCCGGGTGATGAACAGCTTGCCGTCGTCGGAGCCGGTCCAGATGGTGTTCGCGGTGACGGGCGATTCCTCGATCACGAATACCGTCGCGTAATACTCGACCGAGGTCTGGTCCCGCGTGATCGGTCCGCCCGAGTTGCCGAGTGTCGCGGGGTCGTGGTACGTGAGATCGGGCGAGATCACCGTCCAGCTCCTTCCGCCGTTCGTCGTCTTGTGCACGACGTTCGATCCCGCGTACACGACGTTGGGATTGTGCCTGGACGCGACGATCGGGAAAGTCCACTGGAAGCGGTATTTCGGATCTTTCGCCGGATGGCCCATCGGGTTGTCGGGCCATGGATTCACGTTGACGCTGATGCCCGTGCGGAGATCCTTGCGCGTGAGCAGGTTGCCGTAGCTGCCGGCGTAGACGATGTCCGGATCGTCGCTGCGCGACGCGATCCAACCCGACTCGCCCCCGCCCGCCTCGACCCAATCCGAAATGTCGAGCGAACCTCTGCTCGGCCCGCAGAGGGTCGAGTTGTCCTGCTGCGCGCCGCAGATGTGATACGGAAAGTGCGTCGTGGCGATGACGTGATAGAACTGCGCCGTGGCGAAATCCTCATCCGACCACGTTCGGCCGCCGTCGACCGTGACCTCGCCACCGCCGTCGTCACCCTCGATCATGCGAGCCGGGTCGCTGGGATTGATCCACAGGTCGTGCGAGTCACCGTGGTGCATACCGCGCACGGGACGGAACGTCTTGCCGCCGTCCGTGGACTTCTGGAAAGACACGTTGTTCACGTAGACGACGTTCGTGTCCTTGGGGTCGGCGTGGATCTTGGTGTAGTACCACGCACGCTGACGGAGACTGCGGTCGTTGTTGGTCCGCTGCCAGGTCTTGCCGCCGTCGTCGGAACGGAACACGCCGCCCGAATCGGCTTCGATGTTTGCCCACAACCGATTCGAGTTCGCGCCCGAGACGGTGATGCCGATGTTGCCCCAGATGCCTTCGGGCAGCCCGGGATTGCGCGTGAGCTCCACCCAGTGATCACCGCCGTCCGTGGTCTTGAACATTCCACTCCCGGTACCGCCGGACGACAGCATCCACGGGGTGCGCCCTGCCTGCCACAGCCCCGCGTAGAGGACATTCGGCTCGTGCGGATCCATCACCAGGTCCACGACGCCCGTCGAGTCGTTTCGAAAGAGAATCTTCTCCCACGTTTTGCCACCGTCCTTCGAGCGAAACACGCCGCGCTCCGGATTCGGCGCCCAGACGTGTCCGAGCGATGCGACGTAGACGAGATCCGGATTCGTCGGGTTCACCACGATGTCGGCGATCTGCCGTGTCTCGCCGAGTCCCATGAACGTCCAGGTCTTTCCGCCGTCGGTCGACTTCCACAGGCCGTCGCCGTGGGAGACATTGCCGCGAATGGGATACTCGCCGCCCCCCACGTAGACCACGTCGGGCGAGGACGGCGCGACGGCGATGGAGCCGATGGTGCCGCCAAAGTACTTGTCGGTCACCGGCGCCCAGGACTGGCCCGCGTTGACGGACTTGAACACCCCGCCGCCCGTGGTGCCGAGCCAGAACTCGTTGGGGCGTGACGGATTGCCGGCGACGGCCACCGAACGGCCGCCGCGGTAAGGACCGATCTCGCGCCAACGCACTCCGGCTAGGCGGAGCGAGTCGGATTGCGCGGCGAGGATGGTTGGAATGGCAGACGCGAGGGAGAGTGCGAGGAATTTCGGGCGGAACACTGGGTGGGCTCCTGGGTCAGGGCTTCGTGACGAAACTTGGCGGAAACGACGGCGACTGTCATCCCATGCGCCGCCAGCCGGTCGGCGACGGGACTCGCCCGGCACCGACTCTGCACGCAAAGCTGGGGTGTCGAGTCCAGCCTACGAGCTCGCCCACTGCATCGTATGCGGTCACGCGGATGCCACCGTGCTAGCCGAGGCCGAAGACGTGCACGCCGAGATCGAAGCGCTTTGGGCGTACCATCAGCGCCGTTTGCGGCTCGACACGCCCGCGGAACGACTGATGGATCGGGTGGCATTCTCCGAGAACCCGCCGTTCCGGCTCGTCCAGTGCAACGACTGCGGCCTCGTCTACCGCAATCCGGTGGAACGCGAGCGCGAGTTGCACGAGCTTTACGCGCGTCAGTCGCCGACACCCGACGTGATGCGAACGCTGCACGACACGCAGCTGCCAGCGGTTCGGGTGCAGGCTCGCGAGCTGCGGCGCGTACTCGGTCGCGGCGGCGGGGGACTCGAGGTCGGGAGCTACGTCGGCGCGTTCCTCGTGGCGGCACGCGAGCAGGGTCTGCAGATGGAAGGCCTCGACATCAACGCCGACGTGAACGCATTCGCGCGCTCGCTCGGCTTCGTCGTGCACGGCGGCGAGCTTTCGACCTTTGCGCCCGGTCGCACCTACGACGCCGTCGCGATCTGGAACACGTTCGACCAGCTCGCCGATCCGCGCGCCTCCGTGATGGCGGCTTACCGACTGTTGTCGCCGGCGGGCGTACTCGCCATTCGCGTTCCCAACGGCGCCTACTATGCCGCGCAGCGACGACGGCTGGCGCGGCGAAATCCCATGCGGCGCCGCGCCGCCAGGGCGCTGCTGGCGCAGAACAACCTGCTGAGCTTCCCGTATCGCTGGGGATTCACGCCGCGGGCCCTTTCACGGTTGCTCGATCAGGCCGGATTCTCCGTGGAGCGCCTCCGCGGCGACGTGCTCGTACCGATCGGCGACGAGTGGACACGCCGGTGGGCGCGGTTGGAGGAGATTGCGATCAAACGGATTCAGGCGTTGGCGGCGCGGGGTAGGCCGTGGCTGGCGCCTTGGTTCGAGGTGTACGCGCGCCGGCCTGCGGCCGGCCGACGCGACGATCCAACTCTCTGAAACAACCAGGTGTCGAACTCCGTACCAGGGCTTCACCAACCTGGTTTGGGGAGAACGGAATGCCGAGAGACGTCAGCGATCTCCTGCACGGCACGCTCGACGTGCTGGTGCTCAAGACGCTCAGCTGGGGTCCGATGCACGGTTACTCGATCGCGGAGTGGATCGAGCAGCATGGCGGCGGCGATCTGGTGATCGTCGACGCCGCGCTGTACAAGGCGCTTCACCGGCTCGAGGACGTGGGCGCGATCGAGTCGGAGTGGGGTCTGTCCGACAACAACCGCCGCGCGAAGTACTACTCGCTCACCAGCCGCGGCCGGGCGATGCTCCGAGCCGAGGCCGCCACATGGCGCCGATACGCGGCCGCCGTAGGTCGCATTCTCGAGGCGACCTGATACCGTGCGCATCCCTTCCGGTATTCGCCGCGCCTTTCGCCTGCCGACGACGAGTGAGCGACTGCTTCGCGAGCTCGACGAGGAAGTGCGGTTCCACGTCGAGATGCGCGCGCAGCGCCTCGTGGAACAGGGAGTCGCGCGTGAAGACGCGTACATCGAAGCGCTGCAGCGATTCGGCGACATGGACGAGCTTCGTGATTACTGCCAAACGATAGAGGTCACACACATGCGACGGGTCGAATTCAAGGAGCGGCTTGGTAGCCTGGTACAGGACCTTCGGTACGCGCAGCGCCAGTTTCGAAAGGCGCCGGGCTTTTCCGCGATCGCTACGCTGACGCTGGCGCTCGGCATCGGCGCGACCACCGCGATCTTCAGCGTGGTGAGCGGCGTGCTGCTCAAGCCTCTGCCCTACCGCGATTCCGATCGCATCGTGCAGCTTTGGGGATTGGACAACAAGGGGAACACGCTGCACTTCGCGGATCCGACGTTCGACGACGTCGCCGCGCAAAGCCATTCGTTCTCGGCGCTCGCCGAGTATACAACGTTCGGCACGACGTTCGTCGCCAACGGCGAGGCCATTCCGGCGCGATCGGCGCTGGTATCACGCGGCTTCTTCGACGTGTTCGGACTGAAACCGGCTGCGGGACGTTTGTTCATCAACGAGGAACAGCAACTCGGCGCATCGCCGGCGATCGTCATCAGCTACGCCTTCTGGCAACGGCAGTATGCTGGGTCGCCGGCGGCGATCGGTGCGACGGTGATCAGTGGGACCAAGAGCGCGCGTATCGTTGGCGTCCTCCCCAAGGGTCTGGAATTCCCCGAGGGAACCGAGGTCTATGTTCCTCGCGAGATCAACCCCAAGAACACCAGTCGAACCGCGCACAACTACAGCGTGGTGGCACGCCTCGCCCCCGGCGCGACTCTCGCGCAAGCGAAACAGGAACTGTCCGGGATCCTGCGGCGAATCAAGAGTGACGTCGGCGACTACACATGGACCGTCGACGGAACCGCGGTGCCGCTCGTCGAACAGATCGCCGGCAAGATCAAACCGATGCTCCTGCTGATCCTTGGCGCGTCGGCCATGCTCCTGCTGATCGCGTGCGCCAACGTGCTGAATCTGCTCGTCGCCCGTATCGCGGCGCGTGAAGGCGAGATCGCGGTTCGGATCGCCATCGGCGCCGGACGCGCGAGGCTGGCGCAACAGCTCCTCGTCGAGTCGCTGGTTCTGGCATTCGTCGGATGCGCCGGTGGCCTGCTGCTCGCGTTCGGCGGCGTGCGGGCGCTCGCGGCGTTCCGCCCGGCATCCATTCCCCGTCTCGGAGACATTGCAGTCGATTGGCGGGTGCTCGTCTTTGCGATCGTGGTCTCCGCGCTCGCGGCGATTACGCTGGGATTGATCGCGGCGTGGCGCGGCGTGCGAGGCGACGTCCGATCGGCGCTCGCTCACAGTCAGCGGACGCATGGCGGCGGCGCGAGCTATCGAGTGCGCGGCACGCTCGTCGTGATGCAGCTCGCGATGACGATGGTGTTGCTCGCCGGCGCGGCGGTGCTCGGCAGGAGCTTCGTGAGGTTGATGAGCGTCGACGCCGGCTTCCGCACGCACGACGTCGCAATCGCGAATCTCATTCTGGGCAACGGGGACTACAGTCCGGCGGCGCTCAACAGGCGAAACCAGTTCGTCGACGAAGCGCTGCAGCGAATCGGCGGCATTCCCGGCGTGACGTCGGTGGGCGCGGTGGACGCCGTGCCGCTCTCGGGACCGAACGGCAACGGAACGTTTCTCGTGCTCGACAACGCGGCCGTAAAGATCCAGATGAGCGATCTCGAACGCCTGTTCCAGGACAAGTCGCGCACCGGCAGCGCGTATTACGAACTGGCGAGTGGGAGCTACTTCAAGACGATGGGCATTCCCTTGATCGCTGGCCGCGTGTTCGACGATCGCGACCGCCCCGACGCGCCGCACGTTGCCGTGGTGAACGCCGCGCTCGCGAAGAAACAGTGGCCGGGTGAAAGCGCGATCGGAAAGGTGATCGAGTTCGGGAACATGGACGGCGATCTCACACCGCTGACGATCGTCGGCGTGGTCGCCGATGTGCACGACCGGTCGTTGTCGGCTCCGCCGTCGCAGATCGTGTACACGTTCTACCGGCAGCGTCCCGGCAACGGAAGCAACTTCTCCATTGTCATCGCGACGACGACGCCGGCGCCGGTGGTGACCAGCGCTCGACAGATCCTCCGTCAACTGCGAACCGACGTACCGGTTCGTTTCAGCAAGATCGAAGATCTCCTCTCGCGATCGGTGACCCAGCAGCGCTTCATGCTCTTTCTCCTCGGAACCTTCGGACTCGTGTCGTTGCTGCTCGCTGCGCTCGGCGTCTACAGCGTCATCTCGTATCTCGTCGCGCAGCGCGAGCGCGAGATGAGCATTCGCGTCGCGCTCGGCGCGCGCGCCGCCGACGTCGTGCGGCTCGTCGTTGGACAGGGTCTGGTGCTCGTGCTCGTCGGCGCGGTGGTCGGCACCGCTGGCGCGGCGCTCGCCACGCGCCTGCTCAAGAACATGATCTACGAAACGAGCACCACCGACCCGGTCGGATTCGGGGTGGTGATTGCGCTCCTCTGCGCCGTCGCGATCGCGGCCAGCTACGTCCCGGCGCGCCGGGCATCGCGCGCCGACCCAATGGACATTCTGCGCGGCGGCTGACCAGCTAGGCGCGCTTGGCTAAAGCCGTGCAGCAACAGCACACCGGGCACGACCGTATCGGCGCGCGGGTGCTGCAGGATCGCCGGGACGCGCTCGCCGCTGTCGACCTCGAGCGTCAGTGACTCGAAATGAGATTGTGGCATTGCTGTCGATCGACGCAGGCGGCGTGCGAGGGATGGCGACTGGCCGGTCGTGGGCGCGGCCCTTAACAACGGTCTGGCAGCGCCGCACGTTCGAGCTATTGAGAATCCGATTCCCGGAGCGACCGGTGTCCTCCGTCCCATCCCACTACCCAGGGTTCCATATGCGAATGCCTTCCGCTCTCGTCCTGGGTGCTGCCGCGGTGACCGTTGTCGCCATCGGGTGCAGCACGACCAAACCATCAGCGCCGGCGCCTGCACCGGCACCCCAGAATCGCGTGACCAGACCCGCCGCACCCGGCGACACGACGGAGACCCCAGGCGGCGCAGCCCAAGGCGGCCGTGGTGGCCGCGGCGGAGCTGGAGCCGGCGGCGCGCAAACCGGCGCCCCGAATCCGCAGCCGTACGCACGGGTGGTGACGGGCCAGGCGCAAACCAAGAGCGGCTTGTTCAAGGTCCACCGCATCGGTGAGCGTGTGCTGTTCGAGATTCCGCGGCGGGAGCTGAATAGGGACATTCTGCTCGTCCAGGAGATCGCGCAGACCACGCTCGGCGCCGGATACGGCGGACAGGCGGCGGGCAACCGGGTACTTCGCTTCGAGCGCCGGGAAAACCGCGTCGACCTTCGCGGCATCTCGTTCGAGGTGGTGTCGAGCGACACGGTTTCGCCGATCGCCGGCGCGGTGCAGTCGGCAAACGTGCCGCCGGTGATCGCGACGTTCAACGTCGAGGCCTACGGTCCGGACAGCGCGCCGGTGATCGACGTCTCGCGGATGTTCACGACGCCGCCCGCGGAGCTCTCGCCCGGCCAGCGTATTGGCGCTGGCTACACCGTCGATGCGACGCGCTCGTGGGTCGAACGCGTGGCCGCGTTCCCGGACAACGTGAACGTGTATTCGTCGTTGACGTTCTCGCAGGGCGCGGGCGGACGCGGCGCCGCGACGGCAACTCCGGGCCGCGGCGGGCGCGGCGCCGCGGGCGTGACGGCGCCGAGCGCGACGATCGTGATGTCGTACAGCTTCCACAAGCTGCCCGAGGTCCCGATGACGCCGCGGCTGTGTGACAATCGCGTGGGCTACTTCTCGCTCACGCTGACAGACTACTCACGGCCGGCGCAGCGCGTGGCCGACGATCAGCGCTGCTTCATCACGCGCTATCGCCTCGAGAAGAAGGACCCGAGCGCGGCCGTCTCCGAGCCCGTGAAGCAGATCGTGTACTACCTCGACGCGAATACGCCGGAAAAGTGGCGCCCGTATCTGATCAAGGCGATCGAGGATTGGCAGCCGGCGTTCGAGGCGGCGGGCTTCAAGAACGCAATCGTCGGCAAGGTCGCACCGTCGAACGACCCCGACTGGTCGCCGGAAGATGCGCGCTACTCGGTGGTCCGCTGGCTCCCCTCGACGACGGAGAACGCATCGGGACCGAACATTCATGATCCGCGATCCGGCGAGATCCTGAATGCGCACATCCAGTTCTATCACAACGTGCAGAACCTGGCGCGCACCTGGTACTTCACGCAGGCAGCGGCGAACGACCCGCGGGCGCGTCAGTTCCCATACCCCGATTCGCTCATGGGCCGGCTGCTCGAGTACGTCCTCGCCCACGAGGTCGGTCACACGCTCGGCTTTCAGCACAACATGAAGTCGAGCTCGCAGTATCCGATCGACAGCATCCGCAACCCGGACTTTTTGCGGCGGATGGGCCACGTGGCCACTCTGATGGACTACTCCCGCTTCAACTACGTCGTGCAGCCGGAAGACCACGTGCCCCCCGAGCTGCTCGTGCCACGCATCGGCCCATACGACATCTGGGCCACCAAGTGGGGCTACGCACCGGTCGACGCCGGGATGCAGGTCGCCCAACAGGCCTCGACGCGGACGGGCGCCGAACGCATTGCCGCCGCCGAGGCCGAGCGCGCAACGCTCGATTCCTGGGCGCGCGAGCAGGACACAAAGCCGTGGCTCCGATTCTCGACGAGCGGCGCGTTCGGCTCTGACCCGGGCGATGAAACGGAAGCGGTGGGCGACGCCGATCCTGTGCGCGCCACCGAGCTCGGTTTCAAGAACCTGAAACGGAACATGCAGTGGATCGAGTCGGCGACGGTGAAGCCGAGCGAAGACTTCGACGTTCTCGCCGAGTTGTACGGCCGGCAGATCAACCAGTTCCGCACGGAGCTGGGCCACGTCGCCAATCTCGTCGGCGGCATGAACTCGCAGGAGAAATACGGGAATCAGCCGGGACCACGCTTCACGCCGGTTCCGAAAGCGAAGCAGAAGGAGGCGGTGAAGTTCATCGCCGACAACGGACTCCAGACGCCGACCTGGCTCATCGACACCGACATTCTGCGCAAGATCGAGCCAAACGGCGAAGTGTCGCGAATCGTGAACGCGCAATCGGCGCTCGTTACGAGTTTGCTCAACGATGCGCGGCTCACGCGGTTGATCGAGACTGAAGCGCTCGCGAAGAATCCGGCCGAGGTCTACACTTTCGCCGAGATGCTGAGCGATCTGCGCCACGGCGTGTGGACGGAGCTCTACGGCGGCGGATCGGTGAAAATCGACGTTTACCGACGCGGCCTGCAGCGCGCGTATCTGACGGACATCGCCAACAAGATCAACCCGCCGGCCACGACAGCGGCCGCGGTTGGCCGGGGAGGTGGTGGTGGCGGCCGTGGCGCGGCACCTCCGCCGGCGAACACGGGTGAGATCAAGGCGATGCTGCGCGGCGAATTGAAGCAGCTCGACGCCGAGCTTGCCGCGGCACAAAAACGCGCGAACGACGTCGCGACCAGGCGGCACTTGGACGATGCGCGGCAGCAGATCAGTCACATTCTCAAGCCGGCGGCCGCGGCGAGCAGCGGCGCGCCCGAAGAGGAAGGCCTGACGTCGCGCCGGCCGTAGGAGTTTTACCCACGCAGACCGGGGGGCCGAGCACCGCTCGGCCCCTCTTTTTGCACTACGGATTGTACTATTAGCCGGGCCGAGCCGAAGGGCGAACCGCTTCATCACCCATCACCCACACTCCCCATTTGAAGCACTGGAAGCGTTGGGTCTACACGGCGGTCTCGTTCGCGGCGGTTTTTGGCGTATCGGCGTACTTCATCGTCGGATGGTTGCGCGCCGGCAGCACCATCGCCCTGCCGTGGCGCGCCCACGCGATGGCGCTCGCGGCCGTCGTGGTCGAGATCCTGACGCGAACGTGGAAGATCACCTGGAGCGCCAAGGCGGCGCACATCCGGATCAAGTTCACCACGGCGCTTCGCACCACGCTCGCCGGGGACTTCGGCGCGTCGATCACACCTGCCCGCTCCGGCGCCGAACCCGCCAGGTTTCTCGTGCTCGCCGAGTCGGGCGTGCCGACGTCGAGCACCCTCGTCGTCCTCTACGCCGAGTTGTTTCTCGAGGCGCTGTCGCTGGCGACGGTAGTGTTGGTGGTGGCGATCGTATTTCGACACGCGGGCTTCGTGCTTGGCGCGCTCGTCGGTGTGGTGGGCGTCTACGCTGGATTCGTGCTCGGCGTAGCGATGATCGCGATCGTGTTGTCGAAGCGTCCAGCCGCCGACGTGGCGCCCGGGTGGGCACGGCGCATTTGGCTCGGCGGCAAGCGCTGGGTCATCGTGCAAAGGTGGCTGGCCAAGGTGCGCACGACCGTCGAGAGCGTGAGGCACATCGAGACCAGGTGGGCGGCCGGCGCGTATCTCATGTCGGTGGCGCACGTGTCGATGCGCCTCTGCGTGCTGCCCGCGCTGGTGCTCGGCGCCGGCGCGTCGGCGCCCCTGGCGCCGCTCGCGCTCTGGCCGCTCGGATTCCTGTATGGCGTGGCGGTGGTCCCGGCGCCCGGCGGCGGCGGGGCCGTGGAGTTGGCCTTCCACGCGGCTTTGATCGGCGTGATCGGCACCACGTACTTCGCGGCGGCGCTGCTCTGGTGGCGCTTCTACACCTTCTATCTGTACATCGTGCTCGGCGCGGTCGTTGCCGGCGACACGGCGCTGCGCGCGCTGCGAAAAACCGAAGAGCTGGAGGAAGAGCTGGAGACGGCGGCGCCTGAAAGCGCCTAGTCGCCAACGGCGGCCAATGCCACCGTAGTTTCGGGGAAGTACGCATTGCGCACGTACTGCTCGACCATGCGCTGCGTGTTGAAGAATGACCCGTTGAGCGCGATCGCCGACCGCATCACCTCGGCGTAGGCGAACGGCAATCCATAGTAGAGAGTCAGGATCACGCGCTCGAGCATGAGATAAATCTCGTTCGCGTCCTTTGATTGGTCGCCGTCGGGATCGATGCCGCCGATCGACCAGCCGGTCACCCCTTCGACATGGCCTTCGATCCACCAGCCGTCGAGAACGCTCAGGCTTGGGACGCCGTTGAGGGCCGCTTTCATTCCGCTCGTGCCGCTGGCCTCGAGCGGCTTCATGGGGTTGTTGAGCCAGAGATCGACACCGGCCACGATTTTGCCCGCGATCTCCATTTCGTAGTTCTCGACGTAGAGCACCGTGATCGCGTCGGACAGCGCCGATGCCGCGTGGTAGATGCGGCGAATCAGCTCCTTGCCCCCGGTGTCGTTGGGGTGTGCCTTGCCGCCGAACACGATCTGCAGCGGGCCCACGGTCGATGCGATGTCGGCCAGACGCTTGAGGTTGGCGAAGACGAGATCCGCGCGCTTGTACGGCGTTGCGCGCCGCGCGAATCCGATCGTGAACACCTTTGGGTCGAGCGTGATGCCGGTTCGCTCGGCAAGGGCCGCGATCATCGTCTTCTTCGCTTCGGCGTGCGCGGCGCGGATTTCCTGGAGTGGAATGCCTACGGCGTAACGAAGGTAGAGATTGTCGGTGCGCCACTCCGGAATCCGCTTGTCGAACAAGTGCTGGAACGGCGGCGACGTCCACGTGCCGGCGTGCACGCCATTGGTGATGGCGTCGACCGGGAAGTTCGGGAACATGCCCTGCGACACTTCGCGATGCTTCATCGCCACGCCGTTGACGAAGCGCGAGAGGCGCAGCGCGACGTGCGTCATGTTCAGGTCGCCGGTCTCGATGCAGTGCGCCGCCTCGAGCAGCGAGACTGCCGAGTCGCCGAGGATGCGGTGGGCCAGCTCGATCGGGAACCGGTCATGTCCGGCGGGAACCGGCGTGTGCGTGGTGAACACGCAGCGGCGGCGGACTTCTTCCAGATCACCGTCGTCGAGCTCGAACGCTCGGCCGTCGATCTGCCACTCGAGCAGATAGAGCGTGAGAAGCGCCGAATGGCCTTCGTTCATGTGATACAGCTCGACGTTACACCCGAGCGCGCGAAGCAGCGCCGCGCCACCCATGCCGAGCACCACTTCCTGGCAGAGGCGGTACCGGCTGTCGCCACCGTACAGGTAGTCGGTCAGCTTACGATCGGCTTCGGCATTTTCGGGCAGCTGCGTATCGAGCAGGTAGACCGGGACTTCGTGGCCGGAGATTCCCCGCACGACGTAGCGCCATGCCCGGATGTGCACCGTGCGTCCTTCGATCTGCACGCTCGTGCGCACGTCGACCGGCTCGAGGATCGATTCGGGCCGCCACTCGACGGCCGTCTCAGTCTGATTCCCGGCCTCGTCCAGGTGTTGCTGGAAGTAGCCCTTTCGATCGAGCAGCGTCACACCGACGATCGGGACGGCGAGATCGGCGGCGGATCGCAGCGTGTCGCCGGCGAGAACACCGAGGCCGCCGCTGTATGTAGGGATCGCCGGATCGAGCGCGATCTCCATCGAGAAATACGCAACAGTCGTTTGTGACGACGAAAGGTTCATTCTGGCCTCAGAATGCTCGGTCGCGAGCCACCACAACGTCCCGGCGAATCAGCTCCAATCGAAATGACGGAACCAGATGGCAGCAAAGGCGCACGGTCCCGAGTTTTTCGTGCCAGGATCGTACAGCCGAGCTCGTCGGTCGCAAGTCGATCGGTTTTGGCAGAGTAGGAGGGAAGGATGTTGACGTTAGCTGACGAGCACGGCGCTGGGTAGGTGTCTCAGGACGGCGGCAACTTCGATCTTGTCCCCTTCCAGGTAAGCGCGATGCGGCAGGATAATGGAGCGCCACTCTCCGCCTCTTAGCGCCGAAGGCAGTTCGACGGTCGTATCCGCCCACCACGCCGCAGCCCCAGGACGCACGAGCGCCTCGGTTGGTCGCGCGGCGATGACCAACGCGTGCCGATCGGCGAAAGTTCTGGCGAAGGCGAATACATTTGTCGCGCGTGCGCCACGACAAACGAGCGGCTCGTAGTTGCCGCCCCGGAAGAGGTCCGGATCAGCGCGCCGCGCCGCGAGAAGCCGGTTCGTCAAGAGGAGCTTGAGCCTCGGGTCGGCAGGGTCGACCGTCTCGCCCGCGCGCAGGTGCTCCTCCAACTGTTGCAGGTCGCCCAGAGCGCCGATCCGTGCGTCGTAGTCGATCTGGCGGCGATTGTCAGGATCGACGAGGGTCTGATTCCAGAGCTCGTCACCCTGGTAGAGGTCCGGCGTGCCGGGAGCCGTGAGGTGGATGGCGATCCGCGACAACGTGATCCAGGCCGCGATCGGCGCGACGCGCGACACGAGGCGCGCAACGTCAACGAGAAACGGCGCGTCTTCCGCCGGCTCCAGGATCGCGCGGACGAAGGCGCGGAGGGCGTCCTCATACGCCGCATCCGGCTCAGTCCAGTTCGTGCGCGTTTTGGCCTCGCGCGCCGCCTTGAGCATGTAGCGAATCAACCGCTCGCATGCCGCGTCGCGCCAGGCGCGATCGGGGAGATCGTCAACTCGCCGGTGTGCGCGTGGCGCCGGCCATATGGCGACGAGCGTCTGGTAGGCGACGTACTCGGTGTTCGTATCCGGCGCGATGCGACCTCTCACGATACGACGATGCTTGGCGTTCAACCGGCGCCAGCGGCGTACCGCTCTGTCCCATTCGCGCGGAATCTGAGCCAGCGCGTCGAGCCGTGCGCGCACATCGGCGCTCCGCTTCGTATCGTGAGTGTTGGCGCAGCGAAGCCCGAGCGGCCAGCGGGTGTGCTGTTGAAGATTCATCGCGTGGAGTTGCGCCGCGGCGTCGGCGAGGGGATCATCGGGCGCGCCGCCCACCTCGTTCCGAGAAAGCAGCGGGACGTAGACGTAGAGTGCGGTATCCTCGACACCTTTGGCTGCCGCTGGTCCGCTCAACTGCTGGAGTCGCTGCACAAATTCCAGTCGCGCCAACGCATCGGCCTTCGCCTCGCCGCGCACGAGCGAACCAACGAACGACAGGACGTCGCAATCGCCGCCGCTCGGTGGTATAGCCGCCTCGTGCACGGCGCGATTGACGACGTCGCGATCCACATCGTCGATCGGCGATCGGCCATCGACATAGGTTCGATACACTGGCAGCGCGGCAGCGAACGCCACGATGTCCGCCGCGAGCTCGTCGCGAGACCACGACTTGCCGGCGCCACGCGCCAGGCGCAGCGCGAGATCGGTCACGCGTGCCACGTCCGGACGCAGCGCCGATTGCAGCACCGCCACTTTCGCCGAACGAGCGATGTCCCGAAACGTCGTGCGGCCGAGGCGACGCAACGCTCGATAGGCGCGCTCGATGGCGGCGTAGCCGGATGCGTCGATGAACAGATCCTCCAGCGCATTCAGGAACTCGTAACCCGTGGTGCCCTGGACGGGCCAGGTCGGCCTCAACGATTCGCCCGGCGAGAGAATCTTCTCGACGAAGATCGGCGTGTCGGGCCGCACGTGGGCCCGGAGGCGCTGGAGATACTGGAGCGGATCGAGGAGACCGTCGACGTGATCGACGCGCAGACCGACGATGACGCCGTCGTGCACCAGTTCCAGCAGGTACGCGTGCGTCTCGCGAAACACGACCTCGTCCTCGACGCGCACCGCGGCGAGATCGTTCACCTCGAAGAAGCGGCGATAGTTGATCTCGTCCGGACCGCGCCGCCAGTGCACGAGCCGGTAGTGCTGCGCGTCGAGGAGCGCGCGCAACCGATCGCGCCCCGACGGTCCGGCGTAGAGGCGCGTGATCTCGCCGGCCCCGGTCGTATCGAGCTGGGCGAGTTGGAGCTCGGCGGGTAGCGTCGCCGGATCGACGGGCAGGCTGTGGCTGGAGTACGCCAGGCGCGCTGAGCCGGAGCTCAGATCAACGGCCAGCTCGCCGCGGTCGAGTACACGATCCAGCTCGTCGGCGAGGATCGGCAGCACGACCTGACGTCCCCGTTCGGCCGAACCACCGCCCCCCCAGTCGATGTCGAACCAGCGCGCGTACCGGGAGCGCTCCCCGTGCGTCAGGACGTCGTCCCAGTACCGGTTTTCCGCGCCGATCCCCATGTGATTGGGCACGATGTCGACGATGAGGCCCATGTCGTGCCGGTGCAGGTCGTCGGCGAGCGCCCGCAGATCGGCTTCGCTTCCCAGCTCCGGATTGACCTTCGTCGGATCGACCACGTCGTAGCCGTGCATGCTCCCGCGGCGCGCGGCGAGGATCGGCGAGCAGTAGAGATGCGAGATCCCGAGCCGCGCGAAATACGGAACGCGTGCGCGCGCCTGTGCGAAGGTGAACCCCGCATTCATCTGCACGCGATACGTGCTCGTCAGCGCCGACGGGCCGCCGTTGGAGGCGCTGCGTTCCACCGTCAGCGCGGTTGTGTAGCGGAAACTCGGGTGCGGCGGCGGCCGTCGCAGCGGAGCGCCGTGCGCACGTCGGCGCTGGTAGTGATGACTTCGAGCGGCTGCCGCATCTTCCGCGTCCAGCTCGCGTGCTTGTCGGGGCCGACGCCCGGCACATTCACCGGCTCGCCTTCGCCCGCGAGGTCATCGAGCGCGAGGCCGACGAGCCGCGCCGGCGTGCCGCAAAGAAAGGCGTGCACGGCGCCTCGTAGCTCGGCGAGCGACACGGGCGCGCGCGGCGTCGGCAAGATGCCCTCGGCCGCCAGCCGCTCGACGAGCGCCGAGCGCTCGCGGTTCCGTTCGCTTCGCGCGCGAGCGGTCTCCTCCTCGCCCGGCAGCAAACCAACGGCATCGCGAAGGTCGATGTCGCGTTCGTTCCAAAAACCGGAGATCGTCGGCAGGTCGTGAGTATTCGCGGTGGCCAGGGCGAGCGACGGGTAGCTCCGCGCGGGTTTGAACTGGCCGCGTCGATCGCGCTCGAACAAGAGGACCTTGGACGACATCACACCCCAGCGCTCCAGTACGTCGGGGACGCCGCGTGGCACGGTGCCGAGATCCTCACCGACCACCAGCGCGCCGTGCCGAACGCTCTCGAGCGCGAGGATGCCGAGCAGGTCGTGTGATGGATAGCGCACGTACGCGCCTGACGATCCCGGTTGCCCGTCCGGAATCCAGAAGAGCCGGAACAGACCCATCACGTGGTCGACGCGTAGCGCGCCGGCATGATCGAACGCGCTTCGCACGCAGTCGACGAAGTACTTGTATCCCGCGCGGCGCAGCGCTCGCGGATCGAGCGGCGGCAGGCCCCAGTTCTGGCCGTCGGCCGCATAGGGGTCGGGGGGCGCGCCGATGCTCGCACCGTGCACGACCAACTCGGGAAACATCCACGCATCGGCGCCGGCCGGCGACACTCCGATCGCGAGATCCGGATACAGCCCGATACGCATCCCGGCGGCCCGGGCGCGCCCCTCGCTCACCGCGAGTTGCCGATCCGTCTCGAATTGCAGCCATCGATGAAACTCGACGCGCGGCGCGAGCTCACGAGCCGCGGATTGCACGGCTTCGCTGGACTGGTCGCGGAGCGGCGCCGGCCAGGTTCGCCAGTCGAAGCTCGGTTGACGCTCGCCAATGGCCATCCACAGCGCGAAACGTCCGAGCGCCGGCTCATGCGCGGCGACGTACCGCGCGAACTCCACATCGCGCGCGCTGCCCGAGCCGCGGACTTCGCTGGCGAACACATGGTACAGCGCATCGAGCGCGATTCCCTTTACGGCCATGACCTGCTCGTACTGCACGTTCGGTGGCTCGCGCAGCGTCTCGATCTGCGACGCGAGCTCGGGCGCCATGAGTCGCTCGCGCAGCGCGGGGGCGCGATCCAGCTCGGGAACCTTGGTGACGTCGACGTAGATCGGGTTCCGGAACAGGCGACTGATCGGGCTGTACGGACTCACGTCCGTGCCGCGATCGAGGATCGCGTGCAGCGGATTGAGACCGACGAAGTCTGCGCCGTTCTCGGCGGCCCATTCGGCGAGTACGCCAAGGTCCGAGAAGTCGCCGACGCCCCAGTTCGTCCCGCTGCGCAGCGTGTAGAGATTGGTCGTGAGCCCGTAGACGCGATCGTCGCCGAGCACGTCGTCGGGCGCCACGCAGCGCGACGGGGCAATGATGAGTGTTTGCTCATCATACCAGGCGCGGCGGCCGGCACGAAGCGCGAGGCACGCGCGGTGATACCCCAGCGGGAGCTCGCCCGGAATGGGAACGAAGAACCCTCGTCGCCCGCTCCAGGCCCCGTTGCTCTCCAGCGTCTCGCCCGATTCGAGCTCGATTCGAAGCTCCCAGCGGCCGTCGGTGGTTCGCGTCGACGGAGCCCGCACGGCGAGCAGTGCACGGTCGGCATCGTCCGAGGTAACGACCCGGGCCGGCGCGATGTGCTCCTGGCGCGCCTGGGCGCGAAGCTCGTCGAGGGCCAGCGCCGCCGCGGCATCGCTCGATGCGTCGATGCGCATCGCCGCGAGCAGGGCGCGGCGGGTCTCGTCGCTCGTGTAGCGCGTCTCGCGCCCGCTTTGGTCGAGGTACTCGTCGATGATGCCGAGCCGGCGAGAGAGCTGTCGAAGCGGCGCGGATTCGGCGCGCACTTCGGTGGTCATTTGCGTGGCGGCGCGAACACGAGCGCGCTCAGAGGCGGGAGTGTGATCTCGATCGATTGCGGATAACCGTGGAAGGGGGCGGGCTGCGTGTCGACGCCCGCGATCGCGCCAAAGCCGCTGCCGGCCCACTCGAGATCATCGCTCGACAATACGCGCTCGTACCATCCGGCCGACGGCATGCCGATCCGATATCGTTCGCGCGGCACCGGGGTGAGGTTCAGGACGACCACGACGTGCGAATCCCCGGCGCGCCGCACGTAGCAGAGCACGGAATTCTCCCGGTCGGCAACGTCGATCCAGGCGAATCCATCCCACGTGTGGTCCTCGCGCCAGAGCGCCGGTTCCTGCTTGTAGAGCGTTGCCAGACGGCTGAGATACCGGCCGAAGGCCGCGCGCCGCGGATCATCGCGCAGATGCCAGTCCAGACTCGCGTCGTGGCTCCATTCCGACCATGTGGCCAGCTCCGTGCCCATGAACACCAGCTTCTTGCCTGGCCGCGTGAACATGTAGCCGAGCAGCAGGCGGAGATTGGCCAGCCGCTGCCACTCGTCGCCCGGCATCTTCTCGAGCAGCGAGCCTTTGAGATGCACCACCTCGTCGTGCGACAGCGGCATGATGAAGTGCTCGCTGTACTCGTAGAGCATCGCGAACGTCAGCTGGTCGTGATGGAAGCGCCGATGCACCGGATCGCGAGAGAAATACGCGAGGGTGTCGTGCATCCATCCCATGTTCCACTTGAAGGTGAACCCGAGGCCGTCCTCGAGCACGGGCGTGGTGACGCCCGGCCATGCCGTCGATTCTTCGGCGATGGTGACGCAGCCTGGCGCGTCGGTGCGCACAGCTTCGTTGAACTGCTTCAGGAACTCGATTGCCTCGAGATTCTCGCGGCCGCCGTAGCGGTTGCGCATCCACTCGCCGGTCTTGCGGCTGTAATCCAGATACAGCATAGAGGCCACGGCGTCCACGCGCAGTCCGTCGGCATGAAACTCGTTCAGCCAGTACAGCGCGTTCGCGACGAGGAAGTTGCGCACCTCGTTGCGACCGAAGTTGAAGATGAGCGTTCCCCAGTCGGGGTGCTCGCCCAGCCGTGGGTCCTCGTGCTCGTAGAGCGCCGTGCCATCGAAACGGCGCAAAGCGTAATCGTCCTTGGGAAAATGCGCGGGCACCCAGTCGAGAATGACGCCGATGCCATGCCGGTGCAGCGTGTCGACGAGATAACGGAAATCGTCGGGCGTGCCGTAGCGCGAGGTTGGCGCGTAGTAGCCGCTCACCTGGTAGCCCCACGACCCGAAGAACGGATGCTCCATGACCGGCATGAGCTCGACGTGCGTGAATCCGAGACTCACGACGTGCTCGGCCAGTCGCGGCGCGATTTCGCTGTACGAGAGCTCGCGGTTTCCTTGTTCGGGAACCCGAGCCCACGAGCCCAGGTGAACTTCATAGATGCTCATCGGCGAGCGCAGGTGATCGGCGTCGCGCCGCGCCTGCATCCACGCCGCGTCGTTCCACGGATACGTTCCCTCCGCCTGCACGATCGACGCGGTTCCCGGCGACTGCTCCATTTTCGCGGCGAATGGGTCGGTCTTGAGACGCAGCGCACCTTCACGCGTGACCAACTCGAACTTGTACAGCGCGCCGGGCGCGATGTCGGGCACGAACAGCTCCCACACGCCCGAGCTTCCCATCATGCGCATGGGGAAGATGCGACCGTCCCAGCCGCAGAAATCACCGACGACGCTCACGCGTCGTGCGTTCGGCGCCCACAGGGCGAACGACACGCCGTGTACGCCGTCCACTGTCCGGACGTGAGCGCCGAGCTTCTTCCAGAGCTCCCGATGCGTTCCTTCGTTGAACAGATGAAGATCGACATCGCCGAGCGTGGGCAAGAAGCGATATGGGTCCTCGCGCTCCCACACCGCGCCGTCCGGGTAGTGAAAGCGAAGCCGATACGCGAGCGGCAGCGTCTTGCCTGGCATGAAGGCGGCGTAGACGTCGGCCAGCCCTTCCACTTCGCGTGTCATCGGGAACACTTCGCCCGTCTCGACGCAGCACTCGACGGCTCGCGCGCCCGGGATCAGCGCGCGCACGATCACTCCGTCGTCGCCGCGAACGGTCGCGCGGTGCGCGCCGAGAATTGCGTGCGGACTGGAGTGCTGACCGGCGGTCAGGCGTGCGAGCTCGTCGCGAGACACCCCTTCAGTATCGCGCACGCCAGCGATCTCCGCACGATCGTTCGCGGCTTTCGTTCCACGCTTCTTTGCCGGGCCAGTCGCGGGAGGTCTTGCCGGCGGCGCCGCGGCACTGGCCGTGCGCGATTCGCCGCCCTCCGACCCGCTGTCGACTCGATCGGACACGCTCTCCCGTACGTCGCGACCGGGCGCCTTTTCGGACTTCCGGTCAGCCATTCGTGTCTCTCGTTTCGGAGCCGCCAACGCGTTGCGCGTCGACGTCCGCCAATCGACGGCCCTCGCCGTAGCGGAGGAGCAGCATCGAGCTCGGTGCGACCTCCACTTGCGACGAGCTGATCATGCGAAGCTCGCGTTCGGTCGTGTCGATCAATTCCGCCCACATGCCCTGTCCCTCGACTTGCGGCATTGTGAACGTCACGGGCCGATCGCCGGCGTTGAGCGCGAGCAGCAACGTCTCGCCCTTGATCGGGCGACCGCGATCGTCGGTCTCGTCCGTTGCTTCACCGTAGATCAGCATACCAAGTCCCTGCCGGTGCGAGTCGTGCCAGTCAGCCTCGGTCATCTCGTGGCCATCGGGCCTGAGCCAGGACAGGTCCTTGGGCCCACCCTTGATCGTCGGCTCGCCGCGAAAGAAGTGCCGTCGCCGCAGCACCGCGTGGCTGTGCCGCAGCTTGAAGCACCGCCGCGCGAACGCGAGCAGGGCGCGCCGACGCTCGTCGAGATCCCAGTGCACCCACGTGATCTCGTTGTCCTGTGCGTAGGCGTTGTTGTTGCCGCACTGCGTTCGTGCAATTTCGTCGCCATGCGACAACATCGGCACGCCCTGCGAAAAGGCGAGCGTGGCGATGAAATCGCGCATGACACGAAACCGCCGATCGAGGATGGCTTGGTCGTCGGTGTCGCCTTCGACGCCCCAGTTGCGGCTGATGTTGTCGTTGTGCCCGTCGCGGTTGCCTTCCCCGTTCGCCTCGTTGTGTTTGTGCTCGTAACTCACGAGGTCGTACAACGTGAAGCCATCGTGGGCCGTGACGAAGTTGATGCTCGCGTACGAGCCGCGCCCGCTCGGCTCGTAGATGTCGCTCGAGCCGGCCAGCCGCGACGCCAATTCGGGTACGCGTCCACCGTCACCGCGCCAGTAATGTCGCACGCTGTCCCGGTACAGGCCGTTCCACTCCGCCCACCGAATGGGGAAGTTCCCCACCTGATACCCGCCCGGCCCCACGTCCCACGGCTCGGCGATGAGCTTGACGTTGGCGAGCGTCGGGTCCTGGTGGATGATGTCGAAAAACGCCGAGAGTCGATCGACGTCGTGAAGTTCGCGCGCCAGCACGGGCGCGAGGTCGAATCGGAAACCGTCGACGTGCATGTCGGTCACCCAGTAGCGCAGTGAATCCATGATGAGCTGGATCGTGCGAGGGTGCTGCATGTTCAGACTGTTCCCGGTTCCGGTGAAATCGGTGTAGAACCGTTGATCGGGCTGAAGCCGATAGTACGCGCGGTTGTCGATACCGCGCAGCGAAAGCGTGGGACCGAGGTGGTTTCCTTCACCCGTGTGGTTGTACACGACGTCGAGAATCACTTCGATCCCCGCCGAGTGCAGCGTCTTGACCATGCTCTTGAACTCGTACACCTGATTGCCGAGTCCCTTGGACGCGTACCGAACGTCGGGCGCGAAGAACCCGATCGAGTTGTATCCCCAATAGTTGGTGAGCCCTCGCTCGGCGAGGTGGCGGTCGACGACGAACTGGTGCACGGGGAGAAGCTCGACCGCGGTCACGCCAAGGCCAAGCAGGTACTCGATTATTGGATCGCTGCACAGGCCCAGGTAGGTCCCCCGCAGGTTCTCGGGGACATCGGGATGCAGTTTCGTCAGTCCCTTGACGTGACACTCGTAGATGAGCGTCCGATTCCACGGAATGTGCAGCGGACGGTCGTCGTCCCAGGTGAAGGCGGGATCGATGACCACGCATTTCGGCACACCGCCCGCGCTGTTGTTCGTATCGGGCTCGAGATCCTCTTTCGGCCCGCCGACCTTGTACGCGAAGAGCGCATTGCTCCACTTGATCGCGCCGGTGATCGCCTTCGCATACGGATCGATCAGCAGCTTCGCCGGATTGAAGCGATTCCCGTTTTCCGGATCGTACGAGCCGTGCACGCGGTAGCCGTAGAATTGCCCCGGTCGCATGTCGGGCAGGTAACAGTGCCAGACCTGATCCGTCCGCTCGCGCAGACGAATCTTGTGCGACTCGATGGCATCATCCTGATGGGTGAACAGACAAAGCTCGACCGCCGTAGCGGTCTCCGAGAAAATGGCGAAATTCACGCCTTGGCCATCCCACGTTGCGCCGAGGGGATACGGTTGGCCGGGCCACACACGCATTGCGATTGTCGATCTCAATGAAAAGGGTCGGCACCTGTGCCTCAGGTGCGAAGATGAACGTTGGAGCGGCCTGTTCGGTGGTGGTCGAGGCGGCCGCGTCAGTTCATAGACGCAGAGTCCGTGCTTGACTGAAAGGCTCGCTCTCGCGGGATCACGCGTCCAGGGCCCGGATCGCCGCGTTCACGTAAGCGAAGAGTTCCGGGTCCAATCCCGACCGGGTCATGCGCGCCGGTTCGTTCACGAACCCGGCGCGGACCTTCAACTCGATCGACGGGTTGCCACCGGTGAACTCCCGAACCAACTCCCGCCAGCGCGTGGCGAGTGGACGCATTCGCTCGCTCGTCGCCTCCGTGCCGGCGAGCATCTCGTTCCGAACCCGGGTAATGAGCGACGGCCATTCTTGCTCGACGTCGCGAACGTGGTCGCGCCCGAGCCGCTCGCCGCGTTCGCGAATCTCCCGAATCTCGTCGGGGGTGAACGCGCGCTCGAGCTGGGTGATGCTCTCGATCGCGCGAATGAAATCGTCCGCTGAGGCAAGGGACCCAGACGCCCAGCCGGCGTCGAGCGTCTGGAGCAGCGCCACGAGTCGTTCTTCCTGCCCGATCTGCACCCGGAGCCGCTCGACGTGCATCGCGATGACCTTACGCGGTGCGAACTCCGGCGTATCGAGGCAGCTGCGGATCTCCTCGAGCCGGAAGCCAAGCTGGCGCAAGGACTTGATCAGTTGCAGGCGAGCCAGTTCGGCCGTTCCGTACAGCCGATGCCCCGCCGGCGTCACCTGATGCGGCTGGAGCAGCCCGATCTCGCCGTAGTAATGAAGCGTCCGGACCGACACCCCGGTGCGCTTCGCGAGCTCGCCGACCTTCATGCCATTCGACTCGACGCGCGCCATGGTCTGGTTCATCCGGTGAGTGGCCGAGCATCGAAGATGCGCCCTCACGTTACGTAAGGATCAAGCCGCGCGGAATGTCGGGGATTGAGGCATGGCGGCCCGGCCGGCTTTTTGCCTTTCTCGAGGCGGTCCCAAACGGACAATCCGATGCGATGGAGCCCTGGCGGCCCAAGCCGCAACGTCGAAGATCGTCGTGGATCGAGCCTTGGCATGCCGGTCGGCATCGGCGGCACCGTGATCCTGTTGATCCTGAGCCTCGTGTTCGGCCGAGATTTCATCTCCGGCAGCGGCGACCAAACGGTTCAACAATCGCCGGGCGAGGCTGCGCCCGTTCAGCAAACTCCCGAAGAGGCGAAGGAAGTACAGTTCGTCTCGTTCGTGCTCGACACGGCGCAGGTAACGTGGGCGCAGTTGCTGCCCGCGACGATGCGAACGCCGTGGCACGACGCCAAGCTCGTGCTTTTCCGCAACGCGACCCAGACCGGCTGCGGCGTCGGCCAGACCGCGATGGGACCATTCTACTGTCCGCTCGACGAGAAGATCTACATCGACCTCGCGTTCTACGACGAGCTGCGCAGTCGGTTCGGGGCGCCCGGCGACTTCGCCCAGGCCTACGTGATCACGCACGAGCTCGGACACCATGTTCAGCATTTGCTCGGAACCGACGAACAGGTTCGGCGGGCACAGGAAGCGAATCCGGACGCCGCTAACGCCCTGTCCGTTCGACTCGAGCTGCAGGCCGACTGCTACGCGGGCGTTTGGGGTCACGCCACGCAGCAGGAGCAGATTCTGGAAGCCGGCGACATCGAGGAAGGGCTGAACGGTGCGGCGGCGGTGGGAGACGACCGCATTCAGCGACAGACCACCGGCCACATAAACACGGACTCATTCACGCACGGCAGCTCGGCGCAACGCGTGAGCTGGTTCAAGAAAGGCTTCGCCTCGGGAGATCCGCGCGACTGCGATACCTTCAGCGGACGGTGAGCGCCGCCGGCGCGGCTAACGCGTGAACAGCTTGGCGATGCCCCGCATCGGAATCCATACCCATGCGGGGCGGTTGTTCAACTCGTACGTGAGCTCGTAGAACGCCTTGTCGGTCTCGAACAACGCGATCAGCTGCCGCACGTGCTGCTCGTCCTCCGGCAGAATCCCTGGCTCGTCGGCAGAGTCGCCGCCGCGCAAATAGCCGTCGAGATACGCCGCGCGGACATCGCGCTCCCAGCGCGCGCTCCTGATCTCGCGCGTGCGCGCGTCGACCTCCTGCTCGACGGTCATCGCGAGCGTTGCCGCGGCGTATGAGAAGCTGCGTAACATTCCGGCGACGTCGCGGAGCGGTGAGGCCTTTTCGCGACGCTCGGCCAACGTACGCGACGGTTCCCCCTCGAAGTCGATGATCTTGAACTCGTGCGATGCCGTCCGCAGCACCTGGCCAAGATGAAAGTCGCCGTGGATGCGGATGCGCTCGCCCAGGTCGTCGCCGACGCTGTCCACGATCTCGTCGATCCAGCCCGCATAGTGATCGCCGCGGCGGACCAGCGCCTGCGCTTCGGCGAGACGCTCTGGCGGAAACCCGGACGCGCGCGACTGCCGGTCGAGCAGCGCGAGCGATTCACGAACGGATTGCTGCGTACGATTCGCCCATCGCTCCACGTCTTCGGGCGCCAGCGGCTCGGGCGCGAACGACGCGTCGTCCGGGTCGATGGCCAGCGCCTCGTGCATCTCTCGCGTGATCTCGCCCAGTCGTTTAGCGTCGGCGAGCGACGCGTTCGGCGCGTCGTGAGCTGGCGGCGCCGCGAAGTAGGCTCGCGAGTGCTCGAGCGTATAGCTCCACGCGTCCGCGGATCCCGGAAAAAACTGCTGCAGCATGCCAGCGATCGTTCGCTCGCTGCCATCGTCGAACCAGGCAGAGGCGAGCAGGGCCGGCGTATGGGCAAAGTGTGCGCGGCTGGTGAGGAAGCGCGTCACCTCGACGTCGGGATGGATGCCCGGCTTGAGCAGCCGGAACAGCTTGAAGATCGCCCGCTCGCCGAAGATCACGGACGTGTTGCTTTGTTCCGCCGAGCCTATCGTGCTGACCATGCGTTCACTCGGGATCGTGGCGCCCGCATCGGTTGGCTCGGCCGTCCAACTCCGGATCGCGTCGCCGCGGACGACCGCGCCCTTCGTCAATGCGCCGCCCAATCCGGCGCGGAACTCGGCGTCGTGCATGGCGTCGTAGAGCGTGAGATGCGGATCCGCCGCCGATGGCCCGATCACCGCATGGCTGGGAACGGACGGCTCGCGCCGCGCCGCGAGCGGGAGCTGATATGTCTGCTCGCCCACTGTCGTATCGACCGACACGCGGCCGATCGCAAACGCGCCGTTACCCCACGGGACGACGATCGCGTCGGCGATGCGCGCCGCGGCCGGCGCCGCGCCTTTCGCCCCGAACCAGCGCTGTCGCCGGAGAAACGCGAGCAGCAACTCGCCGCGGAGCCCGTTGAGCGCCGCGAGCACCGGAGCGTCGGACGTGGTTGCCATCACGTCGACCGCTGGAACTCTTTCGCCTGCTCGCCCGGGAGCAGCCGGAACCAGAGAAAGTTGTGCGGTCCCAGGGTGAGCAGGTACGGCAGCTCACCGATGGGCGGAAAACAGTTCTTGCTCCAGAGCTCGAGTGGGACGAGCCCATTGAAGTCGCGGAGTTCGAGCTCCACGTACTGCGCGAATCGCGAGAGATTGTTGACGCAGAGAATGGTTTCGTCGCGATAGCGTCGCAGAAACACGAGCACGCGGCGGTTCGCCGTGTCGATCGGGGCCCAGGTGCCGCGGCCGAAGGCCTTGTATTGTTGGCGCACGGCAATGAGCCGACGCATCCACCGCAGCAACGACGTCGGCACTCGCTCCTGCGCGACGACGTTTACCGTGTGGTAGCCGTACGGTGGATCGACGATGAGCGGCGAGAAGAGCGCCGCCGTGTCGGCCTCGCTGAAGCCGGCGTTTCGGTCCGGGCTCCATTGCATCGGCGTTCGAACGCCGTTGCGGTCGCCGAGGTAGATGTTGTCGCCCATCCCGATCTCGTCGCCGTAGTAGATGATCGGCGTGCCGGGCATCGACATGAGCAGCGCGTTCATGAGCTCCATCTGCCGGCGTCCGCCTTCCATGAGCGGCGCCAGGCGCCGCCGGATGCCGACGTTGATCCGCATGCGCGGATCGCGCGCGTACTCGCGATACATGTAGTCGCGCTCTTCGTCGGTCACCATCTCGAGCGTGAGCTCGTCGTGGTTGCGCAGAAACACCGCCCACTGGCAGTCGCTCGGTATCTCCGGCGTTTGCCGCATGATATCGACGATCGGCGTGCGATCTTCCTTGCGCAGCGCCATGTACATGCGCGGCATCACCGGGAAGTGAAACGCCATGTGGCACTCGTCCGAGTTGCCGAAATACGGCCGTACGTCGCTCGGCCACTGATTCGCTTCGGCGAGGAAGATCCGATTCGGGAACTCAGCGTCGACGGTTCGTCGCAGGGTCCGCAGCAGCTCGTGGGTCTCCGGCAGGTTCTCGCAGTTCGAGCCGTCGCGCTCCACCAGATATGGGATCGCGTCCAGCCGCAGGCCGTCGACACCGAGTCGCAGCCAGAAGCGCATGACGTTCAGCACCGCCTCCAGAACCTCCGGGTTGTCGAAGTTGAGGTCCGGCTGATGGCTGAAGAAGCGATGCCAGTAGAACTGCTGCGCCTCGGGGTCCCACGACCAGTTCGACTTCTCGGTGTCGGTGAAGATGATGCGCGCGCCCGCATACTTGTTCGGGTCGTCGGTCCACACGTACCAGTTGCGCTCCGGCGAGCCTTTCGGCGCGCGCCGCGCGCGCTGGAACCACGGATGCTGGTCCGACGTGTGGTTGATCACGAGCTCCGTGATGATGCGGATGTTCCGTTCGTGCGCCGCCGCGAGCAGCCCGCGGAAATCGTCGATCGAACCGTACGTCGGATTGATCTCCTCGTACGAGGCGATGTCGTAGCCGTCGTCGCGGAGCGGTGACGGATAGAACGGCATCAGCCACAGGGTGTTCGCGCCGAGCCGCTCCACATAGTCGAGTTTCTCGGTCAAGCCGCGGAAGTCACCGAATCCGTCGCTGTTCGAGTCCCGGTAGCTCTTGACGTGGAGCTGGTATATGATGGCGTCCTTGTACCACAGAGGATCGGAATCGGTCACGGTCGTTCGCGCGGGCGAGAGTCGGAGGTTCGATGACAGGGTTCAGCGGTTCACGTGTGTCGCATGCGTCATGGGTACGTCACGTGCACTACGCACGCGGCGCGTCCCGAAGAAAATGAATCCCGGAGTCAAGCATGCCCGTCGGCGCGGTCGCACTCGTCTTCCTGCTGCAGGTACCAGCATCGTCGGCCCCCCGCGGACCGGATTCCACCGCGACACGCCCGGCGGCGGCAACATTTGCACCAGCAGACTCGACGGCCGCGGCTCTGCGCCGGAAGTTCATTCCCGACGCACGACAAGTGCCGGCGTGGGCGTATGCACCGGCGAGCGACACGCTGCCTCGGCGACGGCGACGATCGGTCGAGTACAGCGACTGGTACTATCGCCGGCTGCAGATTCACCGATGGGGCAGTTGGCTCGAGCTGCCGGTATTCGGCACGGAGTATTGGCTCGGGCAAAAGCTGATCTCCGATCAGCATCTCGCCAACTGGGTCAAACCCGCGCACGGCGCGGTAGCCGGAACGTTGGGCGGATTGTTCGCGATCAACACCGTCACCGGCGCGTGGAATCTGTATGATTCGCGAAACGACACCGAAGACCGTGCACTCGTGTGGACGCATACCGCGCTGATGCTCGCTTCCGATGCCGGATTCGTGATTACGGCGGCCCTCGCCGGCGACGACGACGAGTTCGGAGCCGGAGGCGACAACCGCACCCGGCATCGGGCTGCCGCGATCACGTCGATGAGTCTGGCCACGGCCGGCACGCTCCTGATGTGGATCAAGCGAGGACTGTAGTCGGCTGGGGGATTTCCTCGGGCGGCTCGACCAGCAGGATGTGTCCCGGCTGTTCCGCCGGGTCGAGTCGTATGAAGTTGCGCACGCCGCGCCACGTATAGCGCGCCCCGGTGAGCAGGTCGTGCACGACGTACGGCTGCTCGTCGTCGATACCCATCTCGTGAATCGGCACGTGCACCATCGTCTCCTGCACGTGGTGGGGATCGGTGTTCACCGCGATCAGAAGATCGCCGCCGCGCTCGGGCTGCGAGGGTTGCGTGACGCCGAGCGCCCTGATGACCGAGGCGGGGACATGGAACCCCCGATCGCTCGTCCACTGCACCACCGGCTCGCGCGCGGCCTTCCGGTAGAAGAGAATCGTGTCGTTCTCGCTCGTGTGGAACGTGAGATTCGCGTTTCGCTGCAACGCCGGATGCGCGCGGCGGAGGCGATTGATGCGCGCGATGTCCGCATTGATGTTGCCGGGACCGTCGTAGTTGCGCGGACGCAACTGGTATTTCTCGGAGTCGAAGTACTCTTCGCTTCCTTCCTGGATGGGCACGTTCTCGCAGAGCTCGAATCCGCTGTAGATCCCGTACAGCGGGGAGAGCGTGGCCGCGAGCAGCAGCCGAATCCGAAAGGCCGGCCGTCCACCGTTCACCAGATACTCATTCAGGATGTCGGGCGTGTTCGTGAACAGGTTGCCCCGGTAGTACTCGACCATCGGACCACCGGCGAGCTCCTGGAAATAGGTGCGAAGGTCCCACGATGAGTTCTTCCACGTGAAGTACGTGTACGACATCGTGAAGCCGAGCTTGGCGAGCGCGTTCATTCGCTTGGGCCGCGTGAACGCTTCCGAGAAGAAGATCGTGCCGGGGTGGAGCGCCTGCACTTCGCGGATGAGCCACTCCCAGAAGGCAAACGCCTTCGTGTGCGGATTGTCGACGCGAAAGATCCTGACCCCGTGGCCGATCCAGAACAACACGATGTCGCGGCAGGCGTTCCAAAGGTTCTGCCGGTCGGCGCACCAGAAATTGAGCGGATAGATGTCCTGGTACTTCTTGGGCGGATTCTCGGCGTACTTGATCGTGCCGTCGGTCCGAACGAAGAACCAATCGGGATGCTCGGTGAGCCACGGGTGGTCAGGCGAGCATTGGAGCGCGTAGTCGAGCGCGACCTCGAGGTCGAGATCCCGTGCCGTCGCCACGAACCGATCGAAGTCTTCCAGCGTACCGAGTGCGGGCTCGATCGCGGTGTGGCCGCCGTGCTCGTTGCCGATCGCCCACGGGCTCCCGACGTCCCAGGGATCGGGCGTCAGCGAGTTGTTCTTCCCTTTTCGGAACGTATGGCCGATCGGATGGATCGGCGGCAGGTAGACGATGTCGAACCCGAGCTCGGCGATCCGGGGCAGGCGCGCGGCGGCGTCATCGAACGTCCCGTGTCGCGGCGGCTCACCGGGAACGAGCGCTGTCTGCGAGCGCGGAAACATCTCGTACCACGCCGCAAAGCCGGCATCCGGCCGGTCGACGACGATCTGCAGCTCGCGTCGAAACCGCGTCTGGTCGGTGGGACGGAAATGCTCGTCCATCAGGCCGAGGAGATCGTCGTCCAGTGCGCGCTGGACGCGCTTGTCGAGCGTCGTCCCGCGACGATCCTCGAGCATCTTGGCGGTCATGAGCAGCGACGCGCGCGCCGCCGCAGACCTGGTGCTGCGTGATGCGGCACGCGCGAGCTGGGCGCCCTCCTCGAGCTCGAGCTGCACCTCCTGACCGGCGTCGAGCTTCTTCTCGAGGTGCGACCGCCAGGTGCGGAACTGATCCGTCCACGCCTCGACCGTGAAGATCCAGCGGCCGACGCGGTCCACCTGGAACGCGCCGTACCATCGGTCCGTGTCGAAGTCGAAGACCATCGGCGCCACGCACCATTCCTCGTCGACGGGCCCGCGGTACAGCACCCGCGCCGCGACGAGATCGTGCCCTGCCTGTATGACGTCGGCGCCCACGGTGACGGTGTCCCCAACGAGACGTTTCACTGGATGTTCGCCGCCGTCGAGCTGCGGTGTCACACATTCGATGACGAGGTACTCGGCGCGACGGCTCGTCGAGCGCCGATCGGTCTTTCTCGTGGCCACGATTTCTGGTTCGAGGTAGTGATTCGCGCCGAGCAAACGCGCCGGTCGCAACATCCGGTCCCGATGCTGGCCGGCGGTTGCGGGCCGGCGGTCGCCCGCCTACATCATTTAAGCACGATCCGTACTGCCCCGCGACCTTCACCGGGTGCTTACCATGTTACAGCCCCTCGTTCGCTCGCGCCGCTTACTCGCTCGGGGTTCCGGCCCGGCGCTCGCCGGACTCGCTGCGCTCTCGGCGCTCATCATCGCGCCCGCCGGCCGGATTGGCGACCTCGGTCGCGGACTGGCGGCCAAGTTCGTGGTGCGCGAGTACTTGCTGCCGCACCAGAATCCGGCGGCATATGCGCACGACCCGGCCGTGGCGCCCGACGGAAGCGTGTATTTCGCGGACCAGCAAGCGAGCTACATCGGCCGGCTGGATCCGGAGACCGGAGCCGTGAAGGAGTATCCCACGCCGACTCCCGGTTCGGGACCGCACGGCATCATCGTCGCTGCCGACGGCGGCGTGTGGTACACCGGCAACGCCAAGGGGCTCATCGGCCGTCTCGATCCGAAGTCGGGACAGATTACCGAATTCAAGATCGAAGGCGCGCACGATCCGCATACGCCGCTCTGGTTGAACGGAAAGCTGTGGTTCACGGCGCAGCAGGCGAACAAATACGGCGCGCTCGATCCAAAAACCGGTGATGTGAAGGTCTACGATTCGCCCGTGCCACGATCGAAGCCCTACGGGCTGCAACGTGCACCGGACGGCACGCTGTGGATGGCGCTTTTCGGCACCAACAAGCTCGGGCATCTCGACCCGGCCACCGCGCAGCTCACGACGATCGATCTTCCGAACGCCGACGCTCGCCCGCGCCGTCTCGCCGTCACTGCCGACGGGCGCGTCTGGTACAGCGACTACGCGCGCGGCTACCTCGGCATGTACGATCCCAAGACCAAGAGCGCGAAGGAATGGAAGACGCCGAACCAGACCCCGGAACACACCTCCAACCCGTACGGCATCGGCGTCGCGCCCGACGGAGCCATATGGGTGAATGAAGCCCGACAGGGCAACATGGTGCGCTTCGATCCCAGGACCGAGCAGATGCTGGTCGTGGAGATCCCGACCAAAGGCTCCGTGATTCGGAACGTCACCGTGGACTCGGCGCGCCACCGCTTGTGGATCGCCGAGAGCGGCGTCAGTCGGCTGGGGCGAATCGATCTGAGATAACCCGGCATCAAGCTCGCGCCTGGGAGCGTGCCGTCACGTCGGCACGAGCCAGGTGAGGATGATCCGCGCGCTCGCGACTTTCATCGTTGCGAGCGCGCTTCTCGTTCTCGGCTGCACCGATCCAACCGCCGGCTGCAGTCCGCGTGTCGAACGGTGGCGTGATGGTCGAGCCAGCCAGGTGACGGACGGCGACCGCTGCGACGACGAAAAGTCGCGCGATCCCGCCGATTTCAGTTATGCGCCTCCTGTGATGGAGAGCATCATCCATAGGCGATCTTGGATCACACGCCGCGCCCGGAAGGGCGCGTCCACGCGCGCAACTAGCGGACTAAAGCATCGACTATACCAGGATTCAGAATTGTCGGATTCGAGTCACAGGCGAATCGGCTGGCACGCCAATTCCTTTATTCCCGATTGGAACAGGCAACGGCAATTCGGGATTGGGCATTCACAGGGTTTTCAACCGGCTGTCTCATGCGTTTTCGCACTTCAACTCTCATCAGCTTCGGATTCGGCGCCGCCGCAATGACGACGTCGATGATCGTTGGTGGGTGTGCGCAGGCATCGCGACCCGGGCTGGCGGGCGCCGCGCCCGCGCTCGCGGAGTCGAGCAGTCTGTATCGGCTCGCCTCCAGCAGCGTCCGGTCGACGACGGTCTACGAATCACCCACGGTTTCGTTCGCTCTCGACCGGATCGATCAGCGTGGCCTGCCGTTGGACCAGACGTATCGTCGTACGGCCACCGGCAAGGGCGTGACCGTCTATGTGTTCGACGGCGGCATCTCGACGACGCACCCGGAGCTCACCGGCAAGGTACGAACGGGCTTTACGGCGTTTCCAGACGACCCAAAGATCTGTAACCCGCATGGTACCGCGGTCGCCGGCGCGATCGCCGGCTCGACGCTCGGCGTTGCACCCGACGCCCGAATCGTCGACGTGAAGATGGTCCAGTGCGACAAGCTCCGCGGCACGATCAAGGCGATCGTCGACGGCGCGCACTGGGTTCTCGAGGATCACAAGGCGCACCCCGGTCCGGCGATCGCCAACTGGTCGTTCATCGCCGACACGGCGCAGCGCATTCCGTCGCTCGACAGCGCGGTCTCCGAGCTTCGCGCGGCGGGAATTCCGGTCATCGTTTCGGCGGGAAATCTCGACATCGACGCCTGCCACGTGTCGCCCGGCAACGCCCTCGGCACGATCGTCGTCGGAGCATCCGCGGTCGCCACCGAGCAGCTCGCCGATGGCGCAACGCGGACCGTCGATCGCCGCTCGCCGGGGACTGCATTCGGCCCATGCATCGATCTGTACGCGCCTGGCGATTCGGTGCTGCTTCCAAGCCTCGATCGCGACAACGCGCCGATCTCACAGTTGTGGAATGGAACCTCGATGTCGGCCGGCTATGTGAGCGGCGCGGCGGCATTGTTTCTGGAGACGCATCCGACCGCGACGCCCGATCAAGTCGCGTTCGAGCTCAAGCGAAACTCGACGACGGACGTCGTGCACGATACACGCACGACGAGCTCGCGAATGCTGTACGTGGGAACGCGCGACGCGCAGCTGCTGGCCAGGGCTACGCCACCGCGCTGAAGTCATAGATCGTTTCAAGTGTATGCCGGCTGAGATCGATGCGAACGCTCGCGCGCGCGAGCGTTCGCACTCTCGGCGCCGGTGCGCCAACTCAGCTACGGCGCTCGGCCGCGACGAATCCCGCGATGCCGGCGAGTTCCTTCGACTTGCTCTCTAGGTACGAGCCCGTGCCGCCGAACAACGGCGCGTAGCGCGTGTGCACGTCGTAGCGCGGGGGCGGTACCGACGTCTCGTTCGTGAACTCGCGCCCGAAGGCCGCTTGCGCGATCTCTGCCACGCTCACCGGTTCCGGCGACAGGTGGACCAGCGGCAGCTCATTGTCGATCGCGACCGTGATGTCGCGCCAGAGCCGCCCGACATCATAGAACTGGTACACGCCCCGCGAGTCGATGCGATCGACCCGATTGTCGTTGAGGAAATCGTAGATCACGTTCTTTTCGAGCCCTGGCCCGTACATCCCGCCCAGTCGCAGAATGTGCGTCTCGAAGCGGGAGGCGAGGATCTCCTCCAGCCGACGGCGGTTTCGGCCATACGCGTGCAGGCCGGTCCAGCGCACCGGCGACTCTTCGTCGACGTCGCGCGGATCCAGAAACACGTCCACCGTGGAGATCAGCACGAGTGTCGTCATCTCGACGTGCTCGAGCGCGCGTGTGAGGCGCTCGATGATGTCCGAGTCGCGCTCGGGGTCGGCGTTTGCCTTCCACTTCTCGGCCGGTGCGCCGGCGCACACCACGATGTCGAAGCCTCGTCCGGCGATTTGTTCGATGTTGCTCGAGTCGAAGCAGGCGTCGAATCGACGCTGCCGGAGCAGGTTGCGGCCGACGAACCCGATGTCTCCGATCAGCGCGCTCTCGCCCGACGTTTCGTCGGTCATTGGTTGAACCGCCCGAGCACGGCAGGCGCGGGCGCGCACTGAATGAGCAGGCTGCCTTTCACGAGACTCCCTTCCGATTCGGGATAACGGCGTGTCGCGGGATCCCGGCGAGACGAAAGCCCAGGCGCACCGCGCGTAACTATTGCAGGCATCTGGCTCACCCCGGCTAAGTTCCTCTTGGACCGCCGGTTGTGATCACCCGAGTTCAGCTCCGACATGCCGACGAACGACCTCGATCGCCTCTGCATCAATACGATTCGCACGCTCGCGATGGACGCGGTGCAACAAGCCGAGTCCGGGCATCCCGGAACGCCGATGGCGCTGGCGCCCGTGGGCTACGTGCTCTACACGCGAGCGATGCGCCACGACCCGGCCGATCCCGCCTGGCCCAATCGCGACCGCTTCATCCTGTCGTGCGGGCACGCGTCGATGCTGCTCTACTCCTGCCTGTATCTCAGCGGCTATGATCTCACGCTTGACGATCTCAAGCAATTTCGCCAGTGGGAGAGCCGGACCCCGGGCCATCCCGAGTATGGCTATACGCCAGGCGTCGAGACTACGACGGGTCCGCTCGGACAGGGCATCGGCAACGCGGTGGGCATGGCGGTCGCCGAAGCCCACCTCGCGGCCACGTTCAACAAGCCGGGCCAGGCGATCGTCGATCACCACACCTACTTCATCTGCAGCGACGGCGATCTGATGGAAGGCGTGTCGCACGAGGCAGCCTCCTTCGCGGGCCACTTCAAGCTCGGCAAGTTGATCGGCTTTTACGACGACAACCACATCACCATCGACGGCGCCACCGAGCTGACCTTCACCGACGACACGGCCGAGCGCTTCCAGGCGTACGGATGGCAGGTCCTGCACATCAGCGACGTGAACGATCTCGACCAGATCGAAGGCGCGATCGCCGAAGCGCAGGCCGACACGGAGCGTCCGACACTCATCGTCACGCGGACCCACATTGGCTACGGCAGTCCGCGGCAGGATTCCGAAAAGGCGCACGGCGAGGCGTTGGGGAAAGAGAATGTCCTCATCACCAAGAAGAACCTCGGTTGGCCGAGCCTCGAGCCATTCTATGTGCCCGACGAGGCGCTCGCGCACTGGCGCAAGACCAGGGACAAGGGCGCGCGTTTGCACGCCGAGTGGAACGCCTGCCGCGGCGACTACGCCAAGGCGTTTCCGGACGATGCCGCCGAGCTCGATCGGCGGCTCGCAGGCAAGCGGCGATCGAATTGGGCGGCCAACTTGCCAACGTTCACCAAGGAGAACGGCAATGTCGCGAGCCGCGCGGCATTCGGCGCGGCGCTGAACGCGACCGCCGACGCGCTCCCCGAGCTCGTGGGAGGATCCGCCGATCTCACGCCCTCGAACAATACGTCGGTCAAGGCCTGGAAGAACTTCGCGCCAGGCGAATACGCGTCGCGCTACGTGCACTTTGGCATTAGAGAACACGGAATGGCGGCGATCATGAACGGGATGGCGCTGCACGGCGGCGTGCTGCCGTACGGCGGCACGTTCCTGATCTTCTCGGATTACATGCGGCCATCGGTGCGCCTCGCCGCGATCATGAACGCGCGCGTGATCTACGTCTACACGCACGACTCCGTCGGACTCGGCGAGGATGGCCCGACGCATCAGCCCATCGAGCAGCTCTCGGCGCTTCGCGCGATTCCGAACCTCGTGCTCATTCGGCCGGCCGACGCCACGGAGACGGCGGTCGCCTGGCGCGTCGCGGTCGAGCACGATGGCGGGCCGGTCGCGCTGGTGCTCACGCGGCAGAAGCTCGGGCTCATCGACAGGACGGTCTACGCGCCGGCGGACGGCCTCGAACGCGGCGCGTACGTGCTGGCCGATCCGCCGGGCGACGCCGTGCCGCGTGTGCTGCTGCTGTCGTCGGGATCCGAGGTCGCGCTCGTGATCAAAGCCCATCAGCAGCTGGCCGAGCGCGGTATCGCCTCGCGCGTCGTGTCCATGCCGTCGATGGAGCTCTTTGCTCGGCAGTCGGTCGAGTATCAACGCTCGGTCCTTCTCGACGGTGTGCCCCGCGTGTCGATCGAAGCAGCTCACCCGATGTCGTGGTATCGATGGGTCGGCTCGAATGGCGTGGTGATCGGTCTCACACGGTTTGGTGCGAGCGCGCCGTATGAGAGGATCTACGAGGAGTTGGGGCTGACGGTGCAGCACGTCGTCGACACGGCGGTTTCGCTCGTCAGCGCGCCCAGTCCCGGATACGCCTCGCGTCGTTGACGGTCCTCGACGGCATGGCGAGTTCAGGCCGCCCGGCGTGAGGTTCCGTCGACCGAAGCGAGTGAGCCGCGCATGAGGCCGCGAACCGACTCGCGCTCCTCGGCTGTGATGAGACCAAGCCAGGCGACGGGTAGATAGATCACGAGCACTACGGCCAGGAAGCTCAGTCGCGACGCTGTCCCCGGCAGGAGTGCGCCGGCCAGCAGCGCAATCAGCATCACGGCCCAGGTCAGGATCGGGGGATCGAGTACCCTTCGGTCAGTCGCAAGACTGTGGCGCGCCATCACCCACAGAATGACCGTGTCCAGCAACACGCGAAGCGTCCACGCAACCGCGAAGCCCACCAGTCCCAACGATCGTCCGAGCAGCCAGATCAAGATCCCGTAGAGCGGCAGCTCGATGAGATGGCTCTTCCCAGTCAGGTCGGGACGTCCGACACCTTGCAGCACACCAAAGCTGACGAAGCCCACGGCATTGATCAAAACGCCCACGGCCAGCCATTGGAGAATCGAGGATCCGGCGCGCGCGAACTCCGGGCCAACCCACGTTCGAAGAACTTCGGCGGCGAGCGTCACGAGGATGAGGACGGCGGGGAAGAGAACGATCACGACGGCGCGTACGCTTCTGTCGAACAGCCGAGCAGTGCGCGTGCGATCCCGCGTGAACGACTCCGCGAAAGCCGGAAACAACACGCCCACAGCGGCGGCTGGAATGATCGACAGCTTCGTGACGGCCTCGGACGGCGTCACGTAATACGCGACGGCCGCAACCGGCAGCAGCGCGCCGATGAAGAAGCGGTCGAGGTAGGCCATGATCGGGGTGACGATATTGCTCACCGTCATCCAGCCGCCGACGCGGAGCAACGGCATGACCACGTCGGGACGAATGGCGACGCGATGGCGGAGAAACGGATATCGCCGAACGCAGGCCCCGAGGTGCGCTATCCACATCAGGAACCGACTGAACACCAGCAGCGCGACGACGACATCGAGCCGGTTGGTGAACGGAAGAACGATGAGCGGGCCCAGGTACGATAAGACCGCCAACGGAATCCGGAGCATGGTCGCAAGGCCGAAATCTTGATGCGCTTCCATGATGCCGCGAAACCCGGCGGTAGAGACGACCATCGGCAGCGAGGCCGCCAGGAGATAGAAGGAGCGCGAGCTCTCCGCCACCAGGGCGCGAGGAATCTTCAGCGCGTCGTTCACGATCCAGGTCGTCGCGGCGGCGAGTGCCGCGGCGCCCAAGGCGCCAAGCAAGAACATGAGTAGCAGCGCGGTCCACCCGATCGACACGAGCTCGTCCTGGCGATCAGACCCGAGCCGTGTCGCGACCGCGTGGGTGAGCGCCCGGCCGAGACCGAGGTCGACCAGGCTGAAGTACCCGATCGCCGCCCACGCGAGCGTGAGAACGCCGAAGCGATCCGCGCCCAGCCCGCGAATCAGCCAGGGAATTGCAACGAGCGCGGCGATGAGCGGAACGGCTTGGCCGGCCAGGTTGAAGGCCGTATTTCGAATCAGCAGCTTCGAGCCCGTCATTGAGTCCTTGCGACTGGATGGCTCTGATCATCGACAATATCGTGCCGATGATACCTGGCAGTTCACGACCAGACGGGCTCGCCGATCCACCGCCGACTGAACGGCCCCGTGTGTGCAGGCTCGTTCGTCCGTGAAGCGGATCTTGTTTCTCGACCACGCGCCGTTCGCCGGCGGCGCGCAGCTCGCGCTGTGCGACCACATCCGGCATCTCGATCGTGCGCGCTTCGAGCCGCACGTTCTGTGCGCGGCGGCGGTGCCTCAATTCATCGACGAGATGCGCCGTCACGCCGCGCGCACTCACCTGCTTGATTGGCCGCGACTTCGGCATCCGACTCCGCTGACATTCGCGCGGGTGGTTCGGGCCGGCTTCCATCTTCGCAGAATCATTCGCGAGCAGGACATCGACCTCGTCGTCGCAAACACCTCGCGCACTGCATACACCGCGGCGGTGTCAATGCTCGGCTCGCCAGTTCCGCTCGTGTGGTGGGTCCGAGACTTCGACTTCGGCCGGCGGGTGTTTCGCGCGCTGGGACGTGTGCCATCGCGCATCATCTTCGTATCGAATGCGCTCCTGAGCTACTACGAACGATCGGGCGACCCGACATGTGCTGTGGTCTACGTCGGCAACGACTTGTACGAGAAGCTCGGCGCCTATTCGCCTGATCAGATCCGATCCGCCCGCGCGCGGTGCGGATTCAGCGCGGACGATGTGGTCGTCGGCTTCATGGGTCGACTCGTCGAGGGCAAGGGTGCGGAGGATCTGGTCGACGCGGTCGCTGAGCTACGCAGCGAGTTTCCGAATCTGCGACTCGCCATCGTCGGATCCGGTAAAGGTCAAACCGGCGATGTGGAGGACCGACTGCGCCGCCGCGTCGCCGCGGCAGGCATGAACGGCGTCGTTCACTTTGCCGGCCACCAATCGGAAGAAGGACTGTACTATCAGTCGTTCGATGTCTTCGTGCTGAGCTCGCGATACCGCGAGGCGATGGCGACGTCAGTGATCCAGGCGATGATGGCGCGAAAGCCGGTCATCGCGACATCGACCGGAGGAACTCCCGAAGTCGTTCTCGATGGAAAGACCGGAATCCTGGTTCCACCGTCTGACCCGAAGGCGCTCGCCGAAGCGCTGCGGCGCCTGCTCCGCGACCCCGCGGCCGCGACGCGGATGGCCGCGTCGGCGTATGATCGCGCGATGGCACACCATCGCCAGGATGTTCTCACTCGCCGAGCCGAGGCCGTTTACGAATCAGCGTTACACATGGCGAGGCCGGAGACGGCTCTGCCGCTCATGGTCGCCGATCGCGATTCATGACGGATCGCGGGCAAATCAGCCGCGTGCCTGAGGACGAGACGCCGCCGCGCGTGGCGTGGATCGCACTGGTCGAGACGGCGTCCGTCCCAGCACGGTGCCAACCGTTGCAACGAGGATCCGCGCGTCGATCCACGCGTTCCATTCTCGCACATAGTTCAGCTCGAGCTCGCAACGTTCCGGGTAGCCGACGCAGTTGCGCCCGCTCACGGCCCACGCCCCGGTGATGCCGGGTCTCATCGACAGCAGCAGCGTTCGAGATCCCTGATAGACATCCAACTCTTCCGCGACCACCGGCCGCGGTCCCACGAGCGACATATCGCCCACGACCACGTTCCAGAGCTGCGGCAGTTCGTCGAGGCTGGTGCGACGAAGCCACCGACCGATCCGCGTCGTCCGAGGATCGCGGTCGTCGGGGATCTTGAAATGATGCCGACGATATTCGTCGTAGAGCGCGGGATTGGCACGCAATTGCTCCTCGGCGTCCGTCCGCATCGTGCGCAGTTTGAGGCAGCCAAAGCGCCTGCCGCCCAGCCCGACACGCTCGTGGCGGAATAGCGGCGGTCCCGGCGATTCCAGGCAGATGAGTGCGGCGAGAACAGCGAGCACTGGGGCCACGAGGATCAGCCCGAGAAGAGATGCGACGAGATCGAAGGCGCGCTTGGCCGCCAGGCTCCAGGGTCGCGAGACCCGCGTGCTGAAGCGCACGTCGGCTGTGCCGACGAGCTTCACGCTGTGCGATTCGAATGTGATTTCTTCCCGATGAGCACCGGTGCGACGACCGGAGACGCCGGTGCGGGTCGTCGAGCGGTTTGCCGGGCTGCGCTCGACAGGCGCGGTTCGTTCAAGCATGCGGTCGGCAACGACAGGAGTTTCGACGCAACGCGGCCGCGATCGGTCAAGCGAACGGACGACTTTGCCTGCTGGTGCTGGGCTTGCATGCAGGCGCTGCATGCACCGTCTCGTAACGCACGCGTTGTGCTCCATCGCCGCACTTGCGACGCTGAGCGGAGTTGTCGTTGCGCAAGCTTCAGACCCGGCGGCCGCTCCGCTGCGGATTGGCGACCGCATCCTGATCAAGGTGTGGGTCGACACGACGTTCAGTGATTCAGTTCGAATCGACGAGACCGGCAGTGTCGTGCTGCCACGGCTTGGCTCGCTCTGCGTTCGCGACATTCCAGCGAGCACGCTCGCGGACTCGGTGCGCCGCGCCTACGGGCATGTCATCCGCGCGGACGCGATCGAGGTCACGCCGCTGCGGCGCGTCACCGTGCTCGGTGAGGTCCGCAAACCGGGCACCTACTTCGTCGAGCCGCGCTCGACGGTTCGCGATGCCATCGCCGCCGCCGGCGGCATGACGGACATTTCCGCCGTCGGGCGCGTGACCGTGATGCGGGATTCGAGTAAACTGGCATTCAAGGATTGGCAACGACGCGACGACGCGCTGGCCGTCGTTCGATCCGGTGACGTCATGTGGGTCGACCGCGAAGCGTGGCTCAAGCGCAATGTGTTCTCCGTGATTTCCGGCCTCGGCGTCCTCTTCACCGTGGCCTACACCGCTCTCCGATGACCACCGAAGCCATTCCGATCGCGATCGATCTCGGAGCCGTCGCCGCGGCGCTGCGGCGCCGCGCGCTGGCCGCGGGCGCCGGATTGCTCGTCGGCGCGCTCGTCGCCATCGGCATCCTGCTGCTCGTACCGCCCCGTTTCGACGGCCGGGCGATGATTCTCATCCGCACGTCCGCCGCAAGTCCGGGCGAAATGATCAAGAACCGACTCGGCACGTTCGCCGAATTGATGCCGAGCTCGCTGGATCTCGGCGGCGGATCAGAGGAGGAGCTGGCGACCGAGCTCGCGCTGCTGCAGAGCCGTGCCGTACTCGGCGCCGTCGTCGACTCGTTGCGTCTGGAGGTCGTGCCGCGCTCACCCGGCCGCCTCCCGCCCTCGGCGATCGTCGATTCATTGCGCTTCGCGGGACGATTCGCCCCCGTCAAGCGAACGCTGACCCGTGGGAGCAATCGCCTGCCAGAAGGCATCATCTGGGCGCGACACGATGCGGACGTCAAGCTCGTTGATCGCGAGGACGCAATCGATGCCCTCGGCAAACGATTGTCGGTGCGCAAGACGGGAGGCGATGCCGTCGAGATCGGATATCGGAGTGCTGACTCCGTGACAGCCGCCGAAGTTCCGAATCTCGTATCGTCGATCTACATGGCCCGACGCAAAACGGTCGACCGTGGCTTGAATCAGCGTCGGCTCGAGTTCCTGATCGCCAAGGCAGATTCGGTGCGCGACGACCTTACACGCTCGGCCGACGCGCTCGCTGGCGTGGCGCAGCGAAATGGTGCTGGAGCCACTCCGGACATCGCCGCGAAAGCGCTCGCCGACCAGATCGGCACGCTCGAAGCGAAACTCTCGGAGATCCGGGCTGGCGAGATCTCGCTCGATTCCCTGGTGTACGCGGTGCGCGATCAACATGTCGACGCGCGCCTGCTCGCTGGTTTCCCGGATCTCCTTCGCAGCCCCGCGCTCAACGATCTGATCAGTCAGATCGCGAAGGTCGAAACCGACCGCACGATTTTGCTCGCGAGCCGCACCGCCACATCGCCGCAGGCGGTCGCCCTCGCGCTCGCGCGTGATTCCCTGTCGGCGCAACTCCTTCCGATCGCGACCGCCTACCGGCAGTCGTTGGCGCGACAGCGACAGTCGGTGGAGCGCGATCTCGCCGTTCTTCAGTCGCAGATCTCGCGCTTGCCCGGTGAAGCTGCTGCGCTCGTGAAGGAGCAGGCGGAAGTCACGAGGTTGTCGCAGCTCAATGCCGGGATGGGCGCGCAGGTGCTCGAGGCTCGACTGGCCGCGCTCGCCGAAGGTGGCGACGTGCGACTGATCGACCCCGCCGTGATGCCCCGACGCGTGAGCTTTCCTCGGCCACTGCCCACGATCGCGGTTTGCCTCGCTGCCGGCTTGCTCGTCGGCGGCGTCGTCGCACTGTTCGGCGCGCCGCTGCTCGGGTTGAGGCGCGCCGACTGACATGCGGTTCTCCGCACGCGCCATCGCTGGCATCGGCGCCGCCGGGCTCGCCCTGGCCAACGTCGGCCGCATTCCCAGCGCGGCGGTCGGCGGACGCAACTCGCCGTTCGTCGCGGGGGATCTCGCCCTCGTGCTGATGTGGGGATTTCTGAGTCTTGTGCTGTCATCCGCGGCGATCCGGCTGGTCGTCGACCGCGTCTTCACGGCGGCCCTCGCGTTCGTCGGCTGGGCGCTGCTCTCGACCGCGTTCGCGTTTTCACGTTACAAGCTCGGAATGGCCGACGGTCTCGGCGTGCTCGCATTCCTGGCGCGCTGGGTCGCGTATTTCGGCTGGTATGCGTTCGTCGTGTGGTGTTTGACGGACGACGAGTCGCGCGCGGCTTGGCGGGATCTCGAATGGGCGATTCTTGCAATCGCCGCTTTTGGCATCCTCCAGTCGGCATTCCTCCCCGGGTTTGCGCAGATCATTCATGACGGCAGCGACCTGCCGACCTGGGACGTCCAAGGTCGGCGCCTGGTCTCGACCCTGCTCGATCCGAACTTTGCCGGAATTCTGATCGTCATCGGAATCGTCACTCGCTTGTCGCGCATCGCCGAAGGGATTCGCGAACCGGCGATCGCGCTTGTTCTGCTCGCCGTGGCGCTGCTGCTCACTCTCTCGCGCTCGTCGCTTGCGGCTCTTGCCGTGAGCCTCGTCGTGATCGCCGCGATACGCGGGCTCAGAGGCGCGCTGTTCCGCGCGCTGGCGGTCGGTGTCGTGCTCGTCCTCCCATTCTTGTCGCTGCTCCTCTCGTTCGCCGCCGGGTTCAACAAGCTCGGGTACGACGAATCGGCGGCAGTGCGGCTCATTTCGTGGGTGCGCGCCGTGCGGCTCGTGGCCGAGCATCCGTGGCTCGGTGTCGGGTTCAATGCGGTCCGGCAGGCAACCGAGGCGCATGGTTGGCAGCGCCCGGATGTTTCCCTGGACGGCGGCTTGTTGTTCGTCGCTGCGATGACGGGCCTCGTCGGTACCGCGCTCTACATGAGAATGCTGCTCCGGGTGTGGCGCTCGGCACGCCGAGCCTGGACGGATGCCGGTGCACTTCCCGAAGACCGGGCACACGCGGTCGCGACCGCGGCGGTGATCCCGGCCGTCGTCATCCATTCGCTTTTCGTCAACTCGCTGCTTTTGCCTTTCGTGATGCAAGTCCTTTGGATCATGTGGGCGCGGCTCGCTCACATCGCGACCGCGCGCCGGAAGCGATTGGGAATGCCCGCCGCGTTACCGCTTGAACGTGCGAACGCGCATCGCGTGGTGACCGCATGAGCATCACGCGACCGATCGGCGAGCGGCTGTCCGCAAATCAGCTGCCCCCGGCAGCCGTGCTCTCGTGAACGTCGCCATCGCGCACGATTGGCTGGTCACGCTCGGCGGCGCCGAACTCGTGCTCCGCGAGCTGCTCCGAATCTTTCCGGACGCGACCGTGTTCACGATGATCGACAAGATGCCGTCCGACGATCGCGAGTTCCTTGGGCTACGGGCGACACGCACCAGTTTCCTCGATCGCCTGCCGCGAATCGCCTCGGTGTATCGCGGCATGCTGCCGTTCTTTCCAGTCGCCATCTCGTCGCTGGACGTCCGCGAATTCGACGTCGTGATCTCGAATTCCCACGCCGTCGCAAAGGGGGTTCGAACCCACTCGGCGCAATTGCACGTGTGTTACTGCCACTCGCCGATGCGGTATGCCTGGGACCTGCGAGGCCTGTACCTCCGTGAATCGAACTTGACGCGGGGCATTCGTGGCTTTGCGGCCAATCGGTTGTTGGACGGACTTCAGCGCTGGGACCGGGCAACGAGCGCACGCGTCGACACCTTCGTGGCGAACTCGCGCTACATCGCTCAACGCATCGAACGCGCATACCGTCGATCCGCCGTCGTCATCCATCCGCCGGTCGACGTCGACTTCTTCCGCGTGGACTCCGACCGCCGCGCGGGATCCGGAGACTACTACTTCACGATGAGCCGCTTCGTCCCTTACAAGCGGATCGACCTCATCGCCCGCGCGTTCGCGCGACTTCCGAATCGACGACTGATCATCGCCGGCGACGGGCCGGACGCGGCGAAGGTCCGCGCCGCGGCCGGACCGAACGTCGAGCTCACGGGCCACGTTGACCGCGAGCAAGCCAAACGTCTGCTCGGGCGCGCGCGCGCATTTCTCTTCGCCGCCGAAGAGGACTTCGGCATCGTGCCCGTCGAGGCGCAAGCCTGTGGGATTCCGGTGATCGCCTACGGACGTGGCGGTGTGTTGGAGAGCGTTCGCGGGCTCGATGATCCGACACCGACCGGCGTGTTCTTTAATGCCCAGACGGAGGACGCGATCGTCGATGCCGTGCTGCGGTTCGAGTCCGAGGCCGCCAGACTCGATCCTGCAGCTTGCCGGACCAACGCTGAACGGTTTTCACAGCGCGTGTTCCGAGAACGGTTCGCGGACTTCGTTGATGGCGAGTGGCGGGCGTTCCCAGGTCATCGGGCGATCGCGTGAGCTCCTTGAGTCGGCCGTCCATCGTCGTCGACGCCCGCATGATTGGGTCGAGCGGTATTGGGACATACCTGCAGAACACGCTGTCCCGAATGGTGGCGGCGCGACCCGACTGGCGCTTTACGCTGTTGGGCGCGCCCGCGCAGTTGGAGTCGGCGGGACTCGCATCGCCGGCCAACGTTCAAGTTCGGGAAACCCGCGCGCCGATCTACTCATTGCGCGAGCAAGTTGCTTTCGCCGCGCCCGGACTTCGCCGCGCCGAGTTGTTCTGGTCGCCGCACTACAACGTTCCGTTGCTAACGACACGGCGATTGCTCGTCACCGTACACGACGTGATGCACCTCGCGCTGCCCGAATACCGGCGCCGTTGGCCGCACCGGCAATACGCGACCACGATGTATGCTGCCGTGCGTCGCCGCGCGGCCGCCGTGATCTGCAATTCGGAGTACACACGCCGCGAGTTCGAGCGGCTCGCCGGTCCGGTGCGGTCGACGCACGTAATCCACCTTGGCGTCGACCCGAGCTGGTTTGCTGCCGCACGGCCGTGGGACGGGCGGGCCGCGCGACCATATATCGTGTTCGTGGGATTGGCCAAGCCGCACAAGAATCTGGTCGGGCTCCTTCGGGCCTTCGCGATGCTCCGCGATCGAATTCCGCACGATCTCACGATCATCGGCGGCAACGCGCACGTTCTACGGACGGTGGATGATCGAATCGGGCCCGAGGCGGCGGGACTGGAAGAACGGCTGCATGTTCTCGACCACCTGCAATTGGGCGCCCTCCAGCAATGCGTGGCCGGCGCTGACGTTCTCGTGCAACCATCGCTCTGCGAGGGGTTTGGCCTCCCGCCCCTCGAGGCCATGGCCGCGGGCACTCCGTGCCTCGTGTCGCGCATCGAGCCACTGATCGAGGTCTGCGGCGACGCAGCCGCCTACTGCGACCCCCACGATCCGCACGACATCGCGGACCAGTTACTACGTCTGCTCCAGGATCCGGCAATGCGTCACGACTTGCGTCGCCGCGGACGTGACCGCGCGCGTACCTTCAGTTGGGACCGGACCGCCGACGCCACGCTGTCGATCTTCGAGCAGGTGCTCGCCTCATGAGCCGCGATCGGATGCCGCGACTGGCTGGGGAACGCCGGACGCCAAAGCCTCTTTCTCCGTCGCGGGCGCCCGTGCGCCGACTATCACGCTGGCCGCGATGACGACCCCGGTCACACCACCGACCAGTACGTCGATACCGTAGTGAAATCCGCCGTACACCGCGCCGAGCGCGAGTAGAACGCTCGCAGTCAGGATCAGCAACCCCGCTCGCCGGTGATGGCTGAGCATCATGACGCTCTGCGTAATTGCCACAGCCACGTGCGATGACGGAAACGCAGCACCCTTCGACGATCCGTTCGCCAGCACCCAGAGCGCGAGTCGCCGCACAGGGCCGTCAGGAATTCCCGGCGGTGCGCTCCACAGATAGCGCGGCCCGGCCACGGGGAAGTAGACGAAGACCACGAAGCAGGCCGTGAACACTACGCTCAGGGCTGTGATCGTGAGCGTGAACTGGCGCCGCTCGCCTCGCAGGTAGAGCCACAGCGGCGGCGCGTAGATGATCGCGTAGTACGACAGGTACCCGAGGTGCAGCAGCTCGCTGAGCCCAGCCCATGGCAGCCGACCGGCCGCGGCATGCGCCGGCGAAGGTCCAAACAGAGCGGTTTCCCATTGTTGGATCAGTTGATCGTGAAATCGCGAACCAGCGCCGGCGATGAGCGTCGGTAACTCCGTGTACAGCGCCGGAACGGCAAGGAGAGGGGCCCAGTCGCGAAGCAGCTGCACAAGGGTCAGGCGCCCGTCATTCGAGGTGTCGCGCGTGGCGAGGAATAGCGCGAGGATGCACCCCCCGATGTGCGCCACGAGGACCCCCGATGCTCGCCCTTCACCCGCCCGGGCGGCGTCCCATGCCGGAATCAAGGTCGCCAGGAGGTAGCCGAGGAGGACCCAAAGTGCGACACTTCTGTGTCCAACCTTTCGATTTCTTTGTGCTCGCATCGTGTCAGTAGACATCATCCCCGTCGAGACATCGCGCGATCTCCGGCGCTTCATCGGCCTGCCGTGGCAGATCTACGACCGCACCAAATACCCGCAATGGGTTCCGCCCTTGCGCATCGCGGTTGCTGACGCGCTCAACACCAAGGCGAACCCGTTTTATCGCACCGCGGATCGCCATTTGTTCCTGGCACTTCGGAATGGCAAAGCCGTAGGGCGTATCGCTGCCATCGAGAACCGCGCCCACAACGAGTTCTATGGCGATCGCGTGGGCTTCTTCGGCTTTTTTGAGTGCGAGAACGACCAGGCTACGGCGAATGCGCTCTTCGCCGCGGCCGAAAAATGGCTCCGCGGCCGCGGCCGCGACACCATGCGCGGGCCCATGAATCCGTCGACCAATCACGAGTGCGGGCTGCTGATCGGTGGCTTCGAGGCGCACCCGATGATCATGACGACGTGGAACCCGCCGTATTACGCAGGTCTTCTGGATGCGGCCGGGTTCGGCAAGGCCAAGGATCTCATTGCATTCTACTTCGACCTCGCCAAGGAACAGCCTTTCGTGATGCCCGAGCGCTATCGTGCGCACGCCGAAAGGGCATTGCGTGGTAAGTCGTTGCAGTTTCGAGATCTGAACCTGAAGGACTTTGCACGCGAAGTCGATCGCTGCTGGGAGATCTACAATGCCGCGTGGGAAAAGAACTGGGGCTTTTTCCCGATGTCCCACGAGAGCTTCTTGCATGAAGCCCAGGTTCTGAGGTACATCGTGAATCCGAGGTTGGCGTTCATGGCCGAGGTCGACGGCGACCCGGCAGGCGTCATGATCATCCTGCCCGATTTCCATCACCTGTTCAAGGCGATCGGTAATGGCCGTCTGTTACCAACCGGTTTGTTCAAGCTTCTTGCGGGCAAGCGCCGGCTCAGATCGGGCCGCGTCATGATTCTCGGCGCAAAAGAGGAATACCGCCGTCGCGGAATATTCGCGCTGTTCGTCTACGAGGCGTACCGCCGGTACCTCCAGGACGGCTGGACCACCGGCGAAGCCTCGTGGATTCTCGAGGACAACGACAAGCTCAACAAGCCGCTGCGCGACATGGGCGCTCAGGAATACCGCCGGTGGCGAATTTACGATCGTCAGATCCCCCTCCCAGCACCAGAGGCGTCATGAGCATCTTCCAAAAGTGCGAGGGTTTCGAGGCGGCACACATGTACGAGGCCCTTGGCCTCTATCCGTACTTCCACCCAATCGAGGAAGCGACCGCGACCGAAGCGCGCATCCACGGTGAGTGGAAGGTGATGGTCGGCTCGAACAACTACCTCGGGCTCACCCACCATCCCAAGGTTCTGGAAGCAGCCAGCAAGGCGCTCTACAAGTACGGCAGCGGCTCCACCGGCAGCCGTTTTCTGAATGGGACGCTCGACCTGCACTACGAGCTCGAGGATCGGCTCGCGCAGTTCTTCAAGAAAGAAGCGGCGCTCGTCTTTACGACCGGCTACCAGGCCAGCCTCGGTGCGCTCGCTACTCTGATCGAGCGCGACGACCATCTCTTCCTCGACCGGCTCGACCACGCGTCATTGGTCGATGGCGCCCGGCTCGGCCACGGAGAGTTGCATCGCTATCCGCACGGCGACTTCGACGCATTGCGCAAACAGTTGTCCCGTCTCCCGCCCGACGCGAACAAGCTCGTCGTGAGCGACGGCGTGTTCTCCATGGAGGGCAGCGTCGTTGATCTGCCACGCCTCGTCAGAGTCGCCAAGCAGCACGGCGCCCAGGTGCTGATCGACGAAGCGCATGCGGTCGGCGTCCTCGGTCCGGACGGCGCCGGAACCGTGAGCCACTTCGGGCTGCAGGACGAGGTCGATCTGGTCCTCGCCACGTTCTCCAAGTCCCTCGCGTCCGTGGGTGGCGTCCTCGCCGGATCGGAGACGGTGATCCACTGGCTTCGGCACCACAGCCGTGCGCTCATCTTCACCGCGGCCATGCCGCCGTCGTCCGTTGCGGGGGTGCTGGCTGCGCTCGAGATCATGCAGAACGAGCCGGAGCGTCGCGAGCGCCTGTGGGCGAACACGAACAAGGTCGCCGAGTGCCTGCGCTCGATGGGCTTCGACACCGGCGCCACCAGCACGCCCGTCATCCCGGTACTGATTGGCGACATCGAGAAGACGCTCCACGTCTGGCGCGTGCTCTTCGACGAAGGCGTGTTCAGCCATCCGATCGTCCCGCCCGCGGTGCCACAGAACGCCTGCCGGATTCGTGTATCCATGTCGGCCGAGCACAGCGACGAGCAGGTCGAGCGTGTGCTCGCCGCTTTCGCACGCGTCGCCCGTACGATGGTCACCGTCTGAGGTGAAGGTCGCGCTGGTCTGTGACTGGTATCTGCCACGGATCGGCGGCATCGAGCTTCATCTGCAGGATCTCGCGCGGGAGCTGAGCAACCACGGCCACGAAGTCGTGGTCATCACGTCGACCCCCGGCGCCAGCGAGTTCGAAGGTGTGCGGGTGCGGCGCCTCGAGGCGCCGCGCCTGCCGCGGTTCGGCCTCCTGTTCACGGCGTCGGGATTCCGCGCTGTTGCGGATGCGATCGCGGCCGAGCGACCGGACGTCGTGCACGCTCACGTGAGCATCGTGTCGCCGACCGCCTTCGCGGCCGCGCGCGCCGCACACCGCCAGCGTTTGGCCATGGTGGTCACCTTCCACTCGATGATTCCGAACACGCGTACGCTGGCGCGCGGCGTCGGTGTGTTGCTCGGCGCGGCGTCGTGGAAGGCCAGATACACCGCCGTGAGCGAATGCGTGGCCAACGCGGTCCGCCCATTTGCACCTTCTCAGTCTTTCGTGGTCCTGCCGAACGCGATCGACGTATCCGCATGGCGCCCCGACAGCGCCCGCGCGAGCAGTGACGAACTGCGACTGTTGAGCGTGATGCGACTCAATGGCAAGAAGCGGCCGCTGGCGCTCATCGCCATGATGCGGCGCCTTGCCCGGATGCACCCCAATGTGCGGATTCGCCTGCGCATCGCGGGCAGCGGGCCGCAGCGCGCGATGGTCACGCGGGCTATCCGGCGCGCCCAACTTGGAGACCGCGTCGAGCTCCTGGGACAGTGTTCACGCGATCGCATCCGCGAGCTCTTGGCGGAGAGTGACGTCTTCGTGCTGCCTGCCGTGCGCGAGTCGTTCGGTATCGCGGCGCTCGAGGCGCGCGCGGCGGGACTGCCCGTCATCGCCATGTCGAATTCCGGCGTCGCTGAATTCATCGAGAATGGCCGCGAGGGCTTGCTCGCGCGCAACGACCGCGAGCTCACCGCACACGTCGCGAGTCTGGCAATGGATCCCGAACGCCTGGGCGCGATGTCCAACCACAATCGTCGGTACCCGCCGGCGCTCGACTGGTCGATGGTCGTCGACCGGCACGTTGCGATTTACTGCGAGGCTATGGCGCTGCGCGAGAACGTCCGCGCGGACAGCAACAGATAGCCGAGGCCTGCCGTCGCGATCAGGTAGCAGACGTGCTGAATCACGGCGATGCCGAGCGCGTACGCCGGATCGAACCCGAGATAGCGATACGCCAGGAAGGCGCTCGCTTCGTAAGTGCCGAGGTTCGCCGGCGCCACCGGCAGCATCGTGGCCAGAACCACCGCCGCGAACACGAGCAGCGTCCCTCCAACCGACACGCTGAGACCAAACGCGTGCTGCACCGCCACGATTCCCGCGATCTCGGCCGCCTTCATCGCCAGCACCGAGAGCAGCGCGAGGCCGGAGCGGCGCCAGTCCTTCAGCACCTCGAGCCCGGCAGCCCATCGAGACGCTACCATCAGCGCCACGAACCATGCGCCCACCGCCAACGATACGGTCGCGACACCGGTACGCATCCAGGTTGGCAGCGGAACGATCAGCGCGACGAGCAGGAACGCGAGAACCTTCGCGATTCCTTCCCCGAGTTGGTCGAGGGCAAGCACGGACAAGGCGCCGCGGTGCGTCTGCCCGGTGCGGCGCACCAGCAGTACCACGCTCGATGCATGGCCGCCGCCGAACGGGACCGTGTTCATGAGCGACGATGCCACGGACACGACCTCGAACATGCGCCAGTAGCCTGCGCGTCCTTCCCCCCGCGGAACGAGCAGTCCCCAGAACACCGCCCACAGGCAGATGATCGCCGTGTTTGCCATGACGCTCAACGCGAGCCATCCGGGCCTGGCCGTGCGCGCCATCTCGATCGCGTGCCGCCAGTCGATGGTTCGCGCGCAGACGACGAGCAGCGCGGTCGCCACCAGCCACGCGACGATCACCGCGATCCGACGTCGCGTCGTCACGTCGAGAGCTCGGCCATTCGAGCAAACCGAGCGCCCCGGGCCTTGTACCCGCGCAGCACGGTTCGCACGCAGTCGAGCGCCGCTTCGCCCGTCCGAAATCGGCAGTCGATCCGGAGTTGTTCCTTGCGCAGGTCCACGAACTCCCACGGATGCACGAACAGCACGACCGGATTGGACAGCGCGGCCAGGTACGCCCCGCGCACGACCCGCGGAAGTCGCAGCACCGACGACGTAACCGACGCGGGGACGCGCGCGAGCGACGTCGTCGCTCGTTCGCGGTAGTACGCCGCTTTGTATTTCGCCTGCGACGAATCCAGCGTGAAACCGGCTTGCTCGAGCAGCGGGAGATACGTCGGCGGAAACTGGAGGTATGGTGCGCGGAACGATGTCACGCTCGCGCTGCGACGCAGGATCGTTGCCGACTCCTCGATTTCGTGCCGTGCTTCGCCGATCTCGAGCGTCGTGAACGCACGATGGGTCATCCCGTGACTTGCCAGCTCGTGCCCGTCGCGGACTATGCGCGCAACGACTTCGGGAAATCGGCTCGCCACTTCGCCCGTTGTGAAGAACGTCGCCGGCACCCGCTCGTCGGCCAATAAATCGAGCAGCCGCGGCATCCCGTGCTCGATCCCGCGAAAGCCGGTGAGATACGGCGGGCAGTCCGGCTCGACGTCGACCGTGAACGCGACGAGTGGCGACTCACCGCTCATGGCCACACCTCGTACGCGACTCGGACGAGTGCGTTCGTGCGGTCACCGCCCGCGAACGCAAAGTTCGTCGTCCGTTCCACACCGGCGGAAACGACGGTTGCCGTGCGGTTCCCACGCCAGGTCGACGTCCACGTCGCCAGTATGCGAGCGCGCCGTTCGGCGGGATGATGCTCGACTTGCACGAAGCGAAAGTCGGCGCTGTGCGAGCCCTGACCCTCCGATGCGTAGAGATTCCCGCTGCGGACCTCGTACGCGCTGGAGACCGCGAACTGTCTCTCGCCTCTGCCGCTGGTCTCCAGTGACAGATAGCCGCCGAGCCCGCGCGGCCCGAGTGGGTCGCCCAGCATCGTCCCGCGCGATTGTAACCCACTCGCGAAATCCGTGTGCGTGTAATATCGAATTCCGGTTTGATGATACTCCGCTCGAACCCTCAGCCGGCCGCATCCAACGAGGCACGACATCGACACGCCGCCAATCACACCCCCATCCTCCATCAGGCTGCTCCGAAAGCGCCTGGTGTCCATGTCGTCGATCGCACCATCGAGGTACAGTTCAAGACCCGCCCAGTCCGGTTTCCGCCACCGTGCATCGATTCCGGCGAGCTTGTTCGAGAACTGAAAGTCGCTGCCGGTCCGCCAGGCATCGATCGGCGGAATCGCATCCAGCACGCGATCGCCAAAGCTGGCGCCTGGCGCGCCTCGGCCGCCGGTCTCGTCGAGCACCTGCACGCCGAATTCGAAGTTCCGGTGGGGCGCGATGGACATGCGATACCCAACGAGCTTGGCGTGCGCATGGTTTTGATGCTCGCTTCCCAGGTCGGCGACGAGAAGCATCGCATGCAACGGCCCGACCCGCCGGAACCACCCGGGGAGCGCGGCGGGCCGCTGCATCGACAGCCGTACCATGTCCAGAGCGGCCGCGTTCGTCGAGAGGATTAGCCCGCCGCCGGGTGAAGGACCGAACACCGCGTAGTCACGCCCGACCTCGGTGACGAGGTTGCCGAATTGAAACGTGGCGTTGGCGGCCTGAATGGTTCCGCTCGCGCGGGCGCGGTCGCGATCCTTTTCGAACGTCACGCGCGGAGCCACGGAGACCGCGACGTGCCCGCCGAGCGACGCACTGTGCATGGTTTCGATCGCCGCCGTTTCACCATCGACGAGCGTGCGCCCGCCGCGCCGCGCTGCGAGCGGATTGATCTCCGCATCGATACTGCCGTTGGGGTCTGCTGGTATGGAACGATAGGGGCTCGAAAGGCGCGCGACTTCCAATGACGCCACATCGATCGCGCGCGCGGGCCCTTCGCCGTAACGCGCGATGTCACGGTCGATGATCGGTGCCGCCCAATCCGCCGTTGCGCCGCGGCCTTGAACGTTGCGGCGCGCTTCCGCAAGCAGACGGCCGATCTCCGCTCGCGTATATGGGCGCGCGCCGACCGCGATCCTGTCGATCAGCCCAGTAGTTACCAGCAGATCGATGTCGGCGTAGATCGATTCGCTCGGCGGAACGAACGGGGATGCTTGGCTTGCGGCGCTTCGGATTCCGAACACCATCCCACAAAAGGCAATGCCCAGCGCGCCAACGGCCACCCGTGCGCTAGAGCCAACCCTCGGACACGTACCACTCGTACGTCTCGCGGAGTCCGGCCCCGAGTCCGATTCGTGAGCTGAAGCCGAGCTCTTGTTTGGCCCGTGCATTCGAGCAAATCCAGTACGGTGGTTTCGCCAGCGCCGCCTTTTCGGTCGTCAGCAAGCCGGCACGTCCCCGGACCTTCGCGATCATGTCGCCAAATGCGGCGCCCACCGTCACGATCGGCCGTGGCAGGTTCACCTCGGCAACTATCGTGCGTCCAGCGCACTCGGCAGCCATCCCGAACAAGCTGCTCCATGTGACTGGCTCATCGTTCGCAACGAAAAACGTGCGATTCGCCGGTCCCGTCGTCGCCGCGCGTGCGATGGCTTCGACGGCGTCCCGCACATGCACGATCGAGATCAACTGCCGGCGGTTCCCGGCATGAAGCGCCAAGCCGCGTCGAGCTAATCGGAACATCGCCAGGAAATCTCGATCACCGGGCCCATAGACGGACGCGGGACGAATGATCACGTGCTCGAGGTTCGCCGACGCGTCACGGACGACGAGCTCGGCGCCGAGCTTGCTCCTGCCGTACTCCTCGATCGGCTGCGGCGACGCGTCTTCACTCACGGGAGCGTCGGACGAGCTCGCTGGCCCCGCCGCGGCCTGCGACGAGATGAATACCAGCCGTCGAGCGCGCGCCGCTCGGGCCGTTTGCACCACGCGCCGCGTCAGCTCGACGTTCGATTCGTGGAGCATCCTGCGGCTCGGAGCGCGCGTGGCGCCCGCGACGTGGACGACGACATCGGATCCTTCGATGAGCTCGCCGAGCCGGCCATTCTCGATGTCGCGGCGCACGATCGGCCGCACGACCCAACCGTCCGCCGCGAACCGATCACAGACGTGCCGTCCTATGAATCCGTTCGCCCCCGTGACTGCCACGATCATGCGTCGAAGCTTCGCGCGTAGCGCCACGCTCCGGAAGTGCCGAGCGCGAGCGTATTCGCCAGGCACTCGGTCAACTCGCGCGCCGCGCCGGCGTGGTGCAGGCCGTGCAGTTCTCCGCCATACCGGGGGAGCAACCATGAGCCCATGAGCCAATGAAGGAGCAAAACATCAATCCTGGCGGAGACACGACGTCGGTATGGCAGGGCACATTCGAGATGCCGACGTATCCGGCGCTGGATCGCGATGCGCGCGCGGACGTGTGCGTCGTCGGCGCCGGCATCGCCGGTCTGTCCACCGCGTACCTGCTCGCCAAGTCCGGATCGCGGGTGATCGTCCTCGACGACGGCCCCGTGGGTGGTGGCGAGTCGGGCCGGACCACGGCGCATCTCACGAACGCCATGGACGATCGGATTTACGTGCTTGAGCACGTCCACGGCGAAGGCGGCGCCCGCCGCATCGTCGAGAGTCACGGTGCCGCCGTCGATTGCATCGAGCAGATCGTGGCCAGGGAGCGGATCGATTGCGATTTCGAGCGCGTCGATGGCTATCTCTTCCTCGGCGGCGGTGATTCCGAGCGCGTGCTCGACGAGGAGCTCGCGGCCGCGCACCGTGCCGGAATGGAAGGCGTCGCCAAGCTCGACGGCGTTCCAGATATGTCGTTCGCGTTCGGTCCGTGTTTGCGGTTCCCGAATCAGGCGCAGTTCCACGCGCTCAAGTATCTGTCCGGACTGGCGGAAGCGATCGTTCGCGCGGGCGGCCGCATTCATTGCGACACGCACGTCTCGAGTGTCGAAGGCGGCTCGCCGTGCAAGGTCAAGACGGACCGTGATCACACGATCACCGCCGATGCTGTGTGCGTGTGCACCAACGCGTCGATCACCGACATGTTCAGAACGCACGTCAAGCAGGCGCCGTATCGCACTTTCGTCATCGCCGCGGTCGTTCCACGCGGGAGTGTGCCGCGCGGGCTGTACTGGGACACACCGGATCCGTATCACTACGTTCGACTTCAGCGGCTCGAGCCGCCGTTGGGCACGGCGCTCGATGACGCCACTCAGTACGACGCGCTGATCGTTGGCGGCGAAGATCGCAAGACTGGACACAGCGACGACGCCGAGGAACGCTGGCGCTGCCTCGAGTCGTGGATGCGCGAGCGGTGGCCGCAAGCGCGCGAAGTCGTGTACCGTTGGTCGGGCCAGGTCCTGGAACCGAACGACTACATCGCGTTCATCGGGCGGAATCCCGATGGCGCCGAGAACGTGTACATGGCGTCGGGCGACTCCGGCCAGGGGATGACACACGGAATGATCGCCGGTATGGTGCTGTCCGATCTCGCGCGCGGGCAGTCGAACCCATGGACCACGCTCTACGACCCGCACCGTATCTCGCTCCGCGCGCGTCCGATCGAAGAGTTTGCCAAAGAGAACGCGGACGTTGCTCTGCGATACGCAAAGGACTTCGTCACCTTCGGCGACGTGCGCACGGAAGCGGACATTCCGCGCGGCGAGGGACGCATTCTCCGGCTGGGATTGAAGAAGGTTGCGGCCTACCGCGATCCGCAGGGCGCCGTACACATGCGCTCGGCGGCATGCACGCACCTCAAGTGCATCGTCCAGTGGAACTCGGCGGAAAAGACGTGGGATTGTCCGTGCCACGGATCGAGGTTCGATCCGTTTGGAACTGCAGTGAACGGCCCGGCGATCTCGGATCTCGAGGAGCTGGATGATTCGTGAAAAGCGGCGCCGGACGAGGTCCGGCGCCGCTTGTTCACGGTTGAGAGTTTGTTATTACCAGGAAATGGTTGCCGGGCTGTCGGCGTACCAGCCTTCGTCGTTGTGGGCGTTCACCAGTAGCTGACGCGGCGGGTCGTCGATGAGATTCGAGCTCGAGCTCACTTGTGAGAGATCGATCGACCAATGCGATATCGCGTTGTTGTCGCTCCGCACGCCCGTGCCGTGAAGCACGCCCTGTCCCTGCGTGAAGTTGCTGTTCTTCTGGTAGTGCACGTCTCGAGGGTAGCACACTGGCGGTAGCGCCGGATCGGCATTGGGAACGCAGAACGAATTGAAGTTGAGCGCCATGTTTCCGTTCCCGGCCTTCACGTAGTTGGCGACGTCGGAGAACGTCACGGTGACCGTGTAGCCGCCACCGACGAACCGGCACTGCGCGTGGTTGGGACCATTTTCCTGATCACCACTGGCTGCCCCGTTCGATCCGCGACCGCCTGCTTGGACGTTGCCGGGAACCCAATACCAGCCAGTCGTGCCGTCGGAGTGCGATCGGCACTGGCCCATTCCATTCCTCGATGGACGCCCGTCGCCGGCATAGAACGTGGCGCCCTCGACGTACACCACGAATTGAGACCCGACCGCCGTATTCGGGCTCGATGCTCCGAACGCCGCCGCGCCGGCTGCTATCGTCCGCGGCGCCGTCGACTCGCTGCTGCACGCGGCAACCACCACCGCGACGGCAACCAAAGCTGCAAAACGCTTGAACATTGACCTGCTCCATGCTGGGGTTGTCGACACCGCCGCCGACCGTACCCCTCCTTCGGCAACCCGGCCGTCTCAGTGAGACCCGTGGCTTTGCGAACCGGCCTCGCGGCCGGAGTGCCATTGTCGCGAGGTGTATCCTTCGCGGCCCTGAATCCGTGACCAGTGCTCCTGCTGCGTCGTGTGCCTTGGCGAGCGCCTTTCGACAGCCGCCTCGACGCTGAGCAATCTTCGGCCGGGTCTCGATCCCAACCATACGACTTTGGTTATAGTCGGCTTACTTTGACTCCCACCGATTCCGCGCTGCGCGCGAACCTCGATCGGCTCGTCCACGGCACCCGGCTCGTGCTCGTGGGCGTCGTCCTGGCTGCGGTCGCGATCGAGTCGCCGGCGCGGCCCGGTGCCCAGCTCCTCGTGCTCGCGGCGCTCGGCGGCCATCTCGGCTTCGGCATTGTCATGCTCGTACGTGCCGTGCGCGCCCTCCGGCTCGGCCGAGCCCTCGCGCGCGCCGAGCTCGGTGCCGATGCGGCGCTCGCTGGCATCCTCCTCGTAGCGACGCGCGGCCCGGCGACGGCAGCGTTGAGTGTTCTTGTATTCATCACCGTGAATGCCGGCTTGCGCCGTTCGTCGCGTGCCGCGGCCATCACGGGCGTGGCGTGCTTCGCGGCGTGGTCGCTCGCGGCGGTAGCTGGTGTCATCGTTGACGGCACTGCCGGCGTTGACCTCAATCGCGTGGTGCTGTCGTCCCTGGTGCTCGCGCTGGCGACGGTTGCGGTTGTCGTGCTTGCCGTCGAGCGGGATCGCCTGCTCGCGAACCTCGGCGGCGCGCCGGACTGGCCGCTTGACGATTGGGATGACCTCGAGACGGCGTTGTTCGCGTTATTGTGCGCAGCGGCCGAGCGGCTGCCTGCCAGTCGCGTGGCTCTCATGTGGCCGGACGTCGACGAACCGTGGACGCATGTCGCCGTTCTCGACGACGAGCTCACGCTCGCGCAGCTTCCGCCGGCCGAGCGGGACCACCTCGTTCCGCCCTCGGACGACGTTCCCTTCACCGCTGCCAGCGATGACGTCGGCGGATGGCTCGTTGCGAGCAACGCCCCGAACGATGTCACGGAGGCTCGGTCGTCACTCCTGTCCGACGAGCTGCTCCGACAGCTGGTGAGCCCGGGACGGATCGTCGGTGCGCCGATACGTGGTCAGCTGTTCTCCGGTCACTTGCTCCTTCTCGATCCGCCCGCCATCTCGCCAGCAGTCGTTCTCCGCACGGAGCTTGTCGCGCGCCACGTCGGCGTTTCGCTCGACCTCTGGCTGCTGTCGCAACGCGCGCGCGAAGGAGCGGTGCGTGATGAACGCGCACGGGTCTGGCGCGACCTGCACGATGGTGTCCTCCAGTCGCTCACCGGCCTTGCGCTCATGCTCGCGCGCGCGGAAGCCCTGCTCGACGACGATCCGACCGAGGCCCGCCGCGTCCTCGCCCAGGCAGGTTCGCTCGTTCACGACGAGCAGCGAGACCTCCGCCTGTCGATTCTCGAGCAGAAAGCAATGGCCGGGTCCACGCGTCCGCCGGAAGATCTGCCGACGCTTCTGGCGCAGCTTGCGCAGCGCTTCGAGCAGGTCTGGGGCATGCGGGTGGACGTTGACGTCGACCCGCGCATCAGAGTCGGACCGGTATTCGCCGTGCAGATCACGCGCATGGTACAGGAGGCCCTCAGCAACTCGGCGCGCCACGGTGGATCGACCACGGCCCGGCTCTCCGTCGTCGAATCGGGGCAAACCCTCCGCGTCCTTGTCGAGGACAATGGACGGGGATTCCCCTTCGTCGGCACCTTCGACTTTCAAACGTTGCTGGAACAGCGGCTCGGCCCCGTCCTGCTCAAGGACCGAGTGCAGCGGCTCCACGGCACGATGGACATTCGCTCGGCCTCGACCGGGGTGGGACTCGACATTCGAATTCCTCGACACATCGGACGGCTGGCCGGATGATCAACGTCGTCATCGCCGACGATCATCCGATCGTCCTCGCCGGGCTCGGCCAGCTGATACGCGGTGAAGCCGGCATGCAAGTCGTGGCGACGTGCGTCAATGGCGTCGAAGCACTCCACGCCGTGCACACCAGGCGGCCCGATATCCTGCTGCTCGACATCAACATGCCCAAGCTCGACGGGCTCGGCGTTCTGCGTGCGCTCGCGGCCGAGCGAGCTGACGTATGCACGGTGGTTCTGACCGCCGAGTTGGACCCTTCGGCGGCCGCCGCTCTGCGCCTGGCGGGCGCGCGCGCCGTCGTGTTGAAGGAGCTCTCGCCGCAGCACGTCGTCGACTGTATCCGCCGCGTGCACGCCGGCGCCGAATGGATCGAGTGCCTCGGCCGTCCGCCGGTGGTCACCGAGGCTCGGAAGGAGCAGCCTGACCACCCTGAGCTCACGCCACGAGAACGCGAGCTCGCCGCGCTCGTGGCGAGCGGCCTCCGTAATCGCGAGATCGCATCCCGGCTCGGCATCTCCGAAGGAACGGCCAAACTGCACCTGTACAACGTTTACAAGAAGCTCGGCGTCGCCAACCGCGTCGAGCTCGCGATTCGAATGCAAGGCGCGCAGTCCGTCGCGAGCTGAATCGCCGTTATCGCGCGTTCCGGTACATCATCTCGATCAGCTCGTCGTACATCGCTTCGGCGCTGGTTTCATCCGAGCGAATCGCCTTCGACGCGCAGTGGCGCAGATGGTTCCGCATCAGTTCACGGCCAACGCTTCGCAGCGCCTCGTGTACAGACGCGATCTGCGTCATCACGTCGGCACAATAGCGGTCGTCTTCGACCATTTTTTGCAGCCCGCGCACCTGTCCTTCGATTCGGCGAAGCCGTTTGAGGTTGCGCGCCTTGATGTCGGGATCGACCGCGACCGCTTTGCGCGCCCCTGTTTCGTCGGCGCGAACCTCGCACGCGCAGTCCGCCACCGCGTCGGTGCGCTTCATGGTTTCCACCGCCGCAAACGAAGACTGTTGCTCACGACGCTCACCGAGCTCAGAGCCATCGCCGCGCTCGCGACCACGGGATTCAGGAGCAGGCCGAACTTGGGGTACAGCACGCCCGCCGCGATCGGGATGCCGATGACGTTATAGACGAACGCCCAGAACAGGTTCTCGCGCATCGTACGCATCGTACGCCGCGAGAGCGCGATTGCTTCCGCCACGCCTCGCAGGTCAGGCCGCATGAGCGTCACGTCGCTCGCTTCGATCGCGATGTCCGTCCCGCTGCCGATCGCGATGCCAATGTCGGCCTGCGCCAACCCTGGCGCGTCGTTGATCCCGTCACCGACCATCGCCACGACGTGTCCCGCTTTCTGGCGCCGCACGATCTCGGCCGTCTTTGCGTCCGGCAAGAGTCCCGCGGCGACTTGAGAGATGCCGGCTTGCTTCGCGATCGACTGAGCCGTCCGCGCGTCATCGCCCGTTACCATCACCACGTCCAGTCCGGCGTGACGCATTCGCTCGATCGCCAGCGGCGACGTGTCGCGAATGCGATCGGCGACACCGATGATGCCGAGCAGCCGTCCATCGGACGCGACGTACACCGGCGTCGTGCCATCGTTGGCGAGGCGCGCCGCCGTCGACGCAAGCGCATCGGTCGAAATTCCTTCGCGCTCGAGCAGCGCCGCGCCGCCCACCAGCGTGACTGCGCCGTTCACCCGCGCTCGGACGCCGCGGCCAGTCTCCGACAGGAATTCGGTCGATGACGCCGCGGGAATGGACTGCTCGCCCGCTCGTTGTACGATCGCCTTTGCGATCGGATGCTCCGACAATCGTTCGGCGCCGGCGGCCGCCGAGAGCAATCCTTCCGGCGAGACACCGTCGCAGGCGATCACGGCCGTCACTTCCGGACGGCCCGTCGTCACCGTGCCGGTCTTGTCGAGGAGTACGGTGTCGACCTTCCCCGCCCGCTCAAGAGCTTCGCCGCCCTTGATCAACAAGCCGAGCTCCGCCCCTTTACCAGTCGCGACCATGACGGCCGTGGGCACTGCCAGGCCCATCGCGCACGGACAGGCGATGATCAACACCGACACGCTCGCTGAAATGGCCTGTACGACGTGTGCTGTGCCGCCAAACACCAGCCAGAGAATCGCGGTCACGATCGCGATGCTGATCACCACGGGGACGAATACGGCGCTCACTCGGTCGGCGAGATTCTGGATCGGCGCGCGCGTGCCCTGCGCCTCGCGCATCAACTTGACGATGCGCGCCAACGCGCTGTCTTCACCCAGTGTGGTGGCCGCGGCGTGAAACGCGCCGGTTCGATTCACCGTGCCGCCGAATACCCGGTCGCCGGCGCCTTTGCTCACCGGCATCGATTCGCCGGTAAGCATCGACTCGTCCACGGCGCTCGAGCCTTCGACGACTTGGCCGTCGACCGGAATCCGCTCGCCCGGCCTCACCACGACCACATCGCCGCGCCGGACGGCTTCGATCGTCACCTCCTGCTCGACGCCGTCGCGCACCACGCGCGCCGTTGTCGGCTGAAGATCTACGAGGCGCCGCAGTGCCAGAGTCGTCTGGCGTTTCGCGCGCGCTTCGAGTGCGCGACCCGCCAGAATGAATGCGATGATCAACACCACGGCTTCGTAGTAGACTTGCGGCTCGACGCCATTGCGCGAGAACGTCGCCGGACTGATCGTCGCGAACGCGGAGAACAGGTATGCCGCGCCGGTTCCGACGCTGATCAACGTGTTCATGTCGGCCGAGCCGTGACGGACCGCTTTCCACGCCCGCACGTAGAAGTCGCGTCCGGCCCAGAGCATCACGCCGGCTGTGACGACAAGCATCACCCACCACCATGCCGGCGCCGTTCCGCCCATGGGCGACATCGGCATCGGGGCGAGCATCGGGCCGAACATCGCAACGAGGCCCACGACGAAGGCGACGACTGCCTTGTTTCTGAGCGCCACGAACTCGTCAGCGCGTGCCGCGTCCTGCGCCGTTTGCTCGTCGAACTCCGTCCGCGCCGGCGACGGAAGCTCGGCGCCATACCCGGTCGAGCGGATCGTCTCCACCAGCCGTTCGGCAGAGGTCACTCGTTCGTCGAACGTGACCTGCGCCGCATTGGTCATGAGGTTGACCGATGCCGTTTCCACGCCTTGAGCGCGCTCGAGTGCGCGCTGGACTCGAGCCTGACACGCCGCGCACGTCATGCCCGAAACAGGAATTGTGACCGATGTGTCCTGGCTCATGATCGAAAGCTATATACCCCCTCCCCCTATATGCAACAGGGCGAAAAAAGAGCCCGGCCGACGCCGGGCCCATGACCGCCGGAGCGAACAGCGTTACAGCATCGTCCAACGCCCGAGCGCGCGCATCGCGGCCGCCACGATCGCCAATTCCGCCGCGATCCTCGTTCGAAAGAGCGTTGCCGTGCGCAGCGCTACGGAGCTCAACCAGCGCCGCTTTGCCGGCGCCGCCGCCAACGCCGCTGCGAGGTCTCGACCTGTGTGCCAACGCGCATCGCGATCCTTCTGCAATGCTCGATCGATCGCGGCACACAGCGCCGCTGGCGCGTCGGGCGCGACGGAGGCGAGCGGTTCGTGCGGCTCGCTTATGTGCCGCGCCGCCAGCGACTCGAACGTCGGTGCGTCGAACGGTAGCGTACCCGAAAGCATGTAGTATCCGAGCACGCCGACCGAGTACAGATCGCTGCGTCCGTCGATGTCGAGCTCGCCCATCGCTTGTTCCGGCGACATGTAGTGCGGCGTTCCGAACACCCGCGACGAATCTCCACGATCCGGATCGAGCGATCGCAGCAACGCGACGCCGAAATCCGTGAGCATCGCGCGCCCGCTTCCACGCTCGATGAGAATGTTCTCGGCCTTGAGATCGCGGTGCACGACGCCGTCGCGGTGCGCCGAGTCGAGCGCCAGCGCGAGATCGCGCAGGATTCGCCGCGCCTCGTCCGCGGACACACGGCCATCGCGCCGCATTCGCTCGGCGAGCGACTCGCCGTGCACGTATTTCATCACGATGTAGACGAGATCGCCCTTTTCGCCAAAGCTGTGCACCGGCACGATGTTCGGGTGGCTCAACCGCGCCGTCATCCGCGCTTCGCGACGGAACCGCTCGCGATGCTCCTCCGAACCCGAGAACTCGTTGCGAAGCACCTTGATCGCAACGAGACGGTGCAGTGCCACGTCGCGCGCCAGGAACACGACGCCCATTCCGCCGCGCCCGAGCTCGCGCACCACCTGGAATTGACTACCCAGGTGCTCGGCCACCTGTTCACGCTCCCATTGGGCCGAAACAGGCGCCCATGAGCTGGCGGTTGGCAGCTCGAGTGTGTCAGCGTAGCGATCGACGACGAGCAACGAGGAACTCATGACCAGAACCGTGAGACTGGGACGTTAGAGACATTCAAAGCCTGAGACACTCACTCCACCGGGAAGGTTTACCAAGGAAGGAGCGTGCCCGTAGTGGTCATTACGGAAATGGTTGCCGAGAAGTTACTTAGCGGATTCGGCGGGATGCGCGCCGCCTTGGCGACTGTTCGGTTGTGGGACGGCACGGTCGCGAGCGGACGGTCGAAGGCAAGCCGCTCGACACTCTCAGCGCACCAGCATTCCTGTGAGCACGTACTGCTGCAACAGGACGAGCAGGCCTACCAATGACGCGAGCGCGAGGCTGTGCAGGAACACGAACCGTAGGATGCGCCACTCGTGTCCGACCCACCCCGTCGCCGTGCTCGCTACGCAGATGCTCTGTGCGTCGATCATCTTGCCCATCACGCCGCCCGAGCTGTTCGCGGCCGCCATGAGCACCGGGTCCAGGCCGAGGCTCGTCGCGGTGATCCGTTGCAGGCTCCCGAACAGCACGTTAGACGACGTGTCGCTTCCCGTGAGCGCGACGCCCAGCCAGCCGAGCATCGCGGCAAAAAACGGGTAGACGACGCCGGTATGAGCAAACGCTAAACCGAGGATCGCGTCTTCGCCCGAGTAGCGCGTCGTGTAACCGAGGGCGAGCATCGCGGCGATCGTCACCAGCGATCGCCAAACTACCGCGAGTGTGGATAGATACCTTCGTATCAGTTCTGTGATCGAGTAGCGAAGCATGGCGCCGGACACGAGCGCTGCGATCAGAATCGCGGTGCCGGTCGCCGACAGCCAGTTGAGGGTGAACACCGCCGCTTCGGGCACGGGCTTGGCCACGACCGGCGGCACGCGCGAAACCAGCTTGTCGAGGCCGGGCACGGGGATGGCCGGCGCCGAGAGGTGGTTGAACCACGTCTTCACCTGAGGCAGGCCCCACGCGAACACCACGATCACGAGAATCGCCCACGGCAGGATTGCCACGCGGAGGGGCGGTGCCTCGCGACCAGAGCCGTGTACGCGCTCCGCGCCTTGGTCCACCACGTTCGGGCCTTCCGGCGGGCGCCAATGCCGGAGAAACCACGCGAGGCAGATCATCGAGCTGGCTGAAGCGACGATGTCGACCAGCCACGGCCCGTGAAAATTCGAAACGAGAAACTGCGGCACGGCGAAGGCGACGCCCGCCACGAGTAGCGCCGGCCAGATCTCGAGCATCCCGCGGATTCCGGAATATGCAGCGATCAGCCAAAAGGGCACGATCAGTGAGAAGATCGGGAGCTGCCGGCCGACCATCGCGCTCAGTGCGTTCACATCGAGCCCGGTCACGCCCTGCAGCGCCACGATCGGCGTACCCAACGCACCGAACGCGACCGGCGCGGTGTTCGCGATCAGCGACAGCGCCGACGCTTCGAGCGGCGGAAAGCCGAGGCCGATCAGCATCGCGCCCGTCACCGCCACTGGCGTCCCAAACCCCGCGGCGCCCTCGAAGAATGCACCGAAGCAAAACGCGATCAGCAGCAGTTGCAGCCGACGATCGCGCGTGATTCCGCCGATCGCGCGCTGCAATGCCACGAACACGCCGCGCTCCTCCGTGATGCGGTACAGGAAGATCACGTTTAGCACGATCCAGCCGATCGGCAGCAGCCCGTACGCCACACCGAGCGTCGCGGCGCGCGCGGCCATCCCCACCGGCATGCCGATGATGGCGATCGCGACGATCAGGGCAGTGCCGAGCCCAGCGAGCGCGGCCGCGTATGCGGGAACACGCCGCAGCGCGAGGAGTCCAAGAAGTACGACCAGGGGAAGCGCCGCGGCGATCGTCGACAGCGGTCCGTGCAGCGGATCGTAGCTCTGCGACCAAGGCATGGAGCTGGGAGGGGAGGGAAACGGGGGCGGGGGACGGACGTGGAGTGCGACACCGAAGCGCGCGGGACGCTGTGATTCCCGAGCGGGACGACTATACATCCTGTCATGACCATCCAACTGTACCTGCGGGCTCGACGTCGAGCCGCATTGATGATGGCGCTCATGGCGCTCGCCGGCTATGCCGTGCCCGCCAGCTCGCAGGACTCCGCGAAGGCGAAGACCGCGGAGTCGGTGAAGCGCAAAGCAGCCAAACCGAAATCCAGGGCATCCGCCCCGCGAACGGCCACGCCGAAAAGGGTGGTCGAGGAGCCCAAATGGCCCGTGGATGCGCCGGATCCACTTCCCGGCTCGATTCTCCCGGCTAAGCGAATCGTCGCCTTCTACGGCAATCCGTTGTCGAAGCGGATGGGCATCCTCGGCGAGCTGCCGCCGGACCAGATGCTCGCCAAACTCGATCGCGAGGTTGAGGCATGGAACGCCGCGGACCCGGAGACGCCAGTGCAGCCTGCGCTGCACCTGATCGCGGTCGTGGCGCAGGGAAGTCCAGGAACGGCGGGTAAGTACCGCGCCCGAATGGACAGCGCGCTCATCGAGAAAGTCTACGGCTGGGCAAAGTCGAAAAACGCCCTGTTGTTTCTGGACGTGCAG
>DATJHY010000088.1:0-34104 GCA_035493635.1 Gemmatimonadaceae bacterium | reverse complement strand
CAAGCTGGATCCGCAGCTCGAGGTGTACGACTCGGTGCAAGTGCTCCTCGACCGCGCCATCGTCGAGCTGGGCGCCACGGGGCCGACGAACTTCGGTCCGGCGTCCGCCGACTTCGCCTACAACGGTGACGCGGCGGAGTGGATCAAGCTCGCGCACACGCTCAAAGCGCGCTTCCTGATGCAAACCGCGGAGGTGCGCCCGACGGTCTACGCCTCGGTGCGCACCCAGGCGAGCAAGGGCCTGACCGCGGCGTCGGACAACTTCAACGCGGTGTTCTCGGGCAACGCCAACGAACAGAACTTCTGGTACCAGTTCGACATCGTGCAGCGCCCCGGCTACATCGCGCCGAATCCGGAGTTCGTCTCGCTGCTGCAGTCGCGCAGCGACCCGCGCCTGGCGCAGTACTTCAACGCCGATCAGAGCGACCTGAACGACGCACTGATCTCGCCGAGCGGGAACGTGCCGATGGCGACGGCGAATGAAAACCTGTTGCTCTGGGCCGAAGCCGCCCAGCGCACGGGAGACGACGCCACCGCCCTGGCGAAGCTGAACGAGGCGCGCGCGCTCGCGGGATTGGCCGCGGAACCAGCCGGGCTCACGGGCCGGGCGCTCCTCTCGGAGATCCTGCTCGAGCAGTACATCGCCGACTTCCGCAGCATCGAGGCGTGGAATCTGTACAAGCGTACCTGCACGCCCAATCTGGCGCCGGTAGTCGCCGGCGTCGCCGTGCCGGCGCGGTTCCCCTACGACCTCACGGAACGGAACACGAACACGAACATCCCTCCGTTCTCGAGGCAGCCCGTACGCAACGCCAACGACCCGGCAAACGCGACGTCAGACGCGACCGGCGAAGCGTGCCGCGGCCAATGAGGCGGCGCAACGCAACAGCAACCTTCACCCTCATGCTCGCCGTCTCGGCTCTCTCCGAGACGGCGTGCTACGGGTACAACGCAGCGGACGTCAGCGCGCTGCGTCCGGCGCAAACGGTCCACGTCACATTGAGTCCCGAAGCGGCCGTCGCGCTGAAGCAGTCCATCGGGCCGAACGCGAGCACGCTCGATGGACGCGTGCTCGCCGTAGAAGCCGACCATCTGCGCATTGCGCTGACACAGATCGTGCGCACGACGGGGCCGGAAGAGTTTCTGCAGAATGAGCCGATCGACGTTCCGCTCGCCGGTACGTCGACGGTCAGCGTGCGAAGATTCGACGGCGTGCGGACGATCCTCGCGGTGGGTGGCATCATCGGAACGGCGATCGCGGCAGCGGCGGTCACGCAGCAGCCGACGATCACGACGGTGCGTGGAGGTCCTACGGCATCGACGCGATAACACTCGCATCGATCGCCCCTGACGCGCGCGTCCGGGAATCATGGGCGCGAAGCATCGAGGTTGCTTGGTGAGGAACGACACGCGCCAAGCGTGAGACAGGTCACCGGCTGAAGTCGAAACTCGACATCCGGTGACGCAAACAGCAGCAGGCACACGCATTGCCCGTCACTTCGGTGCAGTGATGCGCCACACCGGAGCGATGGCAGACTTCACGTATCTAGTCGATCGGATGCAAATCGCGGAGCGCTTGCGCGCTCTGCTCACTCCGGTCATCCGACGGTCGCGAGTCAGGGCCGTCGCCGACGAGCTCCACGTCAAGGCGCGGATGCTTCGCGAGGCCATTGACGAGATCGCGCCGAATCCATCGGTGGACGTGCTGTTCGCGGTCGTGCGCTACTATGGCGTCGACCCGACGTGGCTCCTCACGGGCGAGTACGATTCCGCGACTCACCGCGAGGCATTGGAGCATCCGGCAAGCGCCGCGCGCCTGCTCGCCCGCACTTCCCTGCCGCGGGAGCGCACGGCGACGCCGGTGCTCGACGACCTGCTCTTGCGCGTCGACCTCGCCGAGGCGAGACGAGCCGGCGGCGATTAGCGAACGATCATCGCCTATTTCAACTCGAGCACGACCACCGAATGCGGCGGCAACACAACGTGCAGCGTGCCGCCGCTGACGGTCGCCCCTCGGAACTCGACCGGCCGGACGACGTCGGGATGGGCAAAGTCGTTGTACGAGTTCATGGCCGGAGCGGTGAGAATCCGGCCCGTCACCTGCGTCACGCGCACGCCGCGAATGTCCGCGTCGATCGTTCGCGCGCCGTTCGGATCGATGTTCGTCAGAGTCACGTGTACTCGGCCCTGCCCATCGCGCGAGGCTGACGCGCTGATGGCCGGCACGGACTGGCCCTCGAGCTCGTACGTGCCCGGGTCGAGCGTGAGTGGCAGCCGCACGGCGTCCTGGTGCACGGTGTACATCTCGAACACGTGATACGTTGGCGTCAGCGCCATGCTGTCGCCCTTCGTCAAAATCATCGATTGGAGTACGTTCACGAACTGCGCAATGTTCGCCATGCGGACGCGATCGGCGTGGCGGTTGAACACGTCGAGCGTCACCGCCGCCACGAGCGCGTCGCGCAACGAGTTCTGCTGATAGAGAAATCCGGGATTCGTGCCTGGCTCGGCGTCGTGCCACATACCCCACTCGCCCACGACCAGCGCGACGCGCTTGCGTGGATCGTAGCGATCCATAATCGCCGCATGGCGCGTGACCAGCTCCTCCATCCGGTCGGCCTTCTGAAACGCGTTGAACCACTCGCGCACCGTGAATTGCGTGGCGGAGCCCTTGTGCGACCAGGACCCGACGACCGTGTAGTAGTGCAGATCGAGCCCATCGATCATCGAGCCGGCCTCCCGCATCACGACTTCCGTCCAACGGTAGTCGTCGGTATTCGGCCCGGTGGCGACGCGAAAAGCGCGTGCCGTGCCCGGGCCATACGAGGCCAGGAACGTCGCGAAGTTCTTGTAGACGTCGGCGTAATGCTCTGGAGTCATGCTTCCGCCACAACCCCAGCTCTCGTTGCCCACGCCCCACAAGCGAACGTTCCACGGCTCGCTGCGGCCGTTGGCCCGGCGCAGATCGCCCATGGGACTCCTACCCGGAAAGTTGACGTACTCCCACCACTCCGCCATCTCGCGCACCGAGCCGCTTCCCACGTTTCCGACCACGAACGGTGCGGCGCCGAGCCGTTGGACGAGCTCCATGTACTCGTGGGTCCCGAAGCTGTTATCCTCGGTCACGTTGCCCCACATCGTGTTGACGATGGTCGGCCGCTTGTCGCGCGGGCCGATGCCGTCCTGCCAGTGATATCGATCGGCGAAACACCCGCCGGGCCAGCGGACGTTGGGCACGTGGAGCTTCTTCAGTGCCTCGATGACGTCGTCGCGCAGATGCCACTCGCCGCCGGCGGAGCGTGTCCACAGCCCGTCGTAAATGCCGCGGCCCAGATGCTCGGCGAATTGTCCGTAGATGTTGCGGTTGATGGTGTCGCGGCCGAGGTCGGCGTCGATCACGAGGTGGGCGGCGGGCTGCGATTGCTGCGCTCCGGTGGCGGAGCAAGCCGCGACAGTCAGCGCGGCCGCGAGAAGGGTGTGACGAAGCATGCCAGAGTGTATCGCGACCGGGGCGACGCCGGAATACCAGCCATGCCGCTGAACGCGGCTGACGAACCGACTGAGCTTAATGTCTCATTTCATCAGGTTTCGTCACGCACGAGGCGTCGTCGGCTTCTTCACCGGGACTGCGATCCCGAATGCGACGACCGCGATCCCGAAGGGCCACCGTTGCGGAGATAGTCGGCCAACTCGTGCGGCAGGCCAGCCGGCGCGATCGCCGATGCGGTCTGGTCCACCTCGTACGCAACTCGCACGAACTGGACGTCGACCGCGTCGCGCGTCGCCACCTCGAGCAACACATAGCCAGCACGCGGGTCTCCGTCCTTCGGCCGACCCACGCTGCCCGTGTTGACGTAGTGCACGCCGCTCACTTCATGGTGCCAGGGCTTGTGTGTGTGGCCGAAGCAGATGACATCGCCGCGCTTCGCTCCGACCGCCGCGCCCATCTGCTCGAGGAAGTCGTCCGAGCGCTCCTCGTGCACGTACACGGTGTTGAGGACGTGATTGCCGTGGAGCAGCACGATCGTTGGTCCGGCCGTGTGTCCTCCGAGCGGCCGGAGGTCGATTCGGAACGGTAGTCTGCCGAGCCACCGCTTCGTTGCGTCGGTCGTATGCTCGAGCGTCCATGCGTACGACACGTGCGACAGCTCCTCCTGCCGCGGATCTTCGTACTTGCACCCGCAGTGCTTGTAGCCCGCGGCGACCGTCGAATCGTAGTTGCCAGCGACGCCCGGGATGCCCCAATCGCGCAGCTTCGCGACCACTTCGTTCGGCCACGGTGCGTATCCGACGAGATCACCGAGATGGTAGATCGACGTGTCAGGCGCATGCTTGGCGATGTGGGCGAGCACGGCCTCGAGCGCCGGGAGGTTCGCGTGAATGTCGGAGATCAGTGCGTAGCGCATGATCGCCTCAGGCCGCGGTGGGCGCCGATGCGGCGAAGAACCGGTGTCGTGCCCAGAGCGACACGTACACGAGCCCAATCAGCGCTGGGACTTCGATCAGCGGCCCGACGACGGCCGCCAGCGCCTCACCCGAGCCGATGCCGAAGGTCGCCACCGCGACGGCGATCGCGAGCTCGAAGTTATTCCCCGCTGCCGTGAACGAGAGGGACGCGGTCTCCTCGTAGCTGAACCCGAGCCTCGCCGACAGGAGGAAAGTGAGGCCGAACATCACCCCGAAGTAAACCAGGAGGGGGAGAGCGATTCGCAGCACGTCAACCGGTAGCTGCAGGATGCGATCGCCCTGCATCGCGAACATGAGCACGATCGTATAGAGCAACCCGACGAGCGCCGTCGGCCCGAACTTCGGCATGAACGTGCCGGTGTACCACGGTTCCCCCCGCCGCGCCACGAGCGTGCGGCGCGTCAGGTAACCGGCGACCAGCGGAATGCCGAGGAAAATCAGGACCGCTTTCGCGATCGACCACATCGACACATTTACGACCGCCGTGGCACCGCCGAACCAGGCGGGCACCACGTCGAGAAAGAGCCAGCCGAGAACACTGTATGTAAGGATCTGAAAAACGGAGTTAAGCGCGACGAGCACTGCCGCGAGCTCACCCGAGCCGCGGGCCAGTGAATTCCAGATCAGCACCATCGCGATGCAGCGGGCGAGCCCGATGAGCACAAGCCCGGTGCGGTAGTGCGGCAAATCGGGAAGGAACGCCCACGCGAGCGCGACCATCACGATTGGTCCGACCACCCAGTTGAAGAACAGCGAAGTCCCGAGGAGCTTGCCGTTTCCGACGTGCTGCCCGATCGCCTCGTACCGTACCTTGGCAAGCACCGGGTACATCATCCACAAGAGCCCAAAGCCGATCGGCACGGAGACGCCGGCGACTTTCACCCGATCGAGCGCCGCGCCGAGCGTCGGGAACGCGCGGCCGAGCGCGAGACCGACGGCCATCGCCGCGAAAATCCAGAGCGGCAGGAGCCGGTCGAGCGTGGACAATCGCTTGACGACGGAACGCGAGACCTCTGTCGCCGCCGGGATCTGCGGCGAGTGGACGCGAGCAGTGGACGTCACAGGCGCCTCATTGCACTGTGCAGCCGCGGCACATCACGGTCGCTGAAGCCGGACAGGCGCTCTGGAACTCCTTCGTCGCTCGAATGTCGTCCGGCACCGCATCACGGTCGATCGCGCGGAAGCCGAAGCTCGGAAAGTACCCCTCCGCCGTCGTCGTCAGCAGATATAGCGCGCGAAGGCCGCGCGCTTCGGCGTCCGAGATGACGCGCGTCACGAGCGCGCGGCCCACGCCACGCGAACGCCAGTCGTCAGCTACGGCGACTGAGCGCAAGAGCGCGTTGTCGCAGCACACCTCGAGCCCGGCGACGCCAACGACGGTTTCGCCAACTTCCGCCAGCACGAAGCTCGGGAGTGCTTCGCGTACACCGTCCAGTGGAAGGCTCGAGCCCGTGAGCAGGCGCTCGATCGCCGGAAGATCATTTTCGGTTGGGTGGCGAATTTCCACCGCCAACGTCGTGTCTACCATACGGGACCGTCTCCGATAATCAGTCATTGCCGCGTGATCGTACCAACATCAGCATGCGTCCGTGCAGGCGTCCTCGCCACGTACTCCCTCGATGCCTTCCTTGGCGATGATCGGCACCATCGCCAGCGCAGCGACGGGGTCGGCCCACCACCACCCGATGGCCGCGTTCAGTGCCACACCGGCCAGCGCGATGATCGACAGGTAGGCGCACAGCGACGTCTGCTTCGCATCCGCCTCGAGCGCCCGGCTGGCGAGCCCGCGCGCCACGCGACGCTTGGCACGAGCCAGGACCGGCATGACGACGACCGAGGCGGCGAGGATCGCAATCCCCAGCGCACTCCGCTCCGGACGCTCGCCGCTCCATAACATCTCGGCACTGTCGTAGAGCACGTACGCGGCGAGCGCCAGGAAGCTCCAGCCGATGACCCGGTGCGTGATACGCTCTACGCGCTCGCGTCGCTCCGGATCCAGATCGGCGCGGAGACGCCATTGGGCCGCCCCCGCCGCGGTAACCTCGATAGCGCTGTCGAAGCCGAAGCCCACCAAGGCAACGCTCCCCGCGAGTACGCCGGCGAGGATCGAACCGACCGCCTCGAGCGTGTTGTACCCGATCGTGGCGTAGTTCAGCCACAGACCACGGCGCACCAGCAAGCGCCGTGGATCGATCAGACCATCGCGTTCGATTACCCGATCCGTGGTCACTGGCAGCAATCGTCGGCGCAGCCACACGAGCGCGTTCCAGCCTTCGCGGCGCCCAACGCGGCGAGCTCGCGCACGGGCTTGGCGGGTCGCGCCGGTCGTGCGCTCGGCGCGCCCGGCTTCGTGGCGCGCACGAACCCGCTCATGATCTTGCCGTCCACCTGATCCGCGAGCGAGGACTCCAAGCCTGTGCCGGCGATGAGTGCTGCCGCGTCCTCGCGCGTGTAAACGCGGGTCGGCTCGATGCTCGGGTTCTCGAACCCGACTTCCTCGAGCAACGCAATGAACTCGTTCTCCTCCAGCGCGCCCGCCACGCAGCCGGTCCAGAGCGCGATGCTCTCCTTCACCGGCTGCGGCAAGCCTTCGCGCACGATCACATCGCTCACGGCGAAGCGCCCGCCAGGCTTCAGTACGCGGAATGCTTCCTTCAAGACTTGCCGCTTGTCGCCACTCAGGTTGATCACGCAGTTGGAGATGATCACGTCCACGGTGTTCGAGGGCAGCGGGATGGCCTCGATGTGCCCCTTGAGAAACTCGACGTTCGCGGCGCCTGCTTTTTGCTTGTTCTCGAGTGCCAGCGCGAGCATCTCGTCCGTCATGTCGAGACCGTATGCCTTGCCCGTCGGTCCGACTCGCTTGGCCGAGAGCAGCACGTCGATGCCGCCGCCGGAACCGAGATCGAGCACGACCTCGCCCTCATGGAGCTCGGCGAGCGCCGTGGGATTGCCACAACCGAGCGACGCGAGCAGCGCCTCGGCCGGAATGCCCGCGGTCTCCCCTGCCTCGTAGAGATCCGACGTGATCGGGTCCCACGATTCGCTGGTTGAGCCACAGCACCCGCTCGAGCCATCGGCTGGCCCGCAACAACTGGTGTGTTTGACCTCGCCGGCGGCTACGCGAGCAGCGGCGGCACCATAGCGCGCCTGCACGGTTGCGCGGATCTCCTCGATCGTGGATGGGACTTTCGTCTCGCTGTTCATAACGCCCTCAGATCATCAAGAAAAGTTGATATTTACGACAACAAAAAAACTACCGGCAACAGGCACGGCGAAGCACCGGCAGGCCATTCTTCTTCGGCTGCATCGCGACGGCGAGATCGTGCACCTCGGCCAGCGACTCTGGGGAAATCTTGTAGTACATCCACCGTCCCTCTTTGCGGTCCGTGACAAGGCCGGCATCCTTCAACACGCGTAAGTGAAACGACAGCCGGGACTGCGCCGCGTCCAGCTCGTCCTGGAGCTCGCAGACGCAGCGCTCGCCGTCTTTCAGCATTTCTAAAATCGCAAGACGGGTGGCGTCGGAGAGCGCGTGGAACAGCGCGACGGCGCGATCGAGATCGGTGGCAGCGCGGATCATCGTGGTCATGGATTCAATGTATCAACTAATATTGTTACGTCAAGCGCGCGGCGAACGGTCCGAGCGTTTAGCTTCGTCGTTTAGTCGGCCTGCGTGAGCGCGCCCTGGCGCTCGAAACGCCGCCTTATGGCCGCCGGTGGGTTTCCTGGCGGCGTGGTGGAAACTGGCCTGTAGAGCTAAGTGCTTGTCCTGCTTGATGGAGCGTACCGGGATCGAACCGGTGACCTCCTGGTTGCAAACCAGGCGCTCTCCCAGCTGAGCTAACGCCCCTCGTCCCTGCACTTGCCTGTGATTCGTACATTTGAATTTATCCGGTCGCGCCGTGGCATGGAACGGGCATCCCCGTGCATGCGGCGCACCGTTCAACGAAGCGAGGCATAGCGTGGAAACCACTCAGTCGGCCACCCGACATATCACCATCCGTTGCCAATTCTGCGAGACGTGGAACCGCGTCGACGCGGCGCGCGCGGCCGATCGCCCCAAATGCGGCAAGTGCGGCAAGCCGATGCTCCTCGACAGGCCGGTGCCACTCAACGACGAGACGTTCGCGAAGACGATCGGCGAGAGCGAGGTGCCGGTGCTCGTCGACTTCTACGCCGACTGGTGCGGCCCGTGCAAGATGATGGCGCCCTACGTCGACGAGATCGCGCGGGAGCAACAGGGCGCGGCGCTCGTGGCCAAGCTCGATACGGACCGCGCGCAGCAAACCGCAATGCAGTTCAACATTCGCGGCATCCCGACGAGCATCGTCTTCAAGCGCGGCAAGGAAGTCGCCCGCCAAACGGGCGCTGTGCCGAAGAAAATGCTCGAGGATATGCTGGCGCGCGGCTGATCGGCGCGCCGAGCACGCTGCCGGCTACTCGTGTGCCGGCAGCGGCTCCATCGTTTCCGGATTGACCGGAACCTGCACCTCGTCGCGGAACGGCGACGTCGAAAGCGTGACGCGAATGCGCGGGAACGCATCGACGAACGCGACGTAGCACCAACCCCACGCGCCGAGATAGAGAATCAGCACGCCGATCTCCCAGATCCCGAACGGCAGCGTGGGCACGACGCCGTAGCCCGACGGGTACACCTCGATGTACCGCATCAGCCACATGCCCACGATGCTGCACAGCGCGAACAGCGCCATCGTCGGCTTGTACACTTTGGCCGCGCGCGACAGCAGTCCGAAGAACGGCGCGAAGAAGACGAGGATCACCGAGCCGACCGTCACCCACTTCCAGGGCGCGCTGAGGCGCAGGTGCATGAAGAACGTCTCTTCACCCAGGTTGCCGTACCAGATCACGAGGTACTGGCCGAAGGTGAGGTAGCCCCAGAACGCCGTGAACGCGAAACACAGTTTGCCGATGTCGTGGTAGTGGACTTCCTGGATCAGCCCGTCCGCGCCAGCGAGCCGGCTGTCCCACGCCATCACGATCAGTGAGAACACGGTGAGCGCGCAGAGCCAGGCGCCCATGAAGAACCACCAGCTGTACAGCGTGCTCTGGAAGTGCAGCGAGAGGCCCATCGAGAGATCCCACGACAGCACCGACCAACCCATCGCGAACAGGAGCACGGAGAATACGGCCAGCTTGCCCTGCAACGAATGCGTCGAGTGAAGCTCGCGACGCTCGTCGCGGTATCCGCGGCGCATGCGCTCGCGGAGACCCGCCGCCCACTTTGCGCCCGACTCCGGAATTCGCCCGACGTCGAGCCGCAGCGACGTGTACACGTACCAGAGCCCGAGCACGACCATCAGCCCGGCAATCGCGATGTCGCGAATCGTCAGGAATGTGCCGTTGAAATAGGTTGCTTTCTCGGGTGAGGGATACGCCTCGTGCGTCCACGGGAACACGTAGTTCCGACCCGCGAACAAGGTAAGTAGCAGGAAGATGAATCCCACCGGCAGGAAGGCGACGTATGCCTCCATGAACCGGATCACGTGCCGCGACCAGCGCGCCGTCGTGATACGCTGAACGGCAACTATCGTCGCGCCAGCGCTCGTGAGGCCGAAGAAGAACAGCCAATTGAAGTGGAACGCGCGCCAGGCACGATCGGGCGCGACGAGAATGCCGACGATGAAGATGACGAGACCGATGCCGAACAGCGCGCCGACCGCGGTCTTGATCCAGCTCGGCAGTGGTCGGCTCGTGGCGGCGAGCGCCTCTTCGGGCGACCATTCGCGTGGAGTATGAAGACTCACGGCTGTCGCTCCGGCTTCCTGGTCGTATCAGTCGCCGCTTTCACCGTGGTGTCGGGTGTTGCGGCCGCCGGCGCGGTCGTCGCCGCGCGGCGCGGATTAAAGTACGGCGCCGGACGTGTCGGCCCCATGGTCGACGCGCCGGGGACGAGCGCGCCCGTCTCGCCGGGCAGCCCGTGAGACGTATCGGCGGCGATCGTCAGCTTGCCTTGAATGCTGCGGATGTAGTTGACGATGTCCCAACGGTCCATCTCCTCGATGCGGTTGTACGACGGCATGAGTCCACGACCATTTCGGATCATGCCGAAGATGTAACCGTCCGTGAGATTGAGCGCCGCATTCGAGCCGGCACCGATCGCGATCCCCGCCATGCCATACTTCGTCGCCGGTCCGTTGGCCATGCCGAGCGGACCGTGACAGACGGCGCAGTTGATCTGGAACTGGACCCGGCCGCGGCTCACCGACGCGGAATCGGCGGCCACCGGATTCTTGATGTTGGCCATCAGGGTGATCGTCTGCGGTAACGGTCCCCGATCGTACTCGAAGCCGGGCGCCGCCGAGCCAGTGATCGGCACCGAACTCTGCGGATTGCCGCGGAACGGAATCGTGTCCGACGGCGTTTCCCACGGGTCAATCTTGGGCTGCTGCTTGAAGTCGGTGAACCACGAGCAGGCCATGAGGAGGAGCAGCGGACTGAATCGCGCAGCACGAGCGGCGCGCGAGAAGCGGGGACGTTCAGCGCTCACGCCGGACCTCCTCTGCCCCGAACTTCTGCAGAATTGCCATCGCGTCGTTCGTACGCTCCGGGTCCGTCACGACCCACACGCCGAAATGTCCGCCGCTGAACCGTGGATCGTAGCCCACGGTCGTCGTCAACCGCGGGATGTGCGACAGGCCGAACATCGCGTAGACGGTCATCAAACCACCGACGAGCACCATGACCTCGAACCCGAGAATCGTGTACGGCACCCACGATGCCACGGGCTTTCCGCCCACGACGAGCGGCCAGTAGTCCGAGATCCAGATCGCGATCCAGTAGCCGAACGTGACGCCGAGCAATCCGAAGATGAGCGTGAAGACGCGCACCTTGCTGGGCGGATGCGCCATGACGTGATCGAACTCGTGCCGCGGCGTGGGTGTGAACACGGTGATGTCGCCGAAGCGCTCCCTTTTGAGCGCTTCGATCGCGTGCACCGCGGAGTCGATCTCGTGGAACGCTCCCAGGACGCCTTGCATCAGTGGGTCGCTCCCGTCTCGTCAGGGTGAACGATCCCTTCCGTGAGCTCGTGATTGCTGATGTGCTCGAATCGCATCTTCGGCGGGATGACTTCCTTGACCTCGGACATTGCCATCACGGGGAGCTGCTTGATGAACAGCAGGAACCACATGAAGAACCAGCCGAAGCTGCCCAGGAGGATGCTGTAGTCGACGAACGTGGGCCGGTAGCTGCCCCACTGCCAAGGCTCGAACTCGTGCGAGAGCGACGGGATGACGATGACGAATCGCTCGAACCACATGCCCAGGTTGATGAACAACGAAAGTATGAAGAGCCAGAGCGGATTGCGTCTGAGCTTTTGCGACCAGAGCGACAGCGGCAGCACACAATTGCAGAGCAGCATGATCCAAGCCGCCCACGCCCACTGTCCGAACACGCGGTTCCAGAAGTAGTCCTGCTCGAACGGGTTGCCGCTCATCCACGCGACCTGGAACTCGGTCAGGTACGCGAGTCCGACGACGCTGGACGTGAACAGGCAGAGCTTGGCCGCCGCGTCGAGGTCGTTGAGCGTGATGTAGTGCTCGAGCTTGAACGCTTTGCGAAGCGGGATGACGATCGTGAATACCATCCCGATGCCGGAGAAGATCGCGCCGGCCACGAAGTACGGCGGGAAGATCGTGGCGTGCCAGCCGGGCGTGAGCGCCATCGCGAAGTCGAACGACACGACGGAGTGTACCGACAGCACGAGGGGCGTCGCGAAGGCGGCGAGAAACAGGTACGCGCGCGTGAAATGCCGCCATTCGCGATCCGAGTTCCGCCAGCCGAGCGCGAGCTGCGACAGAATCGCCTTGCGGATCGGATTCTTCTCGCGATCGCGAAGAATCGCGATGTCGGGAATCAATCCGACGTAGAGGAACGTGCTCGAGATCGTGAGGTAGGTGAGGATCGCGAAGACGTCCCACACCAGCGGGCTCTTTGGGTTGGGCCAGATGAGCCGCCAGTTCGGATACGGAATCAGGTAGAAGAACTTCCACGGTCGCCCGAGGTGGAGAATCGGAAACAGACCGGCCGTCATGACCGCGAACACCGTCATTGCTTCCGAGGCGCGATAGATGCTCGTGCGGAATCCGGCTCGGAACAGATAGAGAATCGCCGAGATCAGCGTGCCCGCGTGTCCGATACCGACCCAAAACACGAAGGTGACGATGTACACGCCCCACATCACCGGCGGCTGGTAGCCGGCGGCGCCGAGTCCCTCGTGGATCTGGTACGTCCACGCGGTCGCGCCAATGAGCATACACAGCACCGCCGTGCCAAGTGCCGCGAACCAGCCGAGTGTCGGTCTGAGCGTGCCGGAGATCTCGCGATCGACCTGCTCGTAGCTGCGGATTGCCGGGAATCGGACGGCCGCGCTCGGGATGTTCGGAAGGTTGGTCGGGTACGATGCCACCGTTCTGGTCGGAGTCGCGCTCGATGCCATGCGTCGCGCCTCCTATGCCCGCGGCGCCGCGGCGCCGGAAGCGGGATGGTTGACCTTCTTCAAGTACACGACCCCGGTGTAGGTGTTGAGCTCCTCGAACACGTGATACGCGCGCTTGTCGTGCACATTCTGCGCGACGGTCCAGTTGGGATCCGCCGCGTCACCGAACGTGATGGCGCGCGACGGACACGCCTGCGCGCACGCCACCGTGAACTCGTCGGCCTCCACCTCGCGCTTCTCGAGCGCCGCGCGATTCTCTGCTTCACGAATGCGCTGCACGCAGAAGCTGCACTTCTCCATGACACCCTTGCCGCGTACCGTGACGTCGGGATTGAGCTGCCAGTTGAGCGGCTCCGGGAACGCGTACTGCTTTCGATCAGATTCGCCGTAGCCGAACCAGTTGAAGTAGCGGACCTTGTACGGGCAGTTGTTCGAGCAATAGCGCGTGCCGACGCAGCGGTTGTAGACCTGCACGTTCAGCCCGTCGGGCGCGTGGTATGTCGCGTAAACGGGGCACACCGGCTCGCACGGCGCGTTGCCGCAGTGCTGGCAGAGCATCGGAATGAACCGCGTCTCGAAATCCTCGCCGAACTTGCCGTCGAGGTTGCCCTCGAAGTAGCGCTCGAGACGAATCCAGTTCATCTCGCGGCCGCGCTCGATGTTGAATCCCGGCCTCTCGTCGGCCCAGAACGTGGCATTCTGCCAGAACGCGCCGACCGTGGGAATGTTGTTCTCGGCGTAGCAGGCGGTGACACACGCCGAACATCCGGTGCAACGAGCGAGGTCGATCGTCATCGCCCAGCGGCGCTTGGCCATGCCGCGGATGTCGTTCGGATCGTACAGACCCTTGAGCGTTCCGCGATCGTTCGCAGTCGGCGACCCGAGCTCGCCCTGCGCATCGGCGGCGACCGGCGATCGAAGTCCCGGTTGGAAACTGTGATCGGCGTCGCCGGGGATCGCTTCCTTGGATTCCGGTCCCGTCGACGACTGGAGCTCGCCACGGCCTTCCAGGCGTCCGAGATCGGCTGCGTTGACAGCTTGGGCGATCTCACGGCCGTGCTGGCGCGCCGACCCCTCGTTACTGGGCAGCGTCCGGTGATCGGCCGTCTTGGTGACCGATGCCTTCGTCACCGTGAGGGCGAGCCCACCAGCGCCATCAGTCGTAAGCGGGAGCAGGTCGAGCGCCTGCACGCCGAGGTCGCGCGAGTAGCGGCCGTAGCCCCACTGAACCGCGGCGGGCGTGTGCGTCTTTGGATTGAAGGACGCCATCTGCCCTGCCGCGCGGTGACCCTGTCCCAACGGAATCGCGATGGCGTTCTTATGAATTCCCAGATATGGAAATGCTGGTGCGCGGACGGTGCCGTTCGCCGTCTTGACCTCGAGGAAGTCGCCGCGATCCACGCCGAGCCGCTGAGCGGTCTCCGGATGGATCTCGACCCACGAGCTCCAGCAGATCTTCGTGACGGGATCGGGAAGCTCCTGCAGCCACGGCTTGTTGGCGCCGCGACCTTCGCCGAGCACCGGCGACGGGTATGTCACGAGGAAGAAGTCGCCACCGGTGCTCGCGGCCGCCGGCGCCGCCGGCGCTGCGGCCGGAGGCGCCGCCGCGGCGAGCGTGCGAGCGGGGAGGTTCCCCGTGGTGATCCCCTTGGGCAGCGCGGCCGAAAGCGCCTCGGCGCCGCCGGCGTAATTCGAGATGAACCAGGTCCGATAGTCCGCGGCGGCGAACTTTCCGGCCGCCGCCGCATCCTTCTTGGCCACCGCAATGAGCGCGTCGCCCGTCGATCCCTTGATCGTCGGGAACACCGGATCCATCGTCGGTTGCTGCAGCGAAATCGTGCCACGCACCGGCTGCGCGTCGCCCCACGACTCGAGCGCATGCCAGTCGGGGATGACGAGGTTGCACAGCTCCGTCGTCTCGTCGGGGTAGCTCGTGAAGCTCACGCGCGTGCCGACCTTGGCGAACGCTTCGGCGAACTGGGCGGCTCTGGGGAGCGAGTGCGCCGGGTTTGCGCCGCGAACGAACGCGATGCCGACTTGTCCGCCACGCATCCGTTCGACCGCGGCGAGCACCTGCGCCGGCGAGGCGATGCCGTCGAACCCGGTCACCGGCTCGGCGGGACGGATCGTCGTGCCGACCGCGCCCGACGCCTGATTGATCGCGGCAACGGCGAGCGCGACGTCCAGCGCGTCGGCGCCGGTGACGCCCGACAGCGCGAGCGCCGGCTTGGCCGATGCGAGCTCAGTGGCGAGCCGCTGCAGCGCGTTCGCATCCACGCCGCTCTGCGTGGCGGCGTCCTGAATGCTTCCCTTCCCGGCGAGCGCGTTGGCGATTGCGAGCTCGCTGCCGGGATTGCAGGCGAGCCATTCATCCGCATTCAGACCGGTGAGAGAGCGACGCGGGCCGATGTACACAAAGCGCGGCGCACCATCGAGCTTGGCTCGCGCGTCGGCGAAGTCGAGCTGCTGCGGAACGCTGGCGCCCCAGCCCTCGAGGAAATCGGCGCCGAACGACACGATGAGCTTTGCCGACGAGAAGCTGAGGCTCGGCCACGCTACGCCGTATGTGCGGCGATTCGCTTCGATCGTCGCCGCGGGCGCCTCGAAGTCGACGCTGAGGTGCTGCGGCATGCCGAACGCGGCAAGCCAGCCGTCGAGGAAGGCCGGGAAGCTTCCGCTCTCGTGCTGATTGAGGAACACCGCGCCGGCCGCGGCGTTGCTCGTGCGCGCGGCCCCGATCGCCTGACTCAATCGGTTGATCGCGTCGTCCCAGGTGATCGTCTTCCAGGCATTGCCTTCCTTGACCATCGGCGTGCGGAAGCGATCGGGATTGTAGAGTCCTTGCAGCCCCGCCTGGCCGCGGGCGCAGAGTGCGCCGTGGTTGAGTGGGTGGTCGGGATTGCCCTCGAGCTTGATCGCCCGGCCGTCGCGCGTTTCGGCGATGAGACCGCACGCGGCGGCGCACTCGCGGCAGGTCGTCGCGTAGTACGTCGAGACGCCGGGAACGGTCTCGTCGGGCGATACGAGATATGGTATGAGCTTTCCGCTGTCCTCAGGGGCGCAGCCCACGGCAGCGAGCGCGGCGCTCGAGGCGCCGATGACCTTGAGAAATTCGCGGCGCTTGACGCCAGTCTTTTCGCTCATGTCAGTAGTGGCAGTTGGCGCAGTCATACCGCGCGCGCTTGCGTTGGGCGGTATCGACCGGTGCCGCGGCGGCCTGACCGGCGGCGGCTGGTTTTGGCGCGTAGCCGGCCGCCTCCAACCCCTCCTTGGGGCTGTAGCCGTTCACGTGACAACTCACGCACCAGCCCATGTTGAGCGTGGCGAACTGGTAGACGCGATCCATCTTCTGGATCTGGCCGTGGCACGTCTGGCAGGTGACCCCGGCATTGATGTGCCGGGTATGCGGGAAATGCACGTACTCCGGCAGTTTATGGATGCGGTTCCAGGGGATGGGCTTGGGGTTGAGCCCCATGCCGGCCATTACGGACTTTTGATCAGCGTACTTGTACAGCTTGTCGAGCTCGACGCTGTGGCGCTTGGGGCCGAGGTCGGAGGCTGGGCGATCGGGCCCGATCAAGTTGTGGCAGCCCATGCACGTAGACACGGCCGGGAGGCCCGGATCCATCGATTTATTCGCCGCGTTGTGGCAGTAGAGGCAGTTCATGCCGAGCTTCTGCACATGGACCGGGTGCGTGAAGGCGATCGGTTGAACGGGCGAACGGTTCTGCGAAGAGGAGGCGCCGCTGTAGGCGGAGAGCATTGCGGCACCGATGGCCAGGGCCAAGAGCCCCGGGATGGCGGTCCACTTCCTTCGCTGGGTCATCGCGATGGGGTGAGTTTTCCGGAATGGCGAGCCGACGATTCTTTGTGAACTAATTCACAAGGTGGCCGACTGGCCGGGAAATCTGAACGGACCAGATACCGCACGCAAGGGAGCTAATCAGTCCGCCCGCGCTGCCGCGCGACTAATCGCGCGCGCCGACGCGAGCGCCGAGCCGCGGATGTCGTCCGGAAGGAGGTCGAGATTCGCCCTTGGCGTCTGCACCAAACGGAGCGGCCACTGCGAGCCGAACACGAAACTGCCGGAGCCCACACTGCGGAAAAGCTTGGCGAGATGATCTTCGGGCGGACCCCAGATCCAGGAGATGTCCCAGAAGACGCGCTGCTGTTCCTCTGCCGTCAGGCTCCAGTGCACTTCCTCGATCATTTCCCGGCCGGCGGCGGTCACGACCAGTCGTACGTCCGAACCAGCGCGCGCGAGCGCTCGAACTGCCGCGGCGCTCAGATCTCCGGCGACGTCCATGGTATGGCGCTGGCGGAGGTCCTCGAACCGGACGGTCAGCAGAAGCGCGAGCCCCTGCTCTCCCGTCGCGATGGCCAGTTCGCGCATCGGAGTATCGTGCGGTCCGAGACCCCACTGCGTCGGATACGCGCGGACCGCCGGAGCGCCAGCCGAAACCGCATCGGCGATCGCGAGCTCCCACCTGGGCCAATCCGGACGGACGATCGGAACCGGACGCAGGCGCGGAGAGTGCGGCGCCACGGCGGCGTACAACTCTTCGTTGCCCTGGCTCGGGTCGCGATGGAATGCCGAAGGCAGATGACCGACCCAGGCCTCGGAGATCTCCTCGCGATCGAGCACGCGAACGAGCACGTCGGGTTCCGGATGGGGAATGTGCCGGAACGGGTACGCGCCGATGAAGGTGTCGACGTCGACGGTCATCGTGCGGCCACGGCCGGCTCGAGCGCCTCGACATGCGGGAAGGACTTTCGCGGGAACACGCGCACGGCGTTGCGCCATCGTATGGCCGACAGCTCGTCTCGACTCAGTCCGACGTGCTCGAGCGCGCGCAGTTTGGCGAGGCCGGTACACATCGTGAGGTCGCAGCCCCACAGGAGTCGCTCGGCGCCGAGCGCCGCGACCGCCGAGTCGAGCATCCCGCGGTCCACACCGCTCCCTGAGAGATCGGGCAGGATGTTCGGGCAGTCGACCACGGCCGGAAAGGTGTGCATGTAGTCGCCGCCGCCGCCGATGTGCGCGAGAATGAACGTGGTGCGCGGGTGGCGGACCGCCAGACGCGCGAGATCGGCGCCATCAGAGATCTCTTGCGACGGCCACTCTCTGCGCCGATGCTGCCAGATGTGGTGCAAAACCGGGAGCCCGCGCTCGCCCGCGAGCGACGCGACGGGATCGAGCAGCGGATCGTCGGCGCGGCGGCTGGCGAGCAGCTTCACGCCGACCGCGCCGCGCGCGACACAACGGTCGATTTCGCCCAGCGCGTGGTCGGTGTAATTCGGATTGACGGTCACGTACATGCGCACGCGGTCGGGCTCGGCGGCGCAGATGGCGAGCATCGCGTCGTTGCCGCGCATGACATCGGCGGGGGACGGGAAATATGTGGGTGACGTGAAGCCGTAGCTTCCGAGCACCGACGCGACGTGGTAGGTGATGCCGATCCGCTCGCCCGCGCGAAAGCGTGCCGCGTTCACGGCCTCCCAGTCGGCGCGCCCGGCCGCCGCATGATAGAAATGCGCGTGGGCGTCGATGAGGGGCTCCGGCCCCGCGAGTGAAGGATCGCCGTGGCCGGCGCTCAAGTTTGCGCTTCCTCGTCGCGCAGCTCGACCAGCGCACCGCTCGCCGCGCGCTCGAGATCGCGCAGCGCATCCTCGTCGTGCGCCAGTGCGGCAAAGTTGTACGCGCCGCGCTTGAGCAGCACGCCGTTCGCCGCCGCGTGCTCCAGAAAGCGCTGCTCGCGCTCGGGGCGGTCGAAACGCAGCATCCACATCGGATCGATGCCGTCCACTGTGATACCCTCGACGCCGCTCGCCTCGACGGCGGCGCTTACCGCCCGTCGCATGTCGGCGCCGATCGTCCACAGGGACTCACAGACGTCGACCTGGTCGTGCCACGACAGCACCGCTTGAGCGGCGGCGAGCGCCGATGCTTCGCTGGCCAGTGTCGACGATATCCATGTTTTGCGCGCCGCCTCCATAACGTCGCGATCACCGACGACCGCGGCGAGCGGAAATCCGTTCGCCATCGCCTTCCCGAATGCCGCCAGGTCCGGCACGACCTCGGCGTACGCCTGATAGCCGCCGGTGCGCAGCCGGAATCCGGTCTTGATCTCGTCGAACACGAGGACCGCGCCCGACGCCGTCGCCCGCTCGCGCGCCCGCTTGATCCAGTCGAGTGACGGCAGCCGCTCGATCACGGGCTCGATGACGATCGCGGCGAGTTGAGCACCCGCATCGCTCACCGCCTGGTCCAAGGCGGCAATGTCGTCGAACGGAACGCGGCGGAAAGTGGCGCGTGTTTCCTCGGGAACGCCAAGCGCTTCATCGGCGCACCAATCCAACCAGCCGAAGTATCCGCAGCCGATCACGAGGTCGCGCGCGGTGTACGTTCGCGCGAGCCGCACCGCGGCGGCCATCGCCTCCGCGCCCGTTTTGAGAAACTGAACGCGGTCCGCGCACGGGATCACGCCGCACAGCCGCTCGGCGACGTCCACCTCGCGATAGCTCGACAGCGCCGACACGCTGCCCGCGGCGATCGCATCGACCACGGCGCGAATCACGTTCGGCTCGGCGTACCCGAGAGCGACTGAGCCAAGGCCCATCGTGCAATCGAGGTACTCGTTGCCGTCGACGTCGGTGACGTGGCAGCCTACCGCCTGGGCGAAGTGCGTGGGACCGCTGGCGTCCGCGGCTCCATAGAGTGCTTCCGTGCGTTTGCTGCCGGTCGACGCCCCGGTGGGTAGCACGGCACGGGCCCTCGTCGCCCAATCCACATCGTCGTGCTCGATGGCTTCGGCGGTTTCGGCCTCGCCTTCCTCGACCGACTCTTCGTCAGGCGGACTGGTTTCGTCCGCGACTTCCGCGCTCTCGGCGGCCGGATTGGCGCGGGCAGCGTCCTTTGCTCCGCGGTCGAAGAATCGGCGAAATGGCATGAGCGGAAAAAGGTCGGCCCGCGAGACGTCGTCAACCCCGGCGGCCGGTACGCTCGAGGTAGCGGAGCACTTCTATCGCCATCGCGCGCATGAGCGAGATCTCGCGCGCGTCTGGTGCGGCGCGAAATGTGAGCGACCTCAGCGTGCGCATGATGTGCTCCGGATAGCGCGTCTTGAAGAATTCGATTGCGGTCAGCGCATTCGCGGCGTCGCTGAAGAACTTCTCGAGCTGCTCGTTGGAGGCTGGGGGCGCGTCTTTCCGAGGCGGCGCGATCGTCCGCGTGGCGTCGGAAGCCGCGAGGTGGAGCTCGTAGAGCCCGACGAGGGCCGCTTGGGCGAGGTTCAGCGATGCATGGTCGGTCGTCGGGATGGTCACGACGGCATGCACACGGTCGAGGACATCGTTCGGCAGTCCGCTGTCTTCGCGTCCGAACACGATCGCGACATTCCCTTCGCTCGCCGCGTCGAGCAACTCGGACGCGGCGACTTTCGGGTCGATGACGCGGCGCTTGGCGGCGCGCCGGCGGGCCGTGAACCCGACCACGCGCACACAGTCGGCCACCGCGGCGTCGAACGTCTCGAATCGCTCGATGCGCTCGATGAGATCCATCGTGCCGTGGGCGATGCCCTCGAGGTTGACCGCGGCGTACGCCACGGGATTCACCAACCGCAGCCGGCCAACGCCCATGTTCTTCATCGCGCGGATCGCCGCCGCAATGTTGATCTGATTCTGCGGCTCGTGGAGGACGACGATCACGGCATCGAGGAGCGATTCAGGCATTGCGGATTCGGAGGGGGACGAGGCGCCACCGGTCATGCCGGTCGCCGCGCAGGTACACAAACTCGCCACGCGCGCCGCTCAACACGAGCTGGCCGCGACGACGAGCGCGGTCAGGCGGCATCTCGTTCACGATTACGTCGAACGCGAGCGGCGGTGCGTGCATGTCGAGATCGACGGTCAGCTCGTAGCCGGACGAGGTGGGCTGCCAGCGCGCCCGGATGGGCTGCGGCGAAGACCAGTCGTCGAGCTGTCGCACGCGCACTGCGGACGAGGCGGCATCGGGTACGAGCATCCAGGCACTTTCGCCTTGGCGGGTTTGAAGGTAGAGCTGCACGCCGTCGCCGTTGATGTCTGGATGCTCGTTGTCGTAGGCATTCGTCGCGCCGCCCGGGGCGAACGTGCGCGTGCTGTTCGGGACCTCGATCGACACCGTGAGTGTCGGCGCGCGCCACTGGAGCGACACGCTCGCAGTTGGCGCCCCGGCGTCTGTCCAACGGTGCTCGGACCGCCGGTAGTGTGGCTCTCCAAGCTCGATCGTCACCGCGCGACCATCGGACGGGAGCTCGATGGGCGTCGTTGTCGGCGCTTCGCTCGGGCCAGAGACTGACACGTGAACTGACACGTCGATTCGTCCCGCCAGATCGATGCTGCCTCGCGCGCCCCCGGCTTGGAGCTCGATGTGGCGGCCCTCCGCGGTGGCGGTGTGCGCGTGTATCGATCCGTCGGCAAGCGTGACTCGAATGACCTCGCCGAAGTCCACATGCGACACGGCGTCGGCCCAGGACCACACCAGGGTGTAGGCGCCTTGGCTTCCGCGAGCGCGTATGAGGCGGAACGCCGCCTCGCCGCGTCCAGGCGCGCCCGGAGCGACGGCGCGCCACCACTCGCAGTCGGTCGTCGAAGTGGCCCAGAGTGCGAGACGCTCGGTCTCGCCCCAGCCTGCCCGGCCGGCAACGGTGGCTCCCGCGCGAACCCGCTGAACAGAAGCGTCGTGAGCAAACTCGAAACCGTCTTCCAGCCCCGCGCCGCCCTGCAGGTCGGCGGGCACGGCCCGGTCGACGTCACTCAGCTCGACGTCGACGTGAAGTGGAAGGTCGAACGTCACTTCGCTCCCGGCGTTCCACGACACCATGTCGACGGCATAGTCCGGCATGACGATGAGCTCGCGATGAACCATTACGCCCGGCGCGATTTCCGCGGCGGCGGTGATCCAGCCCGCGGCGCCGCGCTCGTCGTAGGCCGTCGCCACGCCATCCACAGGTCGCTGCGAGCGACCGTCGACGAGCGGCGCGGTGTGGGCGAGCGTGCTTCGATACCAGTGCAGCGCGTGCTCCACGTACGATCCCGTGCCCATGTCGTCCAGCCAGCGCGTGTCGCCGACGGCGAGCAGCAGGTTCAAACGATCGGGGTGCCCGTGTCCCCCGCCGGAGTGTCCGTAGTCGAGGGCGAGATAGGTGCGCGCACTGTCGCGACGGAATACGGCGATACCCTGCCCGCCCAGGATCACGGAGCGGATTGGCGCCGCGTCGAGAACAGGCAGCTCGGGGAGCGCGAACAGGAGCGCGCGCCAGCTCAGGTCCGAACGACTGAGCGACGTCGCAGGCATGTTGCGCTCCACGTCCGCTGCCGACGTATCGCGACCGGTCGCGCGGCGCGGAACATCGTCGTGGTAGAGGCGCCGGAGCGCGTCGCGTAACGAGCCATCGCTCTTACGCGCGAGACCGAGCTCGCAGTGTTCGGCGATTCGCCATTGGCGAAGCGAGATGGCGTACTGCGAGTCGCGGCGCGACGGCAGGGTGAAGTCGGGGAGCGCCGTCAGGAACGGCGTCGAGAATCCCCGCTGAAACCGATCGAGCAGCGGCGCGGGCACCTCGAGACCCGCCGCTTCGGCGAGCGTCACGCCGTACCATAGTCCGCGATGCGCGAACAGGTGATAATTCTCGCCCTCATACCAGGTTCCATCGTCCAGGAGGCCGTTGGCGAGCTGCCAGGCAACGCCTGAGCCGCCAAAGACCATTTGCTCGGCCGCTGCGGCGTCATCGAGCAGCACCGCAGCGGCGAGCAACGCAGCGTCGTTCCACACCTGGCGATTCGAGCCACCTTCGTCGTACTCGCAGATGATCGCGCGGCTCGGCTCGATGATCCGATCGCGAACGCGCGACGCGAGCGAGGGCGCCGCGCGATCGAGCAATCGCGTCGCAATGCAGATCTGCAGCAGCCAGATCGACTCGAGATAGGTGCTGAAGAAGAGCCGAGTGGGCCCAAGGACGTTGTCGGCGTTGGGATACAACGGGTAGCGCTCGACGTAGCCGGAAAGAATGTCCGATGCGAGCCTCTCGAATCGGGCGAGGCCCGCCTCGCGCGACAAGACCGCGGCATGCACGGCGCGCTCGGCGAGCCAGAGCTGGTACCAGTAGATCCAGAACCGGTCGTGCAACTCGCCGCGATAGATGACGCCGCAGCGTGGACAGCGATGCTCGTGCGGCGAGAACGGATCGAAATCGAGGAGGACGCCGTCGCGCGGGCAGCGCCCGCCCTCGCGGGATAACAGCGCCTTGTCGCGCGGGATGTAGACCGGCCGAGCCAGCACACGGTCGAGATCCGCGGTGAGTGAATCGGTGAGCGCGCGGAGCGGCCCGGTCGCCACGGTGCCGCGCGATTCGAGGTCGTCATCCGACAACAGCAGCGGCATCATCGCGCGGCGACGGACGATGAAGCGGCTGAGGCGTGCCACCGCACGAGCGACACCATCTCGCCGCGAAGGTCCATCTGCACGCCGCCGAGTCGCACGGAGACGCCCTGTACGCCACGCGAATGATAGATCCAGGCGACCGGGGTCGAATCGGCGAGCAGGCGCTGCACGTCGCGCCACGCCGATGTTCGCGCGGAGTCGCCGCGCGCCTCGCGGGTCGCGACGAACAACGAGTCGAGCCGCGGCGAATGAAAGCCGGTGTAGTCGAGCGCGCCGCCGCGCTGGCGCGACTCGAACATCGACGCGAGGAATGACAGCGCCACGTCGCCCGGTACGCCGGCCACGAGGACGTCGTAGTGCTTGGCCTGCGCGCGCGCCTCGGTGAGGAACGCTCCGAGCTCGACCTGCCTGATGTTGACGCGCACGCCGCGCAACGCGAGGTCCGCCTGCACGAGCTGCTCGAGCGCGTTGTCGCCGCTGCCGACGGTCAGCAGGTCGAACTCGAGGGGTCGACCGGCGCGTGTGCGCGTTCCATTCGGCGCTCGCGTCCAACCGGCGGCATCGAAGAGCGAGTCGGCAAGTCGCGCGTCGTGGACCGGCGCGGCGGGAAGCGCGAGCGGACTCTCTGGTGGAACGGGGCCGGCGGCGGGCTTTCCGTAACCAGCGAGCGCGGCGACGACGATGCGCTCCCGATCGATTGACGTCGAGATCGCTCGCCGGACTCGCGCATCGTTGAACGGCGGCTTGGAAACGTTGAAGACGAGCCCCGTCGTGAAGAGAATCGGATAGTCGAGCACGCGAAGGGCCGCATCGTGCGACGCGAGCGCGGCCATCGTCGGCGCGATGCCGGCGATGTCGAGATCACCGCTCTCCAGCCCGGCGAATTTCGTCGTCGGCTCGTCGACCACGGTCACGACGAAGCCGGCAAGCCGCGGCGGCCCACCCAGCGACGGGGGGAACGCGTCATTGCGGCGGAAGACCCACCGTGCACCGGCGCGCCGCTCGACGAATCGAAAGGGCCCGTTACCGACGGGAGCGAGGTTGAACGGTGCGCGCTTCATGTCCGCGTGCGCCACCCCGCCGAGCAGATGCTCGGGCAGGATCGGCAGCTCGCAGAGCACGAGGGGAAAGACGGGCTGCGTAGCGCGATAGTGGATCACAGCGGTGGTGTCGTCCAACGCGCGCACGCTGTCGATCCCGGCCAGATCGGCGGCGCGCCAGTAGCCGGTCGCGGGATCACGCGCCGCGTCGAGCGTGAAGGCGACGTCGCGGGCCGTCGTCCGCGTGCCATCATGCCAATCGAGGTCGGATGTGAGATGCAGCGTGAGCGTCCGATGATCGGTCGACCAGGTCCAGGAACGCGCCGCGTACGGCACGGGCGCGAGCATCGAGTCGTACTGCGCGAGGGTGACGAACAGCGCGAAGCGCTGAATCTGCCGCGAGAGCGAGTGCACGGTGACGAGCGGGTTTCCGGACTCGAGATCGGTGCCCGAAGCATAGACCGCGATGTCCGCCGGGCGCTGCGGCGACCAGCAGGCGTTCGCGAGGATGATCATGATCGCGCCGAGCGATGTCCGAGCAGTTGACACGTGACGAGGGGCGTGCAGCTTCAACGCGTGCATCCTCGCGCCGTGCTGCGCCGCATCGGCGGCGCGCTTTTGCTCCTCTGGCTGGTGCTCACGATCACGTTCGCGCTCATCCGTCTCGCTCCGGGTGATGCCGCGACCTTTCTCGTCCCGCCGTCGGCAAGCCAGGCCGACGCGGCGCGTATCCGCGCCGAGCTGGGACTCGATCGGTCGATCTGGGTGCAATATGCACGGTGGGCGGCTGGAGTGCTTCGCGGTGATCTTGGCCAGAGTTTCTCGTTGAACCAGCCGGTGTCGAGCGCTCTCTCCGAGGCACTTCCAGTGTCGGTCGGGCTGGGCGCCGCGTCACTGGCGCTCACCTTTCTCATCGGCGTACCGATCGGCATGCTGCAAGCGGCGCGGCGCGGCCGTGCCGTCGATCGCGCGTTGACCGTCGCGACGACATTCCTGTACGCCGCGCCGAGCTTTTGGCTCGCGCTGGCGCTCATTGCCGTGTTCACCTACGGTGCCGCCGCCTGGGGCTTGCCTCCGTCGATGCGCCTTCCCGCATTCGGTTTGCATGCACCGGGCGTCGAGCTCCACGGCCGTGCCGCGTTCCTCGATCTCGTCCGTCACGCCGTGCTGCCCGTCTCGATTCTCGCCGCCGTAGGTGCGGCGGGCATCGCGCGCTATGCCCGGTCGAGCATCGCCGACGTACTCTCGCAGGACTTCGTGCGCACGGCGCGCGCAAAGGGCGCGGGCGCAGGTCGGGTGTACTTTCGCCACGTGCTCGCCACGGTCCTCCCCGCTCTCGTCGTTCTGTTTGCACTATCACTGCCAGGGCTCGTGGCGGGATCGATCTTCGTGGAAGCGGTGTTCGCGTGGCCTGGCATGGGGCGGCTGATGGTGAACGCGATCGTCGCGCGCGATTATCCCCTGGTGATGGGCGCGGCCGCCGTGTACGCCGCGGTCGTGGTGTTCGCGAATCTCGCCGGCGACGCCGCGCTGCCGGTGGTGGACCCGCGACGGCGCGCATGAGCGGCCAACCACGTTGGCGAATAGAGACCGTCGCGGCGGCGTTGCTCGCGCTCCTCGCTGCCGCGGCGATTCTCGTGCCGATCATCTCCGCACAAGATCCGATCGGGATCGGCGACGTGCTCGCGCTACGGCTCGTGCCCCCGCTCTCGTACGACCCGCACGGGACCTTTCACCTCCTCGGTACCGATCGATTCGGCCGCGACCTGTTCGTGCGGATGATGCTCGCCGGTCGCATCTCGCTCGCGGTGGGCGTCGTCGGCTCCGTCTTTGCCGGAGCGGCCGGCACGGCGATCGGCGGTGTCGCCGCGTGGGTCGGCGGGATCGTCGACCAGGTGCTGATGGCGATTGCCGACGCGCTGCTCGCGCTCCCGCGCCTCGTGCTCCTGCTCGTGTGCGCGACGCTCTGGCGGCCCGGGCTCACGACCGTCGTCATCGTCCTGGTGCTGACCGGATGGATGGGCGTTGCGCGGCTCGTGCGCGCCGAGCTGCTCGGGACTCGCACGCAGCCGTACGTGGACGCGGCGCGAGCGCTGGGCGCCTCGCCGACTCGGGTGCTGTGGCGCCACGCGCTTCCCAACTCGCTGGGACCGGCGATCGTCGCGACGACGCTTGGCGTGGGGAATGCGATCCTGCTCGAGAGCGGACTGTCGTTTCTCGGACTGGGCATCCAGCCTCCGCGACCGAGTTGGGGGAACATGATCGCCGGCGGGCGCGATCTGATCGTGGTCGCTCCGTGGGTCGCGATCGCGCCGGGGCTGGCGTTGATCGCGACGGTTTTGGCGTGCACGCTCCTGGGCGACTCGCTGCGCGACCGGCTCGCCGGCGAGTCTGGCGCGACGTTACGCGATCGGGCGTGAACGGGAAAGACGAACGCTCAGCGGACGAGGATCGTCACGACGTCGCGCGGGCGCGCGCGGAACGAGACCGATCGGCCAGTCGAGGACAACTCGCTCAACGGCGTTTCGTCGAGACGTGAGGCGCGGGCTTCACGGACGTCGAACGGCAGGTTCCAGCTTCCGTCGACCGGCTCGTCAGTGACGTTTACACAGCGCAGCACGACCCACTGACCGTCGTCGCTCTCCTTCATCGCCGAGAACCCCAGTCCTCTGCCGGTGAGCTCGACGCCCTGCACCGGCGCTGGCACGGCGAGTGCCGCGCGGAGCGTAAAGCCGACCGGGGGACACAGCACGTCGTCGGCGACGCGTTCGATCGCAGCCGATGTCGCGGCATCGCGCGGCCCATGAAGATGAACGCCGAATTCTCCCGCGAGCGGACCGACGCATTGGGCGGCCGGCGTCGCGGTCGGCCAGCCCGCGTGACCCGGTCGCTCCGGAAGATCATTGCGCGACAATTCGCCCACGGCGCGAGCGAGAGTGACGGCGATCGTTCCATCGCTCATCGACTCGTACTCGGCAAGGCCATCGCTGTAGAGCGTGAATCCGCGATCCGGTCCGAACAGCGACACGTATCGATGAAGCGGCGCCGTTGGCGGCGCGTGCTCGACCGCGGCTTCCTCGACGCCGATCGCCAGCGGCACACGGCGCACCGGCCCGAACGCCGCATCTGCCCATTCGTCGGGCTGCGGAACGTCGGTGGCGAAGAGCAATCGCAGGCGGTGGTCCTGGCCTCGATTGTCACCGGCGACGTGCACGCGTAGAAACGGCGCATCCGCGTCCAGCGAGAGACGCACGGACAAGTCGGCGACTCGATCGCCGCGGTCCCGGGCACCGGCAGCGATGCGGAACGACAGCTCGAGCGTGCCACGTAACGGGCCGCGCTCCACCCGCCGGACTCCGCGATATTGCACGCGCACATCCCGTGGCCGCGGCGCCGGCGTGTACAGATCGCCCACGTCGGCCTGATCCTCGAATCGGATCAGCGAGTGGATCCTGCGATTCCCGGTCGCCGACTCGAGCGACACCCGGCCGTCGTCGTGCACCTGCACCAACAAGTGACCGTTGCGCAGCGTGTCGCGTTCCGTCGCGACGGGCTCGCTGGGCCGCGCGCCGGAGCGCCGCTCGGCCTTGATTGGATGACTCACGATGCCGTACGGTGGCAGATTCACGGCCCACGCTGCCGCGCGAGTGACGCGTACCAAGTCGTTGTCCGGATAGTGAAGCGGCGACTCGATGCGGCGGTGCTCGAGGGTCGTCGACAGAAGCTGCAGAGACCCGAGCCCGGGTACGCGAACTCGCGGCTCACGCTGAGCGCTCGCCGGCGTCAGCGACGAGGTGCCCGAGCCCGGGCCGACCGGAATGTCGGCGACGAACTCCTCGATCTCGACGGTCACCACGCCGGTTCGCGCGCGCGGCGCCGGGTTTCGGATCACGATGATCGGCTGCCAGCTGTCGCGCATCGCTCGAGCGAGCACGCGATCGTACCCGATGAGTTGGGCGATGGCGTCGTCTCGCACTCCTTCCGCCTGGTTGCGAGCAGACGCGAGCCGGAGCTCCATCTCGGCCGCGACCTGATCGATCGAGCATCCGCACAGCGTGTCATGTGGATGCGCCGTGAGCAACGCGCGCCAGGCTTCGTCGAGCAGCCAGCGACGCGATGCGTCGCGCACACGAGCGGCAAGCGCCTCCCATGGTTCGGTGTCGCGGAGCAGCAGGCGCTCCACGCGCGCGTTGAGCCGCTTCTCGTGCGCTCGCGTGCCGAACGTACCCTGGAGCGTCCAGGTGTAGCCGTAGGAGTCGCGTAGCTCGCCGCGGACGATCGGCACCTGGATTCCGTTCGCCGCCGCCCTGAGTCGCTCCGCGAAAGCGCGAAGCGAGCTGGCGTGCACACGGTCGTCGGCGGCGACGGTCTGCAGGGCACTGAGCGCCGAACGAAGATCGCGTTGCCGAGCGTGGTGGTCGGCGCCGTTGGGCAGGAGAGTGACGCCGGTCGTCGATCGTGGCGCGAGCTCATCGCGTACGCGGCGCCATCGCGCGGCAGCCGCCGCGGGATCGGCCGGCAGATGCGACCCGAACTCGTACCCGTCGTGTGGCAGATGGAAGATCAGCGCTTGGTCGCCGTTGGGCGCCAACCAGGTAGCAGTGTCGCCTGCCGGGTGACGCGCGCTTCCGTATCCGCGCCAGAGCACGATCAGCGGCAATCCAAAACCGGCGGCGATCGTCGGCAGCGCCGCGGGGTGCCCGAACGAGTCCGGGCAGTAGAGCACCGGTGGCGGCTCGGCGCCGAGTCGACGCAGCAAGCGCGCGCCGGTCAACAGATTGCGCACGAGCGCCTCGCCACTCGGGATCAGCTCATCGGCGAGCACGTACCAAGGCCCGGCCTCGATGCGACGCTCGGCGAGGAGCGCCTCGATCGCCGAGCGCTGATCCGGACGAACCAACAAATAGTCCTGCAATACGATCGCCTGCCCGTCGAGCAGATAGCTCTGTCCGACGGGCGGCGGATCATCGATCAGTTCATCGATCAGTGCGACGAGACGCTGCCGGAATGTTTCGGCAGGGTGGTACCACTCGCGATCCCAGTGCGTGTGCGAGACGACGTGAACGTCGAGCATCGAGGCGGCGAAGGACAGAAGTCGAACGTTTGGACGGCTCAGGAATCTGCTTCATCGAGCCGCTCTGATCCATTCGCCGCCGATGCCGGCGACCACCAACGCGCGATTACACGACCGGTCGGCGACCAGTCACGAGACGCACGACGATGACGATCACCGCGATCACGAGCAGGAGGTGAATCAGTCCGCTCGTGACGTGGAACGCGAGAAAACCAAGCGCCCACAGAATGACGAGGATGATCGCGAGTGTGATGAGCATTGTTCCGTTCTCCGGTGCGATGTTGCAGTCAGGTCGTCCACTTCGGCTCGGCACAAGGGCAACAGTCGTACCGGACTAATCGGGCGACTCTGAATCCTGTCAGGGAATCGGCGGCCCGTGGTCCTCTTCCCGCGGCCGATCGGCGAGCGGCGCTCGCGAACCGGCAACACGTTCGCCGAGGACGCGATCGGCGGTTCGGTCGATGCGCGTCGTCTCCATCGACGTCCGCTCGATGTCGCTCCGACCAGGTCCGCCGGGGCCGACCCGGCCCGCGTGAATGGACCGCGCCAGGAGAATTCGCGCGGCGCGCACGTCGTGTCCCACGTCGATCATCAGGTGCGCCAAATCGCCCGTGCCCCACAACACGCCCGCCAGCACGATCAATCGACTCGCTTCGCCGAGGAGTGTGGGCACGGACCCGGCGCCCTGGGTGTACACGCCGGTCACGATCTCCGCCACGAGCAGCAGCAGGAGGATGATCGCCATGAAGCGGAACAGCTTCGAGAGGTAGCGCAGCCCTGTGTACGGTTCGATGTCCGTCGCGCGAACCTCTCGAATCGAGTGCTCCTTCTCGCGCTCCTTATCGTGCTCTTTTTCGCGGTCGGGCTTGGCGTCGTGAGCGTCCTTGTTCAGCTCGCCGGCTTCGTCGACGACCGCGCCATCCGACATTCTGCGATAATCCGGCACATCAACCTCCTGAGGTCCCCGACCAGCGCGCACGATACCCGCGCGTGTCAATGTGAATGAAAGGTCCGTGCCCGGGCGCGGCCGTATAGACGCCCGCCCCGCCCACCAATTCCGGATGAGCCTCCTCGACCCGGTCGACGGCCTGCTCGATTACCCGCGCATCGTCGATGCTGACCCGCCCGTCATGGTTGAGGTCGTCCATCTGTCCATCGCCATTGTCGTCGATGTAGATGTCGCTTGCGTCCCCGTACATATGGCGGCTGAGATTGGCGCGCCCCGCCGGATTGCCGCCCGATTCGTTGTACTGCGGGGTTCTGAAGCCACTCATGACCTTGACCCCGTGCACGTCGTAGCCGTGCACCTCGAGGTCGGAAAGCACGAGCTCCAGCTTGTCGACCAACCTGGGCTGCAGGACCAGGTACTTGGGCCAGACGTTCGGCTGATCGTGTGTCAGGAAGTCGCGCAGTGCGAAGTGGTCCGAGACACGCGTGTTCGCATTCTGCGGCGTCACCTGGATGAAGCCTTGGGGGTTCCCGTACGCACCGGCTGGCGCCCGCGCCGGTCCACGTGTCCCGTGCTCGCCCGGCCACGTACCGACGTAGTAGAGACCAATACGGCCGTTCTGCTTCGTGCTGAATGGCAGCAGCGTGATGATGTTGAAGTTGGCGACCGGCCGGACTCCATTGCCGATGGCGAGCAGCACCCCCCAGATGCCCGCCCCCGTTGGCGCCGGCGCGACCTCGCCTCCGCGCGAGTACTCGACGTGTGCGCCAGCCGGCAGCGAGTCGGCGTGGATCGGAGTTGGAGCCGGCTGGATCGTGGCGCGGAGCTTCCCGCTGGCGCCGCGCTCGGACGCCAGAATCCGGTCGGTCACCGCCTCGAGCGTCGCGTCGGTGAGGTAGGCCGTCGTCGGCGCGCCGGGGCGCGCCAGCGCCGCTGCGATCATCGGCGAGTGGGCCGCCCCAAACGGTGCCGCCAGATCCCGAGCGTGGACGATCGACCAGCTCCAGCCGGCGATCAGTGTGGAGATGACGACCGCCGCGAGCGCGTTGACGACGCGCTCGCGAGCCGTTGCATCCCACTCACGACTCGTGGAACTTCCTCGGCTCACCGCTGTGCCTCACATCGACCATTGCCTGCATGCATTCGCTGCTCGACTGGCTTCATCGTGTTCGCGACGTCCAGGCGCTCATCGCCTGGGGCGGGTACGCCGGCCTCACGGCAATCATCTTCGCCGAAACCGGCCTCCTGGTTGGCTTCTTCCTCCCCGGCGACTCGCTGCTCGTCACGGCTGGCCTGCTCGCGGCGACGACCGGCGTATTCAACGTTTTCTACCTCGGGCTCCTGCTGACCGTGGCGTCGATCCTCGGTAACACGTCCGGCTACCACATCGGCAGGGCGACCGGCACGCGACTGTTCAAGCGAGAGGATTCCCTGCTCTTCAACAAGAAGCATCTCTACCGCGCTCACGAGTTCTACGAACGACACGGTGGCAAGACCGTCGTCATCGCGCGATTCATGCCCATCGTTCGCACGTTCGTTCCGGTCGTGGCCGGCATGGCGCAAATGGGATACCGCCGCTACACGCTGTACAATGTGATCGGCGGCCTGGGATGGATCTGGGGAATGCTGTTCATCGGCTATTTCCTGGGGCGCTACATTCCGGGCATCGATCGGCACATCGAGACGGTGATCGCGCTCGTCATTTTCCTCTCGCTGCTGCCGGGGATCATCGGTTGGCTCAGAGCAAGGAGACGCTAATGCCCTTCACGTTGCCCGCGCTGCCGTACGCCTACGACGCCCTCGAACCGCACATCGATGCGCGCACGATGGAGATTCATCACACCAAGCATCATCAGGCGTACGTCAACAACCTGAACGCCGCGATCGAGAAAGCGCCCGAGCTGGCGAACAAATCGCTCGACGATTTGATGCGCGGCGTGAACAGCCTGCCCGAGGCCGTACGGACGGCCGTTCGCAACAACGGCGGCGGCCACTGGAACCACAGCCTGTTCTGGCAGCTGATGGGCCCCGGCAAGGGGGGTGAGCCGCGCGGCGCGTTGGCCGACGCCATCCGGCAGTCATTCGGCGACTTTAGCAAATTCAAAGAGCAGTTCGCGGCGGCGGGCGCGGGCCGCTTCGGCTCCGGCTGGGCCTGGCTCGTGGCGGACGGCGGCAAGCTGTCGATCACGAGCACGCCGAACCAGGACAACGTGCTGATGGACGGCAAGACCGCCATCCTCGGCCTCGACGTCTGGGAGCACGCGTACTACCTGAAGTATCAGAACCGGCGTCCCGAGTACATCACGGCGTGGTGGAACGTCGTGGATTGGGACGCGGTGTCGAGCCGGTTCGGGAAGTAGCCGCGCGTAGAGCCAGCGCCGAACGGCGAGGCAAGGCTGAGGAGGAGTGAAGTCAGCGGCGCATTCGCGCCGCTGTTTCTTTGTCGGCGAGTTCCTACATTTGTCTGTCGCTCCGACCAGCGCCCTCCCACCCATGCCACTGAGCGGCTCGATCATCGTTCTTTTGCTCGTTGCCGCAGCGGTGGCGCTGGTCGCGCCGCGTGCGCGCGTGCCGTATACGGTTGCGCTGGTCGTGGCCGGACTGCTGCTCGCCGTCGTGCCGATCGTACATCCACCGCCACTCACCAAGGAACTGCTGTTCGCCGTTTTCCTGCCCGGACTGCTCTTCGAGGCGTCCGTGCAGCTCGAGGCGGACGAGTTCTGGCGGAACCGGGTCGTCATCTTCTCGCTCGCGCTGCCGGCGGTCGTCATCAGCACGGTCATCGTCGCGGTCGGCCTCGTGCTGCTACTTCCGTTGATCGGGTTGTCGTTCGGCTGGGAATCGGCATTCGTCTTCGCGACGCTGATTGCGGCGACCGATCCAATCGCCGTCGTCGCGCTCGTGCGCACGCTCGGCGCCCCGACTCGTCTGGCCGTTCTCATCGAGGGGGAGAGCCTCCTCAACGACGGGACGGCGGCAGTCTCCTTCACGACGGCCGTGGCGGTGGTTCTCGGCGGTCAACCGAAGGTGGCGACACTCGCTTTCGGCTTCGCGTACGCGATCGTCATCGCGATTCTGCTTGGCGGCGCGATCGGCATGGTCACCCGCAAGCTGCTCGCCTGGATCGATGACGCCATGGTGTTGATCACCGTGACCACCGCCGCCGCGTACGGCTCGTTCCTGATCGCCGAGACGATGCACGCATCGGGCGTAATCGCCGCGGTCACTGCGGGCCTGCTCAGCGGCACCGAGGCGGCCAAACGCGCCATCGCGCCCGAGTCGCGCACCGTCCTTCGTGCGTTCTGGGACTACGTGGCGTTCGCGCTCAACTCGATCGTGTTCCTGCTGATCGGCTTCCAGGCCGGCGTGTCGACTCTGCTCTCGGCCTGGCCGATGATCGTGATCGCTTTCGTCGTCGTGACGCTCACTCGCATCGCGGTGACATACCTGGTGGTCGGGACGGTCGCCAAGGCGGAGACCTTTCCGCGCCGCTGGACGCCGGTGCTCGCGTGGGGCGGTTTGCGCGGCAGTCTGGCCATGGTGCTCGCGCTCAGTCTTCCCGCCGAGATGGTGCAGCGAGACGCGATCGTCTCGATGACGATCGGCGTCGTGGTGCTCTCAATCCTCATTCAGGGAATGACCGTTCGGCCGCTGCTGCGCCGCCTCGGCCTGGAGAGCGCCGAGGCGAGG
>DATJHY010000087.1:0-4570 GCA_035493635.1 Gemmatimonadaceae bacterium | reverse complement strand
CGCTCCGGTCCGCTTGACCATCCGCGCTCTTCTCGTATTTCAGGGCGCTAATCCACCTCTACTCATCCATCGAGCGAATTTGAATCCAAATCCGTATTAGAGTCGTCATGATGCGCGGCCGTCGCGATGCGGCGAGGCGCCGTGCCGTCATGAAATGCGCAGCCATCGAGCTCACCGCAGAGGCCCCATGCCCTCCCACTCCCTGTTGGCTCGCTGTTCCCTGTTCGTCGTGGGCCTGGTCACTCTTGCCGCGATGCCGGCATCGGGCCAACGCACCGACGTCATCCGAGGCCGGGTCATAGCCGCCGACAGCACGCCGCTGCGCAACGCGATCGTCACCGCCATGGACACGGCGGCCAAGGTTCCCAGGCCGACCCGCACCGACTCGGCCGGCGCGTATTCGATCAGCTTCGAGAACGGCGGCGGCACATATATGGTAGCGGTCACCATGCTCGGCCACGCGCCGCAGCGCCGGGTCGTGAGCCGCGCCCCCGACGGAACGATGCCGCGAGTGGACTTCAAGATGACGCCGGTCGCCGCGCAGCTCGGGGCGGTGCGATCCGTCGGAGAACGACCGAAGGCGGCCCGCTCCGACTTCGGCGGCGACTTCAGCACCGGCGGCACGACGAGCTATCAGAGTTTGTCGGGCGGCCTGAGCGGCGACGTTACCGGCGACCTGTCGGCGATTCTCGCCACGTTGCCCGGCATCTCGGTCACGCCCAGCGTCGACGGAACGCTCAGCGTCTCGGCGTTTGGTATCGGGAGCGACCAGAACGGACTCGTCCTGAATGGAATCAACTTCGGCGCCCAGGTGCCGCGCGACGGCTTCCGGCTCGCCGTGATCAGCGCATCGTACGATCCCGGCAAGGGCGGCTTTGCCGGAGTGCAACAGTCGCTTCGCATGAGCCCGGGCACGAACACGATCAGCCGCTCGACGCACGTCACACTGGATGCACCGGCCCTGCAGTGGACGTCGGATGTCTCCTCGAACCTCGGCACACGTTACGGGCAGCAGATCGCCAGTGGCTCTATCGCCGGACCGATCGTCGTCGACAAAGCGTTCTACTCGGCGGCGTATCAGTTCTCCCGACGCGCGAGCGGCCTCACGAGCCTCGAGTCGGCCAACGCTGCGTCGCTCAGCGCGCTGCACATGAACCCCGACTCGGTGGGTCGTCTGCTCGGCCTTGCCGGAGCATCGGGCATCCCGATTCGCACGGCGCGCGTGCCGGATGGGCGAGAGAACCGCACGGGGAGCCTGGCGCTTCGATTCGACTTCGAGCCGAACGTTCCTCCGGCCCCGCCAGGTCAGTTCTTCCAGAACAACGCGACCTTCGACGATTACTATCTCGAGCTCGGCGGCACCGTTCGCAACAACGGCGGCGCGATGATCGGTACGACGTCGGTACCGGCATCGGGCGGAGAGTTGTCGCACCGCGACGGATGGGCCCAGTTCACCGCGGCCAAGTATCTGCCGCGCAACACGCTCAACGAAACGACCGTGAGCATCGGCGGCTCCGAGGACAAGGCGGCGCCGTACCTCGACCTTCCCTCTGCCAGCGTGCTGCTCGCATCCGGGCTCGGCAACGGCGTGGGACTGTCGGTGGCGCGGGTCGGCGGCAGCCCGAGCGCGCGGAGCACGTCCACGAGCTGGTCGACGGAGATCAGAAACGCGACGACGTACAACACGTGGGACCGGCACCACTCCGTGGCGCTTACGCTCGACGCGACGTTCGACGGCTACTCGAGCGAACAGGATCCAGGCGCGGGAAACTTCGTGTTCAACTCGCTCGCCGATTTCGAGAATGGCAAGCCGGCAAGCTTTTCGAGAACTCTCACCGGTCTGCACACGAGCGGCACGGGTTTCAACGGCGCCTTCGGGATCGGTGACACGTACAATCCGGTCACGCCGGGCACGATCCAATTCGGCCAGATCCCGCCGTCCAAGCCGGTCGTCCAGTATGGCGTGCGGCTCGAGACCAACCGCTTCGGCGTCACGCCGGCGTACAATCCCAAGGTCGAATCGACCTTCGGTGTGCGAACCGATCACGTTCCGAACGGAACGCGGGTCATGCCGATGATCGGCTTCAACTGGCCGGTGCTGGGGCCGATGAAGCTGAACGGCATCCCGTTCGGCCGCCGTGCCACGATCAGCGGCGGGGTGCGCGAGTACCGCGGCACACTGTCGACGCGTTCCATCGACGCGTATACGCGGCAGACGGGTTTGCCGAGCGCGATCCAGCAGCTCTATTGCGTGGGCGACGCGGCGCCATTGCCCGATTGGCGCGCGTTCGAGCAGAGCAGCTCGGCGATCCCCACTGAGTGCGCGAACGGAGGGGGGGCGATCTCGACCCCGTTTGCCCAAACCGCGCCGCCCGTCACCCTGTTCTCGCCGGACTACACGTTTTACGAGAGCTGGCGCCCGGCGCTCACCCTGAACTACACGGTCAGCTCGCAATTCCGGTTCGGCGCCAGCGGCACGTGGGCGATCAACCGGAACAACGTCAGTAACTACGATCTCAACTTCGCGCCGAACTCGCGTTTCGCGCTCGGCGCCGAGGGGAATCGGCCCGTGTACGTGTCGTCGGCGAGCATCGTGCCCTCCACCGGCGCGGCGGCGTTCACCGACTCACGTGTGTCGCCGGAGTTCGCACACGTCAACGAGGCGCGCTCCGATCTGCGCAGTCAGGTGCGGTCGCTCGGGCTCACCCTCGGCTACTCGCCGGGATTCATTCTCATCGGCGGGCCGAATTCGGTGTTCATGAACGCATCGCTGTCGTACACGTACAACGACGCGCGTGAGCAATTTCGCGGGTTCCAGAGCGCGGCCGGTGATCCTCGCGTCGTGGCCTGGTCGCGCGGCAACATCGCCAAGCACGTGATCACGCTGAACGTGAACAGAAGCCAGGGAACCGTCGGCAGCATCGCGCTTCAGGCGCGCATCCAGTCCGGCGCACCATTCACGCCGGGCGTGGCGGGCGACATCAACGGCGACGGCTACTCGAACGATCGCGCGTTCGTGTTCAATCCCGCGGCCGCAACGACCGACACCGCGGCGGCGCGCGCGATGACGCAGCTCCTGCAGTCCGCGCCGTCCAACGTCCGCACGTGTCTCGATCGTCAGCTCGGCAGAATCGCCGGTCGAAACAGCTGCGTGGGACCGTGGGCCATGCCGCAGCTCAACATGACCATCTCGCCCGATCCGTACCGCCTCGGATTCAAGAATCGCGGCTCGGTGACGCTCATCGTCACGAATATCCTGAGCGGACTCGATCAGGCGCTGCACGGGTCGAGCAAGCTCCACGGCTGGGGCCAACAGGCGTTCTCCGATCCGACGCTCCTCACGGTGCGCGGCTTCGATCCGGCGACACAGCGCTTCGCCTACACGGTGAATCCGTTGTTCGGCAGCACGTCGCAGTTTCGCAACACGTTCCGCTCGCCGTTCATGCTGACGCTCGATTTCCGGCTCGAAGTCGGCCCGGATCGCGAGACGCAGTTCCTCGAGGCGCTCCTTCGGCCGCGGCCATCGGAAGGGCCGGCACTCACGCTCGACCAGATCAAGAATCGCATCGCGCGTGCGTTCAACCCGATCGATCAGCTCCTCCAACAGAAGGACAGCATCAAGCTCACGGACATGCAGGTGGACAGCATCAAGAAGATCTCACGGTCCTACTCGCTGCGCCGCGACTCTATCGCCACGGCGATGGCACGATACCTCATGGACCGCCACGGCGAGTACGGCGGCGAGGACGTTCGCCACCGCTGGCACACGGCGGGTGTCGAGAGCTATAGAGGCTACCTCGCCGCGTTGCGCGCGGTCGTAGGGATGTTCACGCCCGATCAGATGGAGCTCGCCAAGACGAAGCCGTCCATGCTTGGCTTCGTGAATATCTCGAGCTTCAAGGATGAGGATGTTTCCCGGCTGTTCAGGGGAGCAATGTCGAGCCTCCCGTGACGGCGGACGGCTGACTGCGGGCGCAAACCGCGAAAGTGCCAAACGGCGGAGGTGCCTACGAGCGGAAATGCCGAACGACGAAGGTGCCTAACGGCGTCAAGAGCGGAACTGCCAAGGAGCGGGAAACTACGAACGCGCTCGTTCCCGCCATTCGGCATCTTCGCTCTTCGCGCCGTTTGTCACCTTCGCCCTTGACGCCGTTTGGCATTCTCGCAGTTCGGCACTTTCGTCGTTTGGCACCTCCGCCGTTCGGAATTCTCCGCGGTTAGCGCCCGCTCTCCGCCGTCCGCTCTATCGCGCCGCCAGGTCTCGAATCGACTTCTCGAGCCACTCGACCCTCGCCGGATCCGTCGTTCCGGATCGGTATCCTTTCACCTGGTCTGCGAGCTTCTTCAGCGCCTCTTGCCGTGCCGCGCCCGACGCGGTCTCGGCGCTCGACAACCCGCTGCGCACCGACGCAACCTGACTCGCCGACAGTCCGTGCCACCGCTCGAGCTGGTCGGTGTACGCGCGCGACAAGGCGAACGTCGCCGGCCACTCGAGCTTCGGCTGATCCTGCACGTTGAGGAACGTCATCTTCACCGAGTTGGCGGCATCGATCTCGTTCTGGCTGATCGC
>DATJHY010000086.1:0-3246 GCA_035493635.1 Gemmatimonadaceae bacterium | reverse complement strand
TCCGCGGGGTGAATGTCGAGCGCGATCTCCGCGGGAAGCGGAAGCGTCTGTGGGAGTCCGATGAAGCGCCGGAACTCGTGTGCCTTGGGCGTGTACCGCCGGCCCGCGAACTCGACGGCGCCGTAGCCGCCGCGCCAGCTCGCTACAGTCGTAAAGCGCGGGTTCTGCGGCGGAGGAGCCGCGGGCCAGTCCTCGAGCACGACCGGCTGGCGCAGCGGCAGCCATCGGATGCCGCCGGTTGGCACTTTACAGTCGGCCGTGCCGATGTTCTCGCCAACCGTGAAATGAATGTCGTGGCGCGCCAATCCCGGCACCACGACGCCCGTCGCGTGCCAGAACTGAGTGAAGCCGGGATCCAGGTCGATGTACGCGCGACGATGCACGGCATCGAACACCGGCGCCCACGCAAGGTTGCCGCTGATGTTCACCAGAAGATCGGCGCCGTTCGCGAAGTCCGCCGCTTCGTCTGGAGCGATGCCTGCGATGGCCTTACCGTCGGCGGTGATCAGCGCGGACCGAGTGGCCATCCCCCAGCGAGAAACGACCGCGTCGAAGAACGTCACGCCGCGCTGCCGGTCCGCATTTGGCGCCAACTCCTCCACGAACATCACGTCGGCGCCGAGTGCGGTGAGGCCGTGCACCCACGCGAGGCGTACCCACGCCTCGCCACCGTAGCCGGGCTTGTTGGCGAGCGCTCCCGCGACGACGATGCGTAGCGCGCTCACGCGGCTGCCTCGTCGACCAGCTTACGCAGCACCCGATCCGAGTCGAGATGCTCCACGGCGAGCGCGCGGGCGGCGCGCGAATGTCGCTGCCAGTCGGCGTGCACGGTGCGCACGGCCGACGTCGCCTCCTCCGGCGTCGAGAAGGTGAGCAAACCGAGTCCAGTCTCGAGGGCGCCATCGAGGCCGGTGTCCTGAACGATCGCCGGACGTCCCGACGCGAGATAGCACGCGGTTCGATCGCTCACCCAGCCCGTGCGAGCGTGCACGTACATTCCCTTCGCGACGCCGAATTCGGCGAGCGAGGTCTGCACGTAGCGCTGGTATTGATCGGGCGTGCCAGACACCGAACGCGGGTCGCTGAGGCGCCAGCCGCCGTCGGCGAGACGCGTCGCGTCGACGTGGTCCTCCGCGTCGATGTCGAGCGCGATCTCGAAGTCGAGCCCACTCTCCCGAGGCACCGCGGCGAAGCGACGGAACTCGTGCACGCGGAGTCCGAATCGCTCGCCCTCGTACTCCACCGGCCCCCACGGCCCACGCCAGCTGCCGACGCTGGTGAAGCTCGATCCGCGTTCGGCGGAGGCAGGCCAATGGTCGATGACGACCGGCGGAAGGGTCGTGATCCAGGCGAGACCGCACGTGGGCACGCGACAATCGTCCCGACCGACACGAGTGCCGACGGTGACGAACGCATCGTGCTCGCCGAACAGATCGCACAACCCCAGTGCTCGCCACATCTGACCGAAGCCGGGGTCGATATCGAGGAACACACGCCGCCGCGCTCGCGCGAGGACCGCCGGATCATTCAAGTAACCCATGACGTTCACGAGCAGATCGGCTTCGCCCACCTTTCTGCGCACCGCATCGCGCGACAGTCCGATGGGTTCGTCGTGGGGACCGATGTCCAGCGAGAACGAGTCGGAGAGTCCGAAGCTCTGCATCGTCTCCACGAACGCCCGCACCGCGGGCGAGTGTCGTACGTCAGGTGCCGGATCGAGGCGGTCCAGGAACACGACCGACCATCCGAGTTTTCTGAATCCGAGCACCCACTGCAGGAGCGCCCACACATGACCGCCGCGGTCGATGCGTCGAGCCACCGCGCCAGCCACGATCACCGCGCCGCCCCCGCTCACAGGCTCCTCTCGCGCGGCGGCTCGAGCTGCTTCGCGCGCCCGTTCTCCCGAACCACGGACGGCCCGGGCACAGCGACATCGCGCAAGCGCTTCAACGGCACCGTGGCCGGCCGCGGCGCCGAAAGCCGGAAGATCACGCAGTCCGCGTCGGACCACACCCGCTCGTAGCGCGCATTGAGCGCGTCGGCGAATTCGCGATAGTAGTCGAGCCACCAGAACGACGACGCCGGGAAAAGCAGATACTGCGCATCGCCCAGTTGGCGCTCGAGCTCCCGCAATGCCGCACCGCTGTCGGCGGGATGGAACCCGGCATACCGCCCGTCCGGCGTGGACGGAAAATGCCGTCCCGTGCGCTGCGGCAGCCGCACCAGCTCGGGGTCTCCGCGGCTCACCACCAGCACCGCCGATCCAGCCGGCAGCGCCGTCGCCACCGCGCGACGAACGGCCTCGATGGCCCGGGTCCTTGTGTCGGACCGCGATGCTCCGGCGCGCGGGCTACGCCGCGGCCGTTTCAGAACGCCATCAAAGATCTCGTGCATGCGCGCGTGCACCGGCGCTCGCCCGTGGAGACGAAGCATTTGCCGGCGCCCCCGGGACGCCAACTCATCCCAGAGCTTGGCGTCTGTTAGAACATGCTCGAGAGAGCGCGCGAACGCGGCCGCGTCGCCGGCGACCATTAGGTGTCGCCCGGTCACGAGATTCAGGCCTTCCGCGCCGATGGGTGTCGACACAGCAGGCGTGCGCGCGAGCAGTGCCTGGATCAGCTTGCGTTTCGTGCCCGCGCCATAGCGCAGCGGTACGACGGCAGCGCGCGCAACGTGGAGGTATGGTTCGACGGACGGCACCCACCCTACGAGCTGCACGTCGCCGCAGCCGGCGACCGCGGCTTCCACGCGCGAATCCAGACCGTTGCCAACGATGCGGAGCGGATGCGACTCCCTGATTTTCCGGGGCAAGCGCGGCAGGATCTCGCTGCACAGGTATCGGACGGCGTCCAAATTGGGCGTGTGGCGGAAGTTCCCGACGAACACGATGCCGCGGCGTTCCTCGAAAGGAATTGGCGACGGCGGCGTGTCGTCCCAGTCGGGCACGGCGTAGGCCAGACCCGTCGTACCTGTGATCTCGTGAATGAGCTCGGCCTCGCGAGTCGAGACGGTCAGGACCGCATCGGCCCGTGAGTAAGTGCTGATTTCGCCGACGAGCTCCTGAGCGAAATCGGCGTCCAGTTTGCCCGCGGCGTCGGGCCCGTTGCCAAAAGCCTGGCGTGCCTTGCGAAGCCAGTGCAGATCCACGCTGTCCACTACGATGCGCGTCCCGGGCGAGAGACGGCGCACGAGGTCGGCGTGGGAGCTGGCGAGTTGCCAGAATGCGAACACGGCGAGGTCGAAACC
>DATJHY010000085.1:0-90551 GCA_035493635.1 Gemmatimonadaceae bacterium | reverse complement strand
CTTTTTGGCGGCGTCTTCGGCCTTGTCGAAGACCTGGTTGAGCTCGCGCGACGTCGTGGGCTGCGCATCGGACTGCTTGGGATAACGGTCGATCTCGCGGGCCACCTGCTCGCGGAGCTGCGCGACGCTGGCGCCGAGTTTCTGAAGCACCGGAACGACGATGCTCTCGTCCTGATCGAGCAGAGCCGCGAGCAGGTGCAGATCGTAGACGACCGGATTGCCGTTACGTCGAGCCAGCGTCAGCGCGTCGTTCAAGGCTTCGCCGGCCTTCACGGTGAGCTTGTCGGGATTGATCATGCGCCCGAGCAGGAGCAACCGCGGTGCCCCGCGTCTGCGCCAATCCGGCTGATTCGCCAGCGGTGCGCGGATTGAGAATCGTGCTCGACTGCCGATCCGGCTGGACGGGACGGGAAAACGAACGCGCCGAGAGCGACTGACTCTCGGCGCGCGTCGTTGCAGGAGCGCTGGGATCTGCTACTTGCGGTAGTAGATCCTCAACGAGCCTGAGTACTTGTTGTCGACGAAAAGCTGAACGATGTACGTCCCGGAGGCCGCTTCCCGTCCGCCGTCCGCCTTGCCGCTCCAGAGCGCCTCGTAGGCGCCGCACGCCAACCGAAGGTTGGCGACCGGACTTCCGTTCAACGAGCTCGTCGCGCTCGTCGTCGAGTTGGCCGCTGGTCCAAGCAGCACCAGAGTTCCCGCTGGCTGCGCGAGAATGTTCAGGAGCCGCATGGTTACGACGTGTGTTTCAGTTGTGTTTCCCGAACACTCGATCGAGAACGGGATCTTCGTGTCCGGGTTGAAGGGGTTCGGATGATTGCGTCCGAGTTTCCCCGCACCGGGCCCTCGGGGCGACTGCGTTTCCTGCCCCGCCGCATACTTTGGCGTCATCGCACAAAGGGCGAGCACGAGCACCGGTGCTGCCCAGCGGTGGAACATATTGTCTCCGCGCTAACGAAACAGGACCGTTAAAGGAGCTCCTGAATGGGTTGATTACATACTGCCGTGTACGGTCGAACTTAGGGTTCGCGCAAGCCGATGTCAAGCGAGCCCTAGTGGTGGACTACAATGTCCCATCGGAAGTTACGTGCCACGCCACACACGGCCTGTCGCCCCCCGATTTGTGTACCCCACTCGGTCACAATATTCCAGAAACGGGATCAAAAACTTTCGCGACAAGCCAAGTTCTTCACGCAGCTCCGAGGGGTTTGCAGTTTTGCCGCCATCGAGCGCGCGGCGCAGCCGCTCGATAAGTAACGTGAGATGATAAGGGTCATAATACCGTCCCTCTTCCACTTGCACGATCTTTTCACCGCGTTCCAGGAAGCGCAGGACCTGGCGGACCCCTTCCCCGAGTTCCTCGGCCAGCTCATCGGCCGATGGAGGCTCGGCCCCAGTCTCCGCCAGCTTCGCCCGGACCCGGTCCGCCAGATGCCGATGAGCTGGACTAAGTATTGGTGACCATTTGGAGAGCTTGAGTAGCCCTCCCCCGCTTTCGAGCTCGCCCGCCCGCACTCGTGCCTGAATCGCGGACTCGACGAGTTCCGGCGCCACTCCGGTTCTGCTGCGTGCCAGCTGCGCGGACATCCCAGGCTCGAGCGGGTTCGCGGCGTGAAACGCCTCGACCAAGCCGACGATTCGCTGTTCCAGCTCGACGAGAATCGCGCGGCTGACCACTCGCGCGCCGACTGATGTGATCTCTGTGTCCAAGGCGTCCAACAATCCGCGGCAGGCCGCAGGCGTCGAGCCGAGGCGCACCGGCAGGGTCGCGATCTCCACGCCGATCGATCCTGATTCTTCGACCATCCGGCGGAGGCGCTCAACTGCATCGAGCCCGGCGCGCCATTGACGCGCGCGACGCGAGGCGTACGCATCGGTCACCACGCCTCCGCCAATCGTGTTCAACGGCGCGCTGCCCCGAAGGACGAATCGGTCGCCTCCGCGCAGCACGACAGGCTCGTCCAGGACGACTCGCGCCCCGAACGGATGGCCGACGGCGACATCACGGGCGACCACCCGCGCCCCAACGTCGGAGGTACCCGCATGGAATCGAAGGCGCGTGCGCGGTCCGAACGACTCTTCCGCGCCGGGGAGGACGGTCACATCGGCTCGGACTACGGTCGTTGGCGTCCATGCGGCGTCCGTCACGATCGTCGAGCCACGCGGGACGTCGGAGGTTTCCACGCCCGCGAGGGCGATCGCCGTCCGGGCGCCGGGCTCGGCCGAATCGAGCTGCTGGCCGTGGCCCTGGATGCCGCGAACGCGGGCCGTGCGATCTCCTGGAAGGATCCGCACCACCTCGTCGCGGGCGAGCGTACCCGTCCACACGGTGCCCGTAACGACGGTCCCTGTCCCCTTGATCGTGAATGCGCGATCGATCGGCATGCGGAACAGGTCACCATTCTGACGAGGCGCGACGGCGCCCGCCGCGGCAGCGATCGCGGCACGAACCTCAGCGATGCCTCGTCCGGTTCGTGTCGACGTCGCGATGATCGGCGCGCCCTGCAGCGCGCGCATGGCGGACTGTCGTACGTCTTCTTCGACGAGCGCGAGCCAGTCTTCGTCGACCAGATCCACTTTGGTGAGCGCGATGACTCCATTGTTGACGCCAAGAAGCTCGAGGATCGCAAGGTGTTCCCGCGTCTGCGGCATCACACCCTCGTCAGCGGCAACCACGAGCAGGGCCAGGTCGATACCGCTGGCGCCGGCGACCATCGTTCGAACGAATGCCTCATGCCCCGGCACGTCGACGACGCCGATCGTGCCGACGCCTTCGATCGCGAGTGGCGCGAATCCCAGCTCGATCGTGATCCCACGCCGCTTCTCTTCAGGCAACCGATCGGTGTCGACGCCGGTGAGCGCGTATACCAGGGTCGTCTTGCCGTGATCGATGTGGCCAGCGGTCCCGAGGATCATGCGCCAGCCTCCACCCACGCGCCCTGCTCCCAGACCTGAAAGGCGCGCAGGGGCCGGTCGTCGGCGAGGTGCTCGCGAACGAACTCACGTAACAGTCGCTGGTGCGCACGCGCCTCGTTCGAGTCGGTCATGGGATGCGCTTCGCCTCCAAGCCACTGGCGAAGCGCGGCGCGCGCGGCAGCGGGCAGAACGCGGCCGCCGCGGGCGAGGTGACTGCAGCGCAGGCAGAGGACGCCACCCGCCGGATGACTGAACATCGCCGGCGCGTCCGACGCGATCTCCGTGTGGCATTCGGCGCAGTAGTCGACCGTCGGCGCCACGCCGAGCTGGGAGAGAACGCGCCAGCCGGCGGCGATCGTGACGTCGCGCGCTCGGTCGGACGGCGCGCCCGCGAGTTCGTCGAGCGCGCTGGCGACGGCGTCGAACAGGTCGGGATCGGCGGCGTCGCGCGCGAACCGGAGAATCAGCTCGGCGACGACGCTCGCGCCGGTGAATCGCCCCAGCTCCGACGCCAGGCTCGGACGGGCGCGGGTGAGGTCGAATGCGCTCAACGTGTCGAGGTCGCGGCCGATCTTTACCTGAAGCTCGGCCGTTCCCTGAGCGTAGAGATCGAGCGCGGGTCCGAATCGTCGCTTCGATCGTTTGGCTCCGCGCGCGAGCACCGAGCGTACCCCCGCATCGCGAGTCACGATGCGGAGGATGCGCGAGCTCTCCTGATAATCGAACGCGTGCAGAACGATCGCGTCGGTCACGACGAGTGCCATGATCTGAAAGCTACTGGCGCGCGCGTTCCGCGCGCTCCCCACCCGCCTAGAATCGAGCGCGGGCTCCCACGAGCAGCGTCCGGCGCGGACTCAGGAAGTTGAACACCGATTGATAGCTGGCATCGAACAGGTTCTCGACGTGGAGGGTGGCTTCGAGATCGCCAAGTCGAGGCGTGAAATCCGCGAACGGCAGAACGCCCCCCAGATCGACTCGGGTGTATGCCGGATCGACCACGGCGATCGCCGGGAACGGGCGGAAATCACGATCGGAGCGCGCGCCGGCGTGCACGACATGCAGGTCGACACTTCCGGCCCGGTTGAGCCATGAGCCACCGGCATTCCAGCTCGTCGTGGGACGGCGGATCAGTTGCTCGCCGGCGTGATACAGTCCGCCGCTGGTCGTGTCGTATCCGGCCTTGCGAACCTTGGTCTCGAGATGCGTGAGGTTCGCGTCGATTGTCAGGTTCGACGTCAGGCGCAGCTGGCCCTCGAACTCACGGCCGCGCGCGGACGCCCGAGCGACATTGCAGTAGCTCGCCCCGCAGGAGTTGGTGGAACCGGTGTAGTCGATGATGTCGCGGAATCGCTGGTCGAAGTGCGTCGCGCCGATCGACACGCGGTCCGCGGCGAACGACTGCCGAAGCCCGACCTCCCACGAGCTCGAACGTTCGGGATGAAGCGCAGGGTTTCCGGTAACGAAACCGGTGGCGTAGTTCTCGAAGAACGTGGGCTCGCGGAATGCGCTCCCGGCCGCGACGCGCACGTGCGTGCCGGCGCGCGGCCGCCATGCCGCACCAACGCGATACGTGTCGAACTTCCCGAATCGCTCGTTGCTGTCGTGCCGCCCGCCAAGGGTGACGGTCACCGCGCTCACCGGCGAGACGATGCCCTGCAGGTACGCCGCCGTATTGCGGCGTGAGGCATGGAAGACCGACGTCGATTGCGAGCCGCCGAACACGAACTGGCTCTCCGAGCGCTCGTCCTCCTGCTCGGCCTGCACGCCGGCGGTAAGCGTCGTCCGCACGGGCAGATTGATATTCGTGTGCAAGTCGACGCCGTGTCGTCGCGTACGATCGATCGACTCCGTCCCGCTGCCGTCCGGGGTATCGGGCCGGTTGTCGGTGCCACCCGTGGTCGACGACGACGTGACGCTGACTTGCGCATCCATCCATGTGGCGACTCGGCGCGTGAAGTCGGCGGCGAGCACGGTGCGCTCCTGCGACTGCTGGGCGTTGCTGTCCACCACTTCACCGCCGCCGTCGGTCGGATAGTGGAACTGACCGTCGTTGTAGCGCACCGATACGGCAAGAGTCGTGTTCGGGTCGAGGGCGAGGTGCACGCCCGCGCTTCCGACGGTGCTGTGATACGAGTTGTTGAATGCGTAAATACCGCGCGTATCGTGGCGGGCGCCGGCGAGCGAATAATCGCCGGCATTGAAGGACCCGAGCACGGTGGCGTCCCCATCGCCGGAGCCATAGCTCCCGGCTCGCGCCGACAGGATGGCGTGCGGCTTTCCCTGCCCTCGACGGGTGAAGATCTGTATCACGCCGGTCACGGCATCCGCGCCGTACAGCACGCTCGCCGGTCCGCGCACCACCTCGATGCGCTCGATGTTGTCCGTGGTGAGCGAGCCAAAGTCGATCGCGCCGCCGGGCTCGTTGAGTGGGACGCCGTCAACGAGCACCTTGACGTACTTGCTCTCGCCGCCGCGGACGAAGAGCGACGTCGTTGCGCCGAACGAGCCGGACTGCGCGAAATCGAATCCCGGCAGCCCGGCCAGCGCCGCCGCGAGTGACGTGCTCCCGCGGAGGCGCAGCTGATCGCCGGTGATGACACTCACGGCGGCGGGAGCGTCGAGCGCGCCGATTGGCACGCGTGTCGCCGTGACGACTATCGGCACCATCTGCGCCGTGTCGGTCTGTTGGGCGTGAAGCGATCCTGTGAGCGACAGAGCGACGACTGCGACAAGCAAATGGCGTCCGTGCATGGGTGGTTCTCGTGGAGTTGGAGTGTCAGTCGGTTGGTCGAGCGCGAAGCGGTACGAGCGCCGGCGCGCCGACCAGTGGGTCGTTGGTGACGACGAGCGGCCAGTCGTAGACACGCTCGAGTGTGGTGGCCTGCATGACTTCACCGGGGCTGCCGGTCGCGACGACGGCGCCCTGTCGCAGCAGGACGAGGGTTGCGGCGAATCGCGCCACGAGGTTGAGCTGGTGGCTCACGAGCATCACGGCGCGTCCGCCGCGAGCGAGGCGATCGAGCAGCTCGAAAACGCCCATCTCGTGCGCGACGTCGAGAAACGCCGTCGGCTCATCGAGGACGAGTGCGTCACCGCCCTGCGCGAGGGCCCGCGCAAGCCGCACGCGCTGCCACTCGCCGCCGGAGAGCGCGTCGAGGCGACGCGACCGCAGCGACTCGATGCCCGCCTCCGCCATCGCCTTACCGATCGCGAGCCGATCCTGCTCGTCGGCCACGCGCCACAGCCCGAGGCGCGGAAACCGTCCGAGGGCGACGTACTCGTTCACGAGCACGGGGAACGCGAGCTCCTCGCGCTGCGTGACGAAGGCGATGCGCTGCGCGCGAATATGCCGGGGGATCTCGTCCACAGGCTGGCCGTCGAGCTGGATGCTGCCGCGCGATACTGCCATGCGTCCGATGAGCGCGCGGACCAGCGTGCTCTTGCCGCTGCCGTTCGGTCCGACCACCGCGGTGATCGATCCGCGTGCGGCGGTGAAGCTCACGCCGGACAGCGCATCCTGCTCCGCGTTGGGATAGCGAACGGCGACATCGCGGAAATCGATCATGTGAGCCGCCGCAGCTTGGCGAGGAAGAACGGAACGCCGATCAGCGCGGTCACGGCGCCGAGCGGCAACTCGGCGGGCGGTCGCAGGACACGACCGAGCAGATCCGCGCACACGACGAGGGTCGCGCCGGCGAGCGCGCTGCCGATGAGCAATGCGCGGTGGCGGCGGATGCCGGCGGCGCGAACGATGTGCGGGACGACGAGTCCGACGAATCCCACCAACCCGGCGGCGGCGACGGTCGCCGCGGCGACGAGCGATGCGACGAGAAAGACGCGCCGAATCGCCGTGTCGACGTCGAGCCCGAGCCCGGCGGCGGCCTCCTCGCCCAGGGCGAGCACGTCGATCTCGCGTCCGACGACGACGAGGGCGCCGCCGCCGATGAGCAGATACAGAGCGAGCCATCCGGTCTGCGACCAGGTTGCTTCACCGACGGATCCCATCATCCACCAGAGCGCATTGCGCACGGCATTCGGCTCGGCGTTGGCCAGCAGCACCATGATGGCGGCGTTGGCAAAGGCGCCGACGACGACGCCCGCCATGAGGAGCACTCGAGGGTCGCCCCGCGAGCCCGCGGCGTGCGCGACGAAGAACGCGGCGAGCACGGCGACGATCGCGCCGACGAAAGCCGCGAGAGGAAGCAGCGCGGCGCCAATGCCGAGACTCGTCGCCATTACCGCGCCCACCGCCGCCCCTCCAGAGACACCGAGGAGATACGGCTCGGCGAGCGGGTTGCGCATCGTCCCCTGGAGCGCCGCGCCCGACACGCCAAGCCCCGCGCCGACCAGTACCGCGAGCGAAACGCGGGGAAGGCGCAGGTTGCGAATCACCATCATCGAGTTGGGGTCGCCGACGCCCCGTACGCCGTCCCAGATCACTGATAATGGAAGTCGAATCGTGCCGATCACCGTTCCCGCCACGCACGCGGCGAAGAGGAGCAGTACGAGCAGCAGCCAGCGCCAGGGCGACATCAATGCACCGAGCCCGGATGAAGCAGTCGAGCGAGGGACACGGCCCCCTCGCCGAGCGTGACGGAGGGGCGGCCGACGACGAGCGTGTCATAGATGAGCAGACGTCCGGCCCGCACGGCGGGAAGGGCCTGCCAACGTTCGCTGGAACGCAACGCCGGCGCGGCAGCCGGGCTGACCATCACGTAATCGGGATTGCGGCGGATCACGTCCTCGAGGGTGACGACCGCCGAGGGCTGCGGCAGGTCTTCGTAGACGTTTCGCGCGCCGGCAATATCGACGAGCTGGTTGAGGAAGCTGCCACCTCCGATCGCGATCAGTGGCCGCTCCCAGGCGTGCATGAACACCGTGGGACGCGGCATCCCAGCCGTTGCGGCGCGTACCCGCGCGAGCGTTGCGGCGATCGTGTCGACGAGGATCGTGGCCGGCACCGAGTCGCGGGTGAGGCGCCCAATGAGCCGCGCGTCGCGCTCGAACTGCTCGATGCGGTCGATGCGCAGCGCGACCACGGCGATTCCGGCCTGGCGCAAGCGCCCGGCGGCAGCCTCGTTCTCGGCGCCGGCGTGAAGCAGGACCAGGTCGGGGTGCGCGCCAAGAATCGCTTCGACGTTCGGCCGGAGCGCGGGGCCGAGGTTCGGCACGGCACGCGCGGGCTTCAGAAATTCATCATACTGCGACCGGCCGACCACTCGCGGACCCGCACCGATCGCGAACAGAATCTCGGTGGTCGCCGGATTGAGCGAAACGATGCGCTGGGGCGGCGTCGCCGGGATGCGAATCGACGCGCCGAAGTCATCGCGGAGCGCCGTGTCGACGTGACGCGAGCTCTCCGCCTGGCGGCAGGCGACTGGTGCAACCGAAGCGAGCAGCGCGAACGCGATAGAACGAAACACGGGCATCCTTCCATGGAGGAGAATGCCCGCAACGCGGGACGCGACGGTTCGCGGCCGAGTCGCCACCAGTCCTCCCCCGAGGATCTGTGAAGTGTGGCGCGAACGTGGGTCGTCTCCTGGCTTCGGGCTGCATCGCTCGCCTTCCCGGCCATGTGGCCAGTGGCATCGTGAGCGCGCTTCGCTGCCCGTTACAGTGGCGGGGCCGCACCGGCATCACACCGGTTTCCGTGTCCCGCGTTCGCCTTCAGTTGTGAACGCGAATCTAGATGGGTCGGCGTTCAGCGGCAAGCGCAGCGGCAAGCTGCGCCTTGAGCTCGGCGCGCTTCGTGTCGTACGACGCACGTGCGTCCGCATCACCGGGGGCGCGCTCGAATTCCGCATCGAGGTCGGCGATCGCACGCGCGAGCGTCTGAGAGTGTCGCTCGCCGAGCGGCTGAACGAGGACGCGCTTCGGGCGAGCGCGGCGCAACGCAAGGACGAGCGCAGCGGCCATCGTGAGGCTCAGCGCGATGCCGACGCCGCCGTAGACGCGCTCTCGAGTCGCGGTGACAACGGGTGGAACGTCGACGTCGAGGACCGTGTTGGCGGCAACATCCTGGGCGAGGTAGCGGCGGAACGTACGCCCCTCGGTGCTCACCGGCGCGAGCTCGCGGAGCCGCGCGCCCGTGACGCGCGCTCGTGGCTCCTGCACGAGAATCTCGAGCACGCCCGTCGGCCGTTCGATCGGCAGGCTAAGGGGAAATGCGCGCGCCGGCAGATCGTAGGTGAATGCGACCTGCCGAATTCCCGGACTGAGCGGCGCGAACAGCCCGACGGACGTGCCGCGCTGCGATACCGCGCCCGGCGCGAGATCGCCGCCGCGGTTCAACTGGAAATTGATCGCCGCCTCAGGAATGTGGGCGGCCCACACTGGGGTGACGCTGTCGCGCGCGATCGCCGTGACGGTGCTGTCGTTCTCGAGATCGTAGACTTCGCCGATCGGCCGTCGTCCGTCGGGCAGTGGGTTGCCGACGATCAAATGGCGGCCGCCAATCTTGATCCCGACGGGTCCGGACGTCGTGTCGAACACGGTGAGGCGCGCGTCGTCGCCGCGAACGATCGGCGCGCGCAGAGGCGTCGTGAAATACGCGACGCCGCCGTACGATGTGGACACGAAATACACGGCCGTGGTGTCGCCCGACGGCCGGTAGCGCATGCTGAACGAGCCGTCGGCCCCGCTGCGCGTCGAGTCGATCGGGCCGGCGCGATCCGGTCCGACACGGTGCAGCACGATCCACTGATGCGCCACCGGGACTTCGCCGCGACGCGTCCCTCGCACCACACGTCCATCCACGCGCCGGATGGGCGTCGTGGAATCCGCGCGTTGCTCGAGCGAGATCACAGCTTGAACTTTCCGAAGTCCTCCGGACGCAGCTGCTCGAGGTACTGCTTCAGCTGATCGGCGCTCAGCTCCGTGGCGTCGGGCGCCGGCGACTCCGGTACGCCGTAGCTCTCGCTCTCCTCCGATTCTTCCTCGTCGGCGCGCATGAGCAGCGCTTCAGCCGCGAAGATCGGCGCGTCGAGACGCAAGGCGATGGCGATGGCGTCGGACGGCCGTGAGTCGACCTGGACGATCTTGCCATCGCGCTCGAGATGGAGCTCGCCGTAATACGTGTTGTTCTCGACGCGCGTAATCTGAATGCGTTTGAGCCGCGAGCCGCTCGCGAGGATGAGCGACTTGCACAGGTCGTGAGTGAGCGGCCGTGAGCGCTTCATGTTGTGCATGTGCATCACGATCGACTCGGCCTCCACCTGGCCGATCCAGATCGGGAGCAGGCGCGCGCCGCCCTTTTCCTGCAGGACGACGACGTATGTCTGCGAACCCGGATCGACACCCAACTTCGAAACGACGACTTCAATCATACGACACCCGGCATCACCGGACGGCGCGCGCGAGCTGCGCCGCCCGGTCGGTTCGTTCCCACGTGAACAACGTCATGGCGGAGTGCCCGCGGCCCACCTTGCGAGGCGTACGGCCAAAGTGGCCGTACGCCGACGTTGCGCTGTAGATCGGCTTTCGCAGCGCGAGGGCATCGATGATCCCTCGCGGCGTCAAATCGAACACGTCGCGTACCGCATCGGTGATGCTCGACTCGGGCACGACGGATGTTCCGAACGTGTCCACCATCAACGAGACCGGCTCGGCCACGCCAATCGCGTACGCGAGCTGCACCTCGCAACGCCGGGCCAGTTTGGCCGCCACGATGTTCTTGGCGACCCAGCGCGCGGCATAGCACGCCGAGCGATCGACCTTGGACGGATCCTTTCCGCTGAACGCGCCACCGCCGTGACGCCCCATGCCGCCGTACGTGTCGACGATGATCTTGCGACCGGTGAGGCCCGCATCGCCCTGCGGACCGCCGATCACGAATCGTCCGGTGGGATTGATGTGGTACTTCATCTTCTTCGAGCGGAGCTCCGGCGGGATCGTCGGCTCGATGATCGCTTCCATGATCACCGAGCGAATCTCGCGCGCGGCGACGTGATCGCCATGCTGGGTCGACACCACTACGGTATCGACCGCAACGGGCTGCCTGTCTTCGTACACCACAGTCACCTGAGCCTTCCCGTCGGGGCGCAGCCACTCGACCGCGCCGCTCCGACGGCACTCGGCCAACCGCTCAGTGATGCGATGCGCGAGTTGAATCGGCATCGGCATGAGCTCGGCGGTCTCGTCGGTGGCGTAGCCGAACATCATCCCCTGGTCGCCCGCGCCGCCGGTGTCGACGCCCATCGCGATGTCGGGTGATTGTCGGTCGATCGTGCTGATCACCGCGCACGTCTTGCTGTCGAATCCGTAGGCAGGATCGGTGTAGCCGATTCGATCGATCGTCCCGCGCACGATGTCGGGGACGTGCACGTAGGTGGACGTCGTGATCTCCCCGGCCACGCACGCCAGGCCGGTGGTGACCAGCGTCTCGCAGGCGACGCGCGCGGTGGGGTCGTCGGCAAGGATCGCGTCGAGCACGGCGTCCGAGATGGCGTCGGCGACCTTGTCGGGATGGCCCTCCGTCACCGACTCGGACGTGAAAAGATGACGATCGTACACAGCGGGCGGTGGCGGAAGTTGAGAGGCGAGCGCCTGGTTGTTGAACCCTAGGCTCTGCGTCTCAGCCCGGCAACCCGTCCGCCATGAATGTCTGACCGCCGAGCGCTCCCGCGAGCGTCCCGCTCAAGACCGCTTCTGCTTCGGCCGCGGTGCCTGCCGCTGCCGCCGCACTCGCCGCGTCTTCGGCGACCTCCACCGAGATGCTGCGCACGATGCGCTTGACGAGCGGTACCGAGCGCGGGGCGACGCTGAGTTGGCGCACGCCGAGACCGATGAGCGCGAACGCCATGAGCGGCTGCGACGCCATTTCGCCGCATACCGCGACGTCGAGCGAGTGCTGTCGCGCGGTAAAGACCGTGCGACGGATCAGCTTGAGCACCGCGGGGTGGAGCGGCGTGAACCGGGTCGCGAGGTTGGCGTTGCCACGATCGACCGCGAGCGTGTACTGCACCAGATCGTTCGTGCCGATGCTGAAGAACGCGACATCGCCAACGAAGGTGTCGCAGGCGACGGCGGCGGCCGGCGTCTCGATCATCACGCCGAGTGGAACGTCGCGGCGGAATTCGGCGCCGCGCGCCTCGAGCTCTCGCGCCGCGGCGTCGAGCATCTCGCGGGCACGACGGACCTCGTCGACCGTGACGACGAGCGGGAGCATGATGTGGACATCGCCGTGGACGGCCGCACGGAGCAGCGCGCGCAGCTGCACGCCGAACAGCTCCGGCAGGTCGAGGCACATACGAATCGCGCGCCACCCGAGGAACGGGTTGGGCTCACTCGCATAGCCGCCAACCGGCAGCTTGTCACCGCCGATGTCGAACGTTCGGATGACGACCGGATGACCCTTGAATGCCTCGACGACACGCCGATAGGCGCGGTATTGCTCGTCCTCGTCGGGCATCGTGGCGCGACCGACCACGAGGAACTCCGTGCGCATCAGACCGACGCCTTCCGCCCCACTCGTTGCTCCAAGGTCGGCTTCCTCCGGGAGATCGACGTTGGCGCGGAGCGTGATGCGAATCCCGTCGGTGGTCACGGCCTCGAGGCTGGCGAGATGGCGCAGCTCGACTTCGGCCAGCGCTTCCTGGCGGGCTCGCTCGCGGTACGACTCGATGTCCTGGTGCGACGGGTTGATGCCGAGCAGTCCGGTCGAGCCATCGAGGATCGCGGTTTCGGTCCCGACCAGTTCCTGCGTGGCTGTTCTCAAACCGACGATCGCTGGCAAGCCGAGCGACCGAGCGAGGATCGCGACGTGCGACGTGCGCGTGCCCGCATCGGTGGCGATGCCGGCAATCGCTTCGCGATCGAGCTGCACGGTAAGGCTCGGCGTGAGATCGTGTGTGACGAGAATCGCGTTCGATCCCTTGGGCAGATCGACCGGGTCGTGGTCGGGCAGATCGAGCAACAGCGTGAGCACGCGAATCTCGACGTCCTTGAGATCGCCGACGCGCTCGCGAAGCATGGGATGGGCGGCCCGTCCGAATCGCTGGCCCCACTCGAACATCACGATCTCGAATGCCTTTTCGGCGCCGAGATTCTGATGGATCAGATCTTCGACGGCGGTGATGAGCTCCTGGTCGCCGAGGATCGAGCGCTGCACGTCGAAGATCGCCGCCTCTTGCGGACCGGTCGTGCGCTCGACGCGGTCGCGGATGTGGCTCAGGCGCTCTTTCGCGCCGTCGAGCGCGGCGTGGAGACGCTGCACTTCGGCGGGAACGGCTTCGTCCGGAATGATGCGATGCTTGACCTCCGGGATCTCCCAGCGCAGGAGATGCACGCGGCCGACCGCAATGCCGGGCGAAGCTGGAATGCCGAGGAGCCTTCGATCCACTCAGCTCTCTCCGAACTTGTTGCCGACGAGCGCGGCGAGCGCGTCGAGGGCTTGGTCGGCGTCGGGACCTTCCGCTCGAAAGGTAATCGTCGAGCCGTGCTCGGCGGCCAGCATCATGACGCCCATGATGCTCTTTCCGTTCACGTCGAGGTCGTCCTTCACGATCGTGATGTCGGCCTTGAACCTGGCCGCGAGCTTTACAATCTCCGCGGCCGGCCGCGCGTGCAAGCCGTTTCGATTGACGATCTGAACGGTTCGTTCAGGCATTAGACGATCACGGAGATGAGGACGAGCACCGCCAGCACGACGAGAGAAAGCCGCCAGCCTTCGATACGGCCTTTCAAGCGAACGATCACGAACGAACCCAAGGCCACCGCGACGAGCACGGCCCCGAGGAAGCTGCGCCCCGGACCAATCACCCGGCCGAGCGCGAGCGGGATTGCGATGCCGGTGGCGACGGCCGCGAGGCGGCCGATCTGCTGCGGACCTTTCCGAAGCACTGGATTGGCGAGTGCCGTCGCGACGTGGAGCCCGTGCCTCCAACCCGTCCGCAGCCCCCAGATCCGCAGGCCGAAGTGGCCGGCGTTGTACGCGAGCAGGAAAAACGCGACCACGACCGCCGTGTTCGCGCCAAGTCCAAAGATCGCGAGCGATGCAAGAGAGCAGAACGGCAGCCACCCCGCCCACACGAGCCGATCGCCGACGCTTCCCAACGGTCCGCACAGCGCGGTGCGAAAGCGCTCGATGCGTTCCGGCGGTTCGCCGTCGAGCTCCGCGCGCGCGAGCGCACCGACGGCCACCGAAGCGAGGTAAGGATGCGCGTTGAAGTAGTGGCTCTCACGCGCCAGGGCGGACTTGAATCGCGTGGAATGAATTCCTTCGGGTAGCAGGCGCAGCGCCGGCTCGAGGCAGAAACCGACGCCGTTGCCGAGCAGGCTTTCGTAATTCCAGGCTCCCTGGATCGCGAGGAGCCGGACGAAAATTGCGATCCGCGTCTTGAGCGGCAGCGAGGCGACGGCGGATTCGCGTGGCATCGTCGCCGTCGTCATCGCAGGAAGAGCATGAAGAGGCCCACGACCAAACCGCCGACGAAGAACCAGCGCGCGCCGTGCGTGGAGTGAAACAGCTTCCACGCCGCGCCGCCAGCGACACTCGCGGCAACGGTGATTGCCATGCTGCGCGAGAGGCGCGCATCGACGTGCCAGTGCGCGATGCTGAAATCGGCGAGGGGGGCGAGCAGTGCGAAGGCCACGGCGGTGAGCGCCGCTCCGCGGAGTAGATCGGCGGTCATGCCGATCAGCTGCAGTGAGGTGACCGCGCCCCGCGAACCCGCCTCGAGCGCGTCGCGGCGGGCTCGTGCCCAACTCGCGTTGGCCTGGCGCAGCTTGACCATCGTCCAGCCGCCAACCCAGGTCGTCGCGAGCGCGGCCAGCATTCCACAGGTCATTGCCCCGGCGGGGTGCGACGGGTGCGAGGCGAAGATCGCGCCGCCGACGACCGACGCCGATCCCCACTCCGGATACCGCGACGCGCCGAATGGCAACGTCTCGAGCGCGATGAGCTCGAGCACGGCGCCGATGAGAAGTCCGCTCGCGGGATGGCCGATCAACACGCCGGCGAGGGTGGCGGCAACGAGCGGACGCGAGATCATCGCCTGCGGGAAGCTGACAACATCGAGCCCGAGCAGCCCGCCGAGAATGGCGATCGGAAGCACGTCGAGCGCGGTCACGGCTGAACACCGGCGAGCATGTCGTCGAGCGGCACCGGGCGCGCGCCCGGAACATCCTGCGCCGTGACGGTGACACCGCGCGCGTCGAGCGCACGAAGCTGTTCCTCTTCTTCGGGCGACAGGAACACGTAGCGCATCCGCTGCACTCGGCCCGGGCGCGAGTGAATCCCGCCGATGTTGACTTCCGTGACCGCCGCGCGCTCCACGAGGCTCGTCATCGTCGCGATGTCGCCGGTCACGAGAATGCCGCGGCGCCGATCCGTCCGGTACTGTTCCAGGGCGGCGATCGCCGAATCCGCGGAATGAAAGTAGACATCCATCTCCGGCGGGACGCCCATGCGGTACAGCTCCTGCTCCCACTCGCTATCCGCGACGGCGTCGTCGACGAGCACGATGAACTCGACGTCGAGCGGCTGTCCCCAGCCGACGACGACCTGTCCATGAATCAGGCGGTCGTCGACGCGGTACAGCTGCACGGTCACGCGGTGGCCCCGTGGACGGAGATCGAGGCGCGACCTCGCTCGGCCGCGTGGCGCGCCGCCTCCGGCGCGGTGCGGTCTTCGGCGAACACGAAATCGAGCAACGTCGGCAGGTTCGTGCCCGCGACGAGTACGGCGTCGTCCATGCCGCGAAGCACGCGACGCGATGCCATCGTGCAGCTGCCGGCCTGCAGGTCCGTGAAGATCACACGCACGCCCGTCTCGAGCATACGCCGGCGAAGCAGCTCTTCGATGTCCTCGACGCCGAGATGGTGAACCGACACCGCGATGAGCTGATCGCCGCGGCCGGTGATCTGCTGGACGGCCGACACGAGCCCCGTGGCAAACTCTCCGTGTCCGGCGATGATCGCACGCGGCTTCGCACGCGGCCCGCCGCCGGTTTCCCGCACGTCGCTACTCATTGTCCTCTCGAAGATACTCCATCAGCTCCGTTCGGCCGCGCATCTGCCGCATCAGGCGCTCGTTGAACCGTTCGGCGGGATTGATGCCGCTGTACTTCAGCAGATGATTCATCGCGATGACTTCGGCGATGACGGTGATGTTCTTTCCCGGATTGAGCGGGACACGGACCTTGGTGAGCTCGACGTCGAGAATCCTCGTCGTCTCTCCCTCGAGACCGGTGCGATCGACCGGCGCGTCGTGGTCCCACTCCTCGAGCTGGACGACCACCTCGATTCGCTTCTGCTGGCGCACGGCACGAATGCCGAACACCGAGGGGATATCGACGAGCCCGACGCCGCGGATCTCCATGTGATGGCGCTGCATCTCGTGACCGCGGCCAATCAGCACGTCACCGCCGCGCCGCCGGACGATCACGAGGTCGTCGGCCACGAGCCGATGCCCTCGCTCGACGAGATCGAGCACGCATTCGGACTTTCCGATACCGCTGCGGCCGACGAACAGCAGCCCAACGCCGAACACGTCGGCGAGCGAGCCGTGCAGATTGGTGGTCGGCGCAAACTCTTCCTCGAGCCACGGCTTGAGCCGCGTGTAGAACTCGTTGGTCTTGAGGTGCGATCGAATCAGCGCAACACGGGCGGCGGCCGCCAGCTCGCGCAGATCCGGCCCGGGCTCGAGGCCCTTGGTGACGAACACGCACGGGATCGGAAACGAAAAGAACTGCGTCAAGTTGCGACGCCGGTGCTCTGTCTCCAGTGATTTGAGATACGTGATCTCCGTTTCGCCCAGGACCTGGAGACGCTTTGCCGGAAAGCGATCGACGTACCCGGCGAGCACGAGGCCGGGACTCGATGCGTTCGGATTCTCGATCGGCCGATCGAGTCCGTCCGTAATCTCGATGTGCTCGAGTTGCAGCGTTTCGCGCATGCGCTCGACGAGGCGTCCGACGGTCAGCGAAGGAGCCACGGCTCAATCCCTTCCCGCGACGTGCAGCAAGTGTCGAACGGTTTGATCGGCCGCTCGCTCCCAGGTGAAGCTCTCGGCGAAGAAACGGGCCTCGGCGCCCAGGTGCGCGACGAGCGCCGGCGACTCGGCGAGGCGGCCCATCGCCGCGGCCATCGCCGCCGTGTCACCGTGCGGAACGAGGAAACCGGTATGACCGTCACGCACCGATTCGCGGATCCCTGGCGAGTTCGATGCAACGACCGGAGTGGCGCACGCCGCCGCTTCGAGATTCGTGATACCCCACCCCTCCTTGGGTGACGCGAACACGAGGGCCCAGGCTCGCCGCAGCAGCGCGAGCTTTTCGGCCTCACTGATGCGCCCAAGAAATCGCACGCGATCGCCGAGGTCAAGCGATTGCGCGAGCTGTTCGAGCTCGTCGCGGTAGTCTCCCGCCCCCGCGATCTCCAGGACCGCGTTAGGCGACGGCATTGCGGCGAACGCACGGATGACCAGGTGGACGCCCTTGTACTTCTTGAGGCGCCCCAGGTACGCGAAGACCGGTGTTGGCGATCGCTCGGCGCCATTCGGCGTGTACGAGACGGTGTCGATCCCGGGATAGATCACCTCGACCGATTGCCGCGGTATGCCGCGGGCGGCGAGATCTTCGGCCGTGCTCTCGCTGATCGCCTCGAAGGGTACGCCCCGGTACATCCGGCCGAGAGGCCGTTCGGCGGTCCATACGGCGGCGGCGAGCGGCGCGGCCAGCTCCTGGAAGGCCGTCGATCCGAACAGGTGCGGTACGAGCGCGACGGTGCTCGGTGCGTGCCACCGAGGCGTGTACAATGGCACCTTGTTGATGTCCTCGACCAGGATCTCCGGCCAGTCGGACAAATGCCGCTTGTAGTAGCGATGAGCGAAGAACGGGAACGTGTGCCGCTGGCCGACGCGGTACACATCGATGCCATCGAGCCGCGCGCGCGGCGGACAGTCCGGCCAGCCGCCACACAACAGGCGAACTGAATGTCCGCGCGCGGCAATGCGCCCGAAGATCTCGTGGAGGTGAATTTCGGCGCCGCCGGCCTGTGGATTCTCTCGATCCTGCCAATTCACGACGAGGATGCGCACTACATGCGTCCCATACGCCGAGCCAACGCGTCGAGCACGCCGTTCACGAACTTGGCGCTCTTCACGGTGCCGTAGCGCTCGGCCAACCGCACGGCTTCCTGGATCACGACGCGCGGCGGCGTCTCGCCGCGCGACAGCTCGGCCGCGGCAAGTCGGAGCACCGAACGATCGATGACGCTCAGCCGCTCGAGCCGCCAGTTCGTCGTGACCTCGGCGAGCTCGGCGTCGAGCTCGGAGCGGTGCTGCGCGAGCTCGCGTACGAGTGGCACGGCCACCCGGCGCTCGTCGGCATCGACGGCAAGGTCGTCCCAGATCTGCGAAGCGACGCGCTCGAGCTGCTCTCCGCCGCGGAGATCCCAGGCATAGAGGGCCTGGAGCACGCGCGCGCGAGCGCGCGTCTCAACTCGCGTCCGTGGCATCCAGGCGATCGAACAAGTCGGCCATCTCGAGCGCGGCGAGCGCTGCGTCCCAGCCCTTGTTCCCGTGCGCGCCACCAGCGCGATCCCGGGCCTGGGCGTCATCGTCGCAGGTGAGAAGCCCGAATCCGATCGGCGTATCGAAGTCGGAGCTCGCCTGCGCGAGTCCGCGCGAAGCTTCTCCCGCGACGAACTCGAAGTGCGGCGTGTCGCCGCGAATCACTGCGCCGACCGCGACGAGGGCATCGTAGCGTTCGGTGGCCAGGAGTCGGCGCGCGGCGATCGGGAGCTCCCATGCGCCCGGTACCCACACGACGTCGACATCATCGGAGCGAACGCCATGGCGCACGAGCGCGTCGAGCGCGCCATCGACGAGCCGCTCGACGATGGTGTGGTTGAATCGACTGGCGATGACGGCGAAGCGGCGTTCCTGCCCCGCCGGCGTGCCCGCGAATTCGGCCATTACGACGCGAGCAGGTGTCCGAGCTTGTCCCGCTTGGTGCGCAGATAGCCCTCGTTCTCGTCGTGCGACGGCTGCACGATCGGCACGCGCTCGCCGAGCCGAATGCCGTAGCCCTCGAGCCCTACCATTTTGCGCGGGTTGTTCGTGATGGGCCGAATGGACTTGAGGCCGAGGTCCAGGAGGATCTGCGCTCCGATGCCATAGTTGCGCAGATCGGGCTTGAACCCGAGCTGTTCGTTCGCTTCGACCGTATCGGCCCCGCGGTCCTGAAGCTCGTACGCCTTGAGCTTGTTGAGCAGGCCGATGCCCCGCCCTTCCTGATCGAGATAGACGATCACGCCACGGCCCTCGGCAGCGATCATCTCCATCGCTTTATCGAGCTGCCAGCCGCAGTCGCAGCGCAGCGAGTGAAACACGTCGCCGGTCAGGCACTTCGAGTGAATGCGAACGAGTACATCCTCGCCGCCGGCGACGTCGCCGTAGACGAGCGCGACGTGCTCGTGCGCGTCGACGTCGTTCTTGTAGCCGACGATGCGCCACGTTCCATGCTCGGTTGGCAGTCGTGCGTCGGCCACGCGGTGAACGAGCCGCTCGCTCTGGAGACGGTACGCTACGAGCTGCGCAACGGTGACGAACACGATGCCCTGTTCTTCGGCGAAGCGCTCGAGCTGCGGCCGGCGAGACGCCGTTCCATCTTCGTTCAGGATCTCACAGACCACGCCGGCCGGAAGCAATCCGGCGAGCCGCGCCAGATCGACCGCGGCCTCCGTGTGGCCGACGCGCTGCAGGACGCCTCCCTCACGCGCGCGCAGCGGGAAGACGTGACCGCCGTGACGCAGATCCGAGGGAATCGCGGCGGGATCGACCGCCACACGAATCGTCGTTGCACGGTCTTGCGCGCTGATGCCGGTGGTGACGCCATACCGCGGCGACGCATCGATGCTCACCGTGTACGCGGTTCGGTATTCGTCCGGATTCGCCTCGGCCATCGGCGAAAGCCGGAGCCCATCGACCCGATCGCCGGTCATCGCAAGGCAGATCAGCCCGCCTGCCTTGCGGATCATGAAGTTCACCATCTCGGGCGTCACGAGCTGGGCGGCGCAAATGAGGTCGCCCTCGTTCTCGCGATCTTCGTCGTCGGCGACGATCACGAACTTGCCCGCGCGAATGTCGGCGATCGCCTGTTCTATCGTTCCAAATGCCATGATGTCGGTTCCTTGAGCAAACGCTGCACGTATTTCCCCAGCATGTCGGCCTCGACATGCACCTCGTCGCCGGCGGTCAACGTCCCCAACGTCGTGTGCCGCATCGTGTAGTCAATCAGCGACACCTGAAGTATTCCCGGCGCCGGAAGGTCGTTCACGGTGAGGCTCACACCGTCCACGGCGACTGACCCGTGCTGCACCATAAGCTCGGCGAGCCCCGCCGGCAGAGCAAGGTCGACGAGGCGGGCGTCCCCCTCCTGGCGGACATCCGTAACTCCAGCAACGCCATCGACGTGGCCCTGGACGAAGTGTCCGCCGAGCCGGTCGCCCACTCGCAGCGCGCGCTCCAGGTTGACGCGACGGCCGGTCGTCCAGCCGCGCACCGTCGTGCGCTCGAGGGTCGTTGCGATAGCCGCCACGGTGAACCACTTCGGTCCAAATCGAAGCACGGTGAGGCAGGCGCCGTTCACCGCGATGCTCTCCCCTTCGCTGAGATCCTCGTACCGGCACGCAATCCGGAGCTCGCGACCCGCCGGCGTTTCGGCAACGCTCGTGATGGTGCCAACGTCGTCGATCAGTCCGGTGAACACGGTACCTCGTGCAGTGCGTAGACGGTCATGCGGTCCGGTCCGAAGGAGCCCTCCTCCACGACCCTGGTGCTCGCGAGTGCTCCGGCAAAACCCTGCGGCGCAAAATCGAAGGCTCCGAGCGCCGTATCGCCGAGTTCGGTCGGCGATTGAAAGATAACGAGGCGGTCGACGAGGTCCGCGGCGAGCATCGACCCCGCCAGCCGAGCCCCGCCTTCCACGAAGAGCGACCGGATGCCGAGGGCGCGCAGCGACGCCAGCGCGCCACCGAGGTTCGACGCCCCGATGATGCGCACGCCAACGGCTTCCAGCGCATCGCGGCGCGGCCCGGGCGGATCGTCGCGTGCGATCAGGATCGTCTCGATCTCGCGCGCTGTTCGAACCAGCACAGAGTCGAACGGAGCGCGGAGGCTCGAGTCGAATACGACGCGGCGCGGCGCGACGCGGGGCGCTGGAGCGTCGCGCACCGTGAGCGACGGATCATCGGCCAGGACGGTGCCGATACCGACCGCGATCGCGTCGCTGTTGGCACGGAGCCGGTGCACTTCGTGCCGCGAGTCGACCCCAGTGATCCACCGATGGAGGCCGCTCGGGTCGGCGATGCGCCAATCGGCCGACACCGCGAGCTTGAGGGTGACCCACGGTCGCGCGCTGGCGTGCGCGTTGAAGAACGGTGCGTTGAGCTCGAGCGCACGATGACGCTCCGAACCGAGATCCACGGCGATACCGGAGGCGCGAAGCCGCTCGACCCCGCCGCGCGCGATGTCACTCGGATCGCGCGCCGCCGCCACGACTCGGGCTATGCCGGCGTCGACAATCGCATCCACGCACGGCGGAGTCTTTCCGAAATGCGCGCACGGCTCGAGCGTGACGTAGAGCGTCGCGCCGCGCGCCGCGTCACCGGCCGCGCGCAGCGCAACGACTTCCGCGTGGGACTCTCCGTAGCGGGCGTGGTAGCCTTCGCCGACCACCACATCGGCCGCAACGACGACGGCGCCGACCATCGGGTTCGGCGCCGTTTGTCCCCATCCTCGCGCGGCGAGCGCGAGGGCCCGCCGCATGTACTCCGCGTCGACCTGCGTCGCGCGCGCGGCGTTGCTCATGGACTCGCTATTTGCTCAATCGGATTCCGATCGAACCGTACACCTGCGAGCGATCGGCACGGCCGCCGGCGAACGAGTTGTAGGTCTGAACGGTTCCGCCGCTCGCCTGGCCGACTTCGCCGACGATCTTGAACAGCGGGAGGTTCCATGAGAGATCGGCAAAGATGTTCGTACGATCGAGTGTCTGGGACGTGGCGAGGGTCGTCGCCGCGCCGCCGAGGCCCGAGATGACACCCGCGACGGTGGCGGACTGGTCGTAGTGATCGCGTCCCCCGCCAACAGCGACGCCGAACACGATCAGGCTCTTGCTGGCGACGATCCGCCAGGCATTCGTCTTAACCTTTGCGCCGCTCACGCTGAGCGTCGCGTTGCTCGCGGTGCCCGTGACATCCGTCGTCGGAAGATCGCGCTCGATCCAGCTGAACGATACACCCGGCGTGACGATCGACTCGGACAGCAGCCCGACGCGCGCGCCGTAACCGAACTGGAAACTGGTGCGCGGATCGACCGTGACGCTGTTCTCGTTGATCTTCGGCACGTATGACGCGCTGAACAGCGCGTCGAGCCCGAGGATGTTGGTCACCCCCAACGGGAGTCCGCGGAACAGGCCGATGGCGGCATCGGCCGTGGGCAGTCCCACGATCTGCTTGGTCGTGGGCAGCGTGGCTCGCGATGCGCCATTGAGACTTTGCTGAAAATTCGTCACGTCCGGCAACAGCCCGCTGAACACGTTGCCTCGCACGCCGACCGAGAAATGCCCGATCCCGCCAAGCACCCCGCCCTGCCCCGCCGTGGCGTTGCCGCCCGTGAGCGCCAGGCCCAGTTGCGGGGCAAGGAGTTGATACACGTCATACGCCTGCTGGCAGGCATCCTGCGCGACTCGCTCCTGAAGCGATTGTCCGGGACACACAGGCGACGGAAGATCCTGCGCCTGCAAGCCGCTCCCCGCGACCATCAGCACAGCGGCAACGACACATGGAACTTTCATCCACTGACTCCTAGTTGAGGATCACTCGGCCCGAGCCGCGCTGAACCGCGCCCGCGCGCCACGCCTTCACTCCACACTCGGCGGCAGCCTCGACCACGTCTTGCGCGGCATCAGCAGGGCCGATTACTAGCATTCCGACGCCCATGTTGAACGCGCGAAACATCTCGTCGCGATCCACGTTGCCAGCCTGGGCGAGTTGCCGGAACAGGTTCGGAATCTCCCACGTCGACGTGTCGACGACCGCGTCGAGCGTCGGCGGAAGGACGCGGTTCAGGTTCCCCGGAATGCCGCCGCCGGTGATGTGCGCCATCGCGTGCACGCGCGACAACACCGGTCGAAGCGATTCGAGATACGACCGATGCACCGCGAGCATCACGTCGGCCACCGATCGCGCATCACCCGGGAAGCGGTCGTTGGCGTCGAGCTGCATGCGCTCGTCCACGATGCGGCGGGCGAGCGAAAACCCGTTCGTGTGAAGGCCGCTGCTCTCCAGCGCGACCAGTACGTCGCCCTCGCGTAGGCGCGCGGGACCAAGGATCGCATCTTCGTCGACGTAGCCGACGATGAAGCCGGCGAGATCGTAGTCGGGCGGCGTGTAGACGCCGGGCATTTCCGCCGTTTCTCCCCCGAGCAGCGCGCAACCGTTCTCGCGGCAACCGGCCGCGACTCCGGCCACGATACCTTCCGCGACGATCGGGTCGAGGCGTCCAAATGCGACGTAGTCGAGAAAGAAGAGCGGCGACGCGCCCTGCACGAGAATGTCGTTGACGCAATGGTTCACGAGGTCGTGTCCCACCGTGTCGTGCCGATTGGCTTCGATCGCCACCTTGAGCTTGGTCCCAACGCCGTCCGCACTGGCGACGAGCACCGGCTTGGGCACGTCCGTGGGGACGCGAAACATCCCGCCGAAGCCACCGAACTCGCCGCGCGCGCCAGCCGTGAGCGTCGAGAGGACGTGGGCCTTGATGCGCTGCTTCGCGTCGTCCGCGGCGTCGATGTCCACGCCGGCGGCGCGATAATCGAGTTGTCCGCTCACTCGATGTCCCGCTCGAAGACCACGAGCCTGTGGAAGTCGGCCACGCGCCGCCGGATGTCCTCGGGCGTGATCTCGAGCAGTCGGTCGATGGAAAATTTCTCCACGGCAAAGGAGCCCATGGCCGAACCGTACACCACGGCGCGACGCATGTTCTGTTCGGAGAGATCCCCGGTCCGCGCCAGATAGCCCATGAATCCGCCGGCGAACGAGTCGCCGGCGCCGGTCGGGTCGAAGACACTCTCCAGTGGATAGGCCGGCGCGAAAAAGATGTTCTCGTGAGTGAACATGAACGCGCCGTGCTCGCCTTTTTTGATCACCACGTGCCGCGGGCCGTGGGCCATGATCCAGCGCGCGGCGCGCACGAGGTTGAATTCGTCGGTGAGCTGCCGCGCTTCGGCGTCGTTGAGGGTGATGAGGTCGACCTGCTCGAGGAGCGCCATCAGGTCCGGCCGCCGGCTCTCGATCCAGAAATTCATCGTGTCGCAGGCCACGAGCTTGGGCTTAGCGACCTGCTCGAGCACCTCGAGCTGCAAGCGCGGATCGATGTTGCCGAGAAAGACGAACGGCGCACTGCGGAATGCCTCGGGGATCTTGGGCCGGAAGTTGGAGAACACGCCCAAGTGCGTCTCGAGAGTCTCCGCCATGTTGAGGTCGTGCCGGTATCGCCCGCGCCAGCGGAACGACGCGCCGTCGGCGCACTCGAGTCCCGAGAGATCGATGGGCCGCTTGGCGAGCACGCGACGCAGGTCGTCGACGGGATAGTCGGTCCCGATGACACCGACCAGCTGCACGGGCGCGAGGTGGCTCGCCGATGCGGAAAAGAACGTGCCCGAGCCCCCGAGCACATGATCGGCCTTCCCGAACGGCGTCTCGACCGAATCGAGCGCAACAGAGCCAACGACGAGGACGGACATGGGCTAGAGGACTAGAGGGCTAGAGGGCTAGAGGGCTAGAGGGCTCGAGGGCTGGATGGCTCGAAGGTTCGAGGGTTAGAGGGTTCGAGGGCGCCGGTTCGGATTCCGTCTGTCATCCAGCCCTCCAACCCTCCAATCCTCCAACCCTCGAGCTCACATCCGCTCCGGTGCCGTGATGCCGAGTAGCTCGAGGCCATTGCGCAGGACCAGTTGCGACGCGCGCGCCAGTACGAGTCGGGCCCGGAGGATCGGCTCAGGCTCGTTCAGCACGTGCGCCTTGTGATACCACAGATGAGCCTTGGACGCCGTGTCGTGCAGGTAGGTGGCGATGCGATGCGGCTCGAGCGCCTGCGCCGCCCCGGTGACCAGCGCGGGATAGTCGACCAGCGCCCTGATGAGCTCCTGCTCTTCCGGAAGCGACAGCACCGAGAGGTCGACGTCGTTGCCAGTGATCGATGCCGGGTCGATCTCGCCGACGCGGAAGATGCCCGACATGCGCGCGTGCGCCATCTGGATGTAGTACACCGGATTCTCGTCCGATTGCGCGCGCGCGACATCGACGTCGAACACGAGCTGCGAGTCGCCCTTCCGCATGAGGAAGAAATAGCGAACCGCGTCGCGGCCGACTTCGTCGATGAGATCACGAACCGTGACGTAGCTGCCGGCGCGTTTGGAGATCTTCACCTCTTCGCCGCCACGCATCACCGTCACCATCTGATGCAGCACGTAATCCGGATACCCCTCCGGAATGCCGGCATCGAGCGCCTGCAGACCGACGCGCACACGCGTCACGGTGCTGTGATGGTCGGCGCCCTGCACGTTGATCGCGCGCACGAAGCCGCGCTCCCACTTCGTGACATGGTAGGCGACGTCGGGCACGAAGTACGTGTAGCTGCCGTCGCTCTTTCGCATCACCCGATCTTTGTCGTCGCCAAAGTCGGTGGTTTTGAGCCAGAGCGCGCCGTCTTTCTCGTAGGTGTGGCCGGCGCCGATCAGCCGCTTCACCGTCTCGTCGACGCGGCCGTCGCTGTACAGCGACGTCTCGAGAAAATACACGTCGAACGACACGCCGAACGCCTGCAGGTCACGATCCTGCTCCTTGCGCAGCTCGCGAACGGCAAAACGACGTACCGCGTCGAGATCGTCGGCCGACGGATCCGACGGATGCTCATCGATGTAGCGTTGTGCGAGATCGCGAATGTATTCGCCGTGATAGCCACTCTCGGGGAACGCGACGTCCCGTCCCCCAAGCTGGCGCACGCGCGCCTGCACGCTCGTCGCCAGGTTCATGATCTGCGCGCCGGCATCGTTGTAGTAGAACTCGCGCGTCACCCGCCAGCCCGTTGCCGCGAGCAGCGACGCGATCGCGTCGCCGATCGCCGCCTGGCGTCCGTGTCCAACGTGCAGCGGTCCGGTCGGGTTGGCCGACACGAACTCCACGTTCACCGGACAGGCCTGCCCGATGTTCGAGTGGCCATACTGATCGCCCGCCGCGATCAGTGCCCGCAGCGCCTCGGCAAAGACGTCCGTGGCCACCCGAAAGTTGATGAAGCCCGGACCGGCGATCTCCGCCGCGCTGATCCCGGCACGCGCGTGATCCAATCGCTCGACGATCGCCGAGGCCAGATCGCGCGGCTTGCGGCGCAATGGCTTGGCCAGAACCATCGCCAGGTTCGTCGCCCAGTCGCCGAACGCCGGATCTCGCGGCCGCTCGATCTGCGGCTCGATGTCGTCGGGCGCACCCAGTGATTGCGCGGCGCGCGCAAGCTCGGCGCGCAGCAGGTCAGTGCCGTCCATTACTCGTCCGACTTGCGCTTGGTGGTCTTGGCCGCGGCCGCAGCGCCGCTCGCACCCGATGATTCGGTCGACTTGCTGGCGGCTGGCTTCGCGTCACTCGGCGACTCCTTGCTCGCCTTGTCGGCCGCCTTGTCGGCCGCCTTGCCTTCGCCGCCGGTGTCGCCGCCTTTCTCGCCAGATGACGCTGCCGGCTCGCCCTTGCGATGAGCGTTCTTGCCGTAATCGGTGAGATAGAATCCCGAGCCCTTGAAGACGAGCCCGGCGCCTCCAGTCAGCTGCCGCTCCGCGATCTTTCCGCACTGCGGGCAAGCAAGCTCGGGCGCCGCATCGCTCATCTTGCGATAGAAGCGCTCGAAGTTGTGACCCTCAGGACAGCGATACTCGTAAGTCGGCATTTGGCTGATACTTAGACGGTTGAACGCGAACGTCTAAGGTATGCGTGCTCCGGGCCGCGTTCAAGTGACTCGGTCACCCGGGACGATACTCGCCCCACGAGTCGCGGAGCGTGTCGGCGATCTCGCCAACGCTCGCCCGCGCGCGGACCGCATCGACGATCAGCTCCATGAGCGGCGGACGCCGCGTTCCAGTCCCGGCATATTCGCGGCTCGCCTCACCCAGTGTGTCGAGTGTGAGCCGCATCTTTGCCTGGTCGCGGGCGCGCTTGACCTCCGCCAACCGCGCGGTCTGTTCTCGTGCGAGCGCGCTGTAATCCGGCGCTGGAATGAGTGGCGGCGGCGCCTCGTCGGCGTACTTGTTGACGCCCACGACCACGGTCTCGCCGCGTTCCACTCGCATCTGCTGCTCATAGGCGCTTCGCGCGATCTCTTCCTGAAAGAACGACGCCTCGATCGCCCGCGCCGCGCCACCAAGCTCGTCGACCTTGCCCAGCAGCTCCTGCGCGCGACACTCGAGCTCCGTCGTCAAACGCTCGACGTAATAGCTGCCGGCGAGTGGATCGGCCGTGAGCGCGGCGCCCGTCTCGTTGGCGATGATCTGCTGCGTGCGGAGAGCGAGCGTGGCCGCTTCGGCAGTGGGAAGCGCCAGCGCTTCATCGTACCCGTTGGTGTGGAGCGACTGCGTGCCGCCGAGCACGGCCGACAACGCCTGCATCGCCACCCGAACGACGTTGTTGAGCGGTTGCTGCGCCTGGAGCGTAACGCCGCCGGTCTGTGTGTGAAACCGCAGGCGGGCGCTGGCGTCCCCGGCCTGGAAGCGGTCGCGCATGAGCCGGGCGTACAGACGCCGCGCGGCGCGGAACTTCGCAACCTCCTCGAACAGGTCGTTGTGCGCCGCGAAGAAGAACGACAGGCGCGGCGCGAAGTCGTCGATGCGAAGCCCCGACTCGACAGCTCGGCGGACATACTCCATGGCGTTCGCGAACGTGAATGCCAGTTCCTGAACGGCCGTCGCACCGGCTTCGCGAATGTGGTAGCCGGAAATCGAGATCGGATTCCAGTTCGGCACCTCCGCCGCGCAAAAGCGAAAGACGTCGGCGATGAGCGCCAGACTTGGCTCCGGCGGATAGATGTACGTGCCGCGAGCGATGTATTCCTTGAGAATGTCGTTCTGGATCGTCCCGCTCACCTGCTCGCGCGCGATGCCGCGCTCCTCGGCGACGACGATGTACATCGCGAGCAGCGTGGACGCCGTCGCGTTGATCGTCATCGACGTCGACACCTTGTCCAGCGGAATGCCCTCGAAGACACGGTGCATATCCTCGACCGTGTCGATCGCGACGCCAACCCGTCCGACCTCGCCCAACGCGCGCGGCGAATCGGAGTCGATCCCCATCTGCGTCGGCAAATCGAAGGCGACGCTCAGTCCGGTCTGCCCGGCGTCGAGCAACAACCGAAAGCGGCGATTCGTCTCGGCAGCCGTTCCGAATCCCGCGTACTGCCGCATCGTCCACAAACGGCCGCGGTACATGGTCGGCTGAATGCCGCGCGTGAACGGAAACGCGCCCGGGTCGCCGAGGTCGCGCGCGTAGTCCACCGGCGCATCGTCGGGGCGATACACCGTGGCGATCGGGATTCCGGATGGCGACGTGACGGGGCGGTCGGACATGAGACAGGGCTGGGCGTCCGCAAGATAACCCGACACCCAGCCCTCGGTCGCCCGTCGCCCGCCGCCCGGACTACGCGCTGACCAGCTCGGGCTGCCCCGTGAGGATGCGCGTCGCGAGCTCGACCTCGCTCTTGCTGCCGATGTACAACGGCGTGCGCTGATGCAGCTCGTCGGGGAGAACGTCCTGGATTCGCTGAGTGCCGTTCGATGCCGCGCCGCCCGCCTGCTCGACGATGAACGCGAGCGGATTGGCCTCGTACAACAGGCGCAGCTTGCCCTTTGGCGTCTTCCGGTTGGACGGATAAGCGAAGATGCCGCCGCCGAGGAGGTTGCGATGGAAGTCGGCGACGAGCGATCCGACGTAGCGCGTACTCAGCGCCTTGCGCCCGCCCTCGAGCCCTTTGTAGTGGCGCATGACCGACCGCACCCGGTCGTCCCACAACTCCTCGTACGAGTCGTTTACCGAGAGGTAGCGGCCCTGTTCGGGAATTCGAATGTTGGGATGCGACAACAGGAACTCGCCGATCGACGGATCGAGCGTGAAGCCGTGCGCGCCCTGGCCCGTGGTGTACACCATCATCGTGCTCGAGCCGTAGATCACGTAGCCCGCGGCGACCTGGCGGCGCCCCGGCTGCAACATGTCCTCCAGCTCACCATGCCGCCCGCGCGTGATCTTGCGAACGACCGAGAAGATCGTCCCCACGGGCACGTTGACATCGATGTTCGACGAGCCGTCGAGCGGATCGAACAGCAGGCAGTATTTGCCGCACTTGAAGTGCTCCGGGATCTGGATGATCCCGGGCTCCTCTTCCGATGCCATGGCGCACAACCGGCCGCCATGGTCCATGGCCTTGACGATGATCTCGTTCGCCATGATGTCCAGCTTCTGCTGTACCTCGCCCTGCACGTTCTCGCTCTCGGCGGAGCCGAGAATGTCGGCCAGGCCAGCGCTGCGAACCTTGTTGGCGATCATCTTGGCGGCGAGCGCCAGGTCGTAGAGGATGCCGGACAGCTCGCCGGTCGCCTCGGGATGGTTCCGCTCTTCTTCGATGATAAAACGCTCGATCGTGACGACCGACGTTGCCGTGTGCTTAACCACCGCTACCTCACCGTGTCGGGAGCCTGCCTGGTCGTGGGCCGAACGCGGTGGGCCGCGTAGCTTCGGGCGTCGACCTCGAATCGATTTCGCGAATAGCCGTGGCGAATGGATTCCCAGACGTATCGCACCGGGAACCAAACGCTGGCCTCAAACTGGGCAACGTGCCGAATCTCGTGCAAGAGCAATTCTTCGGACGCCTCGAGGTTGGGTGCCAACCAAATCGTGTGCCACAGTGTGATCGCCGACACAGTCGACTGACCAAGGCACCAGCCGCCGACGCGCACGGGCAGCCCGCCGCGTCGCCAGCGCGCGCACGCGAGCTCTGGATGGCGATCGAGCAGATGGCTTGGTAACTCGGTCGGGTGGCCCGCTACGGCGCGGGCCGCGGCAATGAGCGTGGCGGCAATTCCCATGTGTCTCCAGCGGCGTCCACGAACACACGATGTCCATCGGTCCTCGCGACGATCGTGCCGAGCCGATCGGTGCGCAATACCTGCGCCCCACGCGCGGCGAGGCGGTGCATGACCGCCGGCGTCGGCAGTCCGTACGAGTTGCCCGCACCAACGGAGACCACGGCGAGTCGCGGCTGCACGGCGGCCAGGAACGGGTCGCTGCTGCTCGTCCGGCTCCCGTGATGAGCGACCTTGAGCACGTCGGCGCGGAGCGCGCTGCTGTCGCGCTCGAGCAGCCAGTCTTCTTCCGGCTGTTCCGCGTCTCCCATGAAGAGCATGGAGATTTCACCGTAACGAACGTGCACGACCACGCTCGCCAGGTTCGGGTCGACCAGTGACGCCGTCCATGCCGAATCGGGCGCCAAAAGGCGCAGCGAGACTCCGTCGATCGTCAGCGTGTCGCCAGGGTGGGCCCGTGCCCAGTGGACGCGATCGCGGCGAGCGACGTCGAGGCTGACTCGATATGCGTCAGCTGATCCGGGGAAGCCGGCGTCCACGAAAGCTCTGGGCCGGAGAGCGTGCAGCACGCTCGCGGCGCCTCCGACATGATCGGTGTGCGGGTGCGAGAGCACGAACAGGTCGAGCCGACCGCCGCGCCGGCCGATGTACGGGATGACCGTCGCGCGCCCCGCGTCGCCGCCACGCCAGGCGCGACCGGCGTCGATGAGGATCCAGTGCGCGTGTGGCGTGCGCAGCGCGATCGCGTCGCCCTGGCCCACGTCGATCACATGCACCTCGAGTTGCCCCGAACGCGAGGGCGCGAGGGGCAGCCACACGAGGAGGCCTGCCATGCCCACGGCGACACACGTGGGACGCAGCCAATCGCGCGAAGCGCACGCGACGATCGTCGCCGCTGACATGACGCCGGCGATCGCCGCCGCGAGTGCGGTAGGCGCCACGGGCACTGACGCCCAAGAGAGTCCCGCGGCGGTCGTCGCCACACCATCGAGCAACGCGAGCAGCGGATGCGCGGCGTCGGCAAAGATCGCCGCTATCGGGTGAAGCGGCGCGAGCACCATTCCACAGAAGATCATTGGCTGCGCGAAGGCGATGAGAGGCGTCGCCGCCAGGTTGGTGAGCGGCGCGGCCACGCTCACGCGACCGAAGACCCACGCGACCACCGCCGCCGAGCCAATCGTCGCCACAGTCGTTCCGAGCAGTGTCACGACGACCTCCTTTGCGAGCCATGGCAATCGGTGCACGCCGAGCCGGCGGCCCAGCATGCCGGCGGAGATCATCGACAACACGCCGAGGACGCTCAACTGGTAGCCTGCGTCGAGCACGACGCGCGGGTCGACGATCGGCTGAGCGGCACCCAACGTAACGATCGCCCATCGCGACGTTGGCCGCTGGCCGAGGCGGCTCGAGAACAACGACGTCAGCATCGTCGCCGAACGCACCGCGGGTACCGGAGCGCCGATCATGGCGACGTAGCCCACGACGGCGACGATCGTCACGACATTGGCGCGTCGCCGCGGTACGCCCGCCAACTCGAGCGTGACCTCGATGAACAGTGCGATGATGCCGACATGCAGGCCAGCGATCGCCAGGATGTGCGCCAGCCCTGCCGCGGCAAATCGGTCCCGCACTTCCGGCGACAGCTGGTGGCGATCGGCAATCAGCAGCGCACGAACGAGCGGCGCATCCGAGCCGAACGTTCCATCGATGCCATGGCCGGCGGACGTGCGCAGCCGGTCGAGAATGCCGGGCCGGCGCACCGTTGTGACGCGTGCGCGTTGAACGAGGAGCCCGCGCTGCGTCGGGACGATCTGGCCGGTCGCGATCACCTCCGACCCCGCCGCGGCTTCCCCGCCCTCGACGGCCAGCCAGGCAACGCCGTGGCAGGGCAAAGTCTCGGCGCCCACGTAGCCGCCCGGCGCGACGCTGTCGTCGAGGACGACGCGAACCGCGCTCGCACGCGCGAGACCGGCGCTGCACTCGGCGCGCTGCCGATCCGTGGCTCGTGCTACGACGGCGCCCGTCAGGCACAGCGAAACCAGCGCGACCGCGATCCAACGGTCGCGCTGCGCGCCGACGATGGTCGCCGTGGTAGCGACCGCGGCGACCACTATGAGAGAGCCCGAATACCCGGCGAGGAGACCGGTGACGTATGCGCCGAGCGCGAGGACGACGAGCGGCATGGCCCGCGCATTCTGGCGTGCGCGCTGGCCATCGGCCGCATCGTTGTGTTGCGGATAGCGGCGTGGTGCCGCCGAGTCTCAGCCGGCGAGTGGGAGCGGCTGGCGCTCGCGGACAATCTGGCCCGTAAACGTCGATCCAGTCGTACCAGTGATCTCGACGTTGACGTAACGGCCGACCATCGATCCGTCGCCCGGCACCAGAACGGTCTTGAAGTCGCGCGTGCGCGCCTGGAGCAGATCGCCGCCGCGCCGCGCTTCCTTCTCGATGAGGACTTCGTACCGTTGGCCGAGCTGCTGCAGGTTGGCCGCGCGCGATATGCCACGGATCGTCGCCACGAGTGTCGCCAGCCGCTCGCTTGCCACTTCGTCGGACACGGTCAGCTCCGGGGGCATTCGTGTGGCCGGAGTGCCGTCGCGCGGTGAGAATTTGAACGTGAACGCGTCCGCGAAGCCGACGGCGCGGACGACGTCGAGAGTCTCCTCGAAATCCTCGTCCGTCTCGCCTGGGAAGCCCACGATCACGTCGGTCGTGACCGACAGCCCTGGGATCGCCGTGTGCAACTTGGCAACGCAGTCGAGGTATTCGTCGCGCGTATAGCGACGGAGCATTCGTTTCAGCACGCGCGAAGAGCCCGACTGCATCGGCAGGTGCACGTGCTCGCAGACCGCATCGACCTCCGCCATGGCCTCGATGACGCGGTCGCTGAAGTCGTTCGGGTGCGGGCTCGTGAACCGTATCCGGCGCACGCCGTCGACCTTGCCCACGGCGCGCAGGAGTTCGGCGAAACCGAACTCGCCATCGTGATACGAATTCACGGTCTGCCCGAGCAGCACGACCTCGCTCATGCCATCGGCGACGACGCTTTCGACTTCTCGCACGACGTCGGCGAGCCGGCGGCTGCGCTCGGGTCCACGCGTGGTCGGCACGATGCAGTACGTGCACCGATAGTCGCACCCGCGCTGTACCGGAATCCACGCCTTCACCTTGTCGAATCGGCGCGGCTGGAAGTCCTCGTAGTGCTCCTCGAGATCGAACGTCGTGGCAATCGTCCGTTCGCCGCGCCGCGCGCCTTCGATCAGTGCCGGCAGGGCGCGGTAGCCGTCGGGACCGATCACTACGCTCACGTGCTTGGCCTTGGTCAACAGCTGCGGGCCGAGCCGCTGCGCCATGCAGCCAGTCACGCCGACCACCGCGCCGGGCTTCATGTTCCGGCGCAGCTCGCCGAGCCGGCCGATGACGCGCTGCTCCGCGTGGTCGCGAATCGCGCACGTGTTGACGAGGATGACGTCCGCGCCGTCGGGGCTATCGACCGGATCGTAGCCGTGCGCGGCCAGATTTCCGAGCATCAGCTCGGAATCGCTCACGTTCATCTGGCAGCCGTACGTCTCGACGTAGACCGTCGGTCGCTCGTCGCAAGTCATTCAACCAAAATAGCTTGAAGACCGCCGCCGGGCGACGTCTGCAAACGGCCGAAAAACCTGGCTCCCGGCTCGAACGGTCGCGGCTCCAGCTGGACGGTGAGATAGTCGCCCGTCATGCCCTCGCGTTCGACGCCGCGGCCGATGACGACGACGTCGGCCGAGCCGCCGGCGCGACGCGATCGATACTCCGCGGCTTTTCGCGCAGACTGCGAGCGCAACTCAGCCGCACGTCGGGTCGCGATACTCGGCTGTACGCGGCCCGTAAGCCGCTCGGCCGGCGTCCCGGGCCGCACCGAATACGGAAACACGTGCAGGTAGGTGAACGGGAGCGATTCGACGATTCGAATCGTCGCCGCGTGATCGGCGTCTGTCTCGCCGGGAAAGCCGGTGATGACATCAGCGCCGAGTCCGAGTGTTGGCAGGTGCCCAGCCAACCGATCGATGGCAGTGCAGTAGCTCGCGCTCGTGTACCAGTGCCGGCCCATTCGCTTGAGCACGGCGTCAGAGCCGGACTGCAGCGGTGCGTGCACGTGAGGACAAAGCATCGACGGCGCATTCACGAGGAGGTCGAACAGCGCATCGTCGATCTCGGTCGCTTCGATGGACGACAGTCTGAAACGCGCGCGCGGCACTTCCCGCACCAGACGCTGCATCAGTCGGCCGAGTGACGAGCCGATGTCCGTCCCGTACGTCCCAATGTGGATGCCGGTGATCACGATCTCCGGATGACGCTCGGCGAGCGCGAGCGCTTCTTCGACCAACTCGCGTTCGGGACGGCTGCGATTTGCGCCGCGCGCGATCGTCGTCGCGCAAAAGGTGCAGTGCTCGTCGCAGCCGTCCTGGATGCGCAGCAGCGCACGAGTTCCGGACTGGACGCGCGTCGTCACCGGCATTGTCGCCGGCGAGAGCTCGAGGGCGCTCGCCAGCGCGGGAAGATCGGCACCAGCGACGACTCGATCTACAGACGGCAGCGAGGCGATGCGCAGCGCAGCCGGACGGGAGTCGTCGAGCGCTGCCGCGCAGCCCATGACGATGCTGCGCAGCGCCGGACTCTCTCGAGCGACGTGCCGCACAACTTTGCGGAGCTCGGCCTCCGCCTCGGACGTCACGGCGCAGCTGTTGAATACCGCCACATCTGCGTCACTTGGCGAGGCGACGATAGAGTGCCCGCCGGCCTCGACCATCGCCCGCACCGCTTCGGTATCGTAGTGGTTCGCGCGGCACCCGAAGGTCCGCAGATACACGTTCACGCCGACGCCACCTTCGCCACCGGCCACTCGGCCGTCACGATGCGACCTTCGCGCGGAATCGGCCTGGGGGGCAGCGAGAAATGGAACGAGCTGCCTTTCCCCTCACCGGCGCTCTGCACCCAGATACGGCCACCGTGGGCCTCGACGACGAGTTTGCAGAACGCGAGGCCGAGACCCGAGCTGCGCGTGCGCGGCATGTTCGGATTCTTCACGCGCTCGAACTTGCGGAAGATCACCTCGTGGTACTCGGGCGGAATTCCGGGGCCGTTGTCAGCGACGGTGAACAGGATGCCGTCACCGTCGCGGCGGGCGCTCATCTGCAGAGTCACCGCCGTCGCCGAGTGCGTTAGAGCATTCTGAACGAGGTTGCCGATTACGCGTTTCAGCAATGCCTTGTCGGCCTCGAACACCGGCGCGTCGTCGCTCACGTCGACTGTCGCCGCCGCGCCCTCCTGCTGGAACCGGATGTCCCACTCGTGGATCACCTCGTTGAGCAGCGCGGCCGGCGCGATCGGCTGTACGTCGAGCGTCATCGTGGCTTCTTCGATGCGCGACACCTCGAGCAGATCGCCGATGAGGGCGAGCAGATCCTCGGCCTTGCTCTCGGCGTCGCTGAGCATCTTGCGCTGCTGCTCGTTGAGCGCGCCGAAGTCGCCGTCGGCAAGCATCTCCATCGTCGCGAGCACCGACGTGAGCGGAGTCTTGAGATCGTGCACGATCATCTTCATCAGATCGTCACGCATCTTCTCGACCTCGCGCAACTTGCGCAGCGTGTCCTCGAGCGAGTCGGTCGCCGCCTTGAGCTTGAGCAGGCTGCGCACGCGCGCGCCGAGCACTAGCCGGTTGTGCGGCTTGGTCAGAAAATCATCGCCGCCGGCCTCGATCGCCTTGACGCGATCGGTGGTGTCGTTGAGCGCCGTGACGAAAATGACCGGGATGCTCTTGGTGCGCGGGTCGCGCTTGATCCGGCGGCAGACTTCGAACCCCGTGGAGCGATCGTCGACGCCGAGGTCGCCCGCCGGCATCGATACGTCGAGAATGCAGAGATCCGGCCGATGCTCGAAGCACGCCGAGAGCGCCGATGGCCCGTCCCAGGCGGCGATGGCGCGAAAGCCGAGTACGTGGAGCTGATCGAACAACAGCTCCACGTTCGCCGACACGTCGTCGGCGACGAGAATCAGCGGTGCATTCGGCGGTAGGGCGGTGTCCTGCACGAGCGGCTCATGGACGAACGCTGAACCCCAGACTGATCAACCAGGCGTGCTCCGACGCGGCAATACTAGCACTCCGGGCGGCATGAATCACGGCAAGATCGGCCAGGATCCGATTGTTTGCGAAGGTCGTGCCCAGCCCGCCCGTGACGCTCTTCTCGGTTACAGTACGACCGGATGCCTGAAACGGAAGGGTCCGGTCGCGAAATCCGGCGCGGACGAACACGATCCGATCGAAAAGCCGGGGCCCGGCCACGTCCGCTCCCACGCTCGTATCCCACGAGTCCACGCCCTTCAACCCGGCTTCACCGAGACTTCCGAGCGACGACCATTTGTCGTGCGACGTCCGCACGGAAAAGAACGAGTTGGCGAGGCCCGTATACGTCAACGACCCTCCAAACCGCGTCGGCACGGTGCCATGGCCAAGCACAGTGTCCTCGGCGGTCAATCGAACCGTGCCGCCAGTACGGGCCGAGGCGGCGAACGTGAACCACTTGGCCGCGGCCTGGATCCCGGCCGAGCCGGCGCCGCCGCTGAAGCTCAGTGTGCGTTGCTGCGAGAAGGGCGAGAATGCGATCGAGTCGGCGAACGTCTGTGTGACGCTCACGCGATTGTGCCCCGTGATGGCGTGCGCGCCGAATCCAATCCGCAGCCACCGCGCCGGCGCCCAGCCCGCACCGAGGCGGACATCGTCCATCGCCCCGTCGATCTCGAATTTCGTCGTCATCCCCACGCTGTCCACGGCCGTGAGATGCTGAACGCTCGTGAACGACGTCGTCGATGTCCGGTCGAGCAGCGTCGACGCGGACAGACTGGCGACCCATCCGTGGCCGACGGGGATCGCTGCAAACACGACCGGGTAGCGCGCCGTCGTCGTGCGCTCGGTGCCGGCCGACGTCGTGACGGTGCGGAACTCCGGCTCGATCTGAAAGAACACCATGCGCGTCGGGACGATCGCGAGGCTCGCCGGATTGATCGGCGAAAGCGGATCGATTTCGGCGATGGCGCCGCCGGTACCCGCGGAGCGCGAGCTGAGCTGCCCGGTCGGATAGCCGAAGCCCTGGCTGCTCAGATTCGATTGAGCGGCAACTGCCGGCGCGACGCAGAATGCAGCCACGACCGCCAGCAACACGCTCCGGGTGCGGCACGATAGGCTGGTCGTCATGGCACCCCGTAGCTGGTTTGCGGCACGTACGTGATACGGAGGCGCGGCCGAACGCTCGGTGGCGCCTTCGTGGAGAAGAAATCGATTTCGGCCGGGAGCTGCGCTTCAGCACCGCTCAGCAACCCGAGCGCGCGAGGACTCGCCGTGGCTGGCTGGTTTCGCCACGTACGCACCAGGCCGACGATCTCGAACGACCGAACGCCGCTGTCACCGGGAGCGAGCCGCAACGAATCGAGGCCGAGGAAGCCAGCCGAGCTCACGAAGCGGAGCAAGGTGGCCGGTTCCGTGATGGCCGGGGCGGCGAGGATCGCGAGCGGGAACACGTACACGGAGTCGTGCGCGTCGACCCGACGATTTGGAGTTTGTGTCAGCAGCAACGACGCGCGGACGATCGTCGTCGAGTCGACGATGTGCGCCGGGACGTCGAAGCGAAGGAGCGAGCGTCGCGATGGGATTCCGCCAACGGCGAGCTGTGTCTCTGGCGTCGTCGTCGGTCCTTTGAGGACGATCGTGTAGTCCGCCAACGGCCCGGAAATGAATACCTGATCCGTGGGCGTGCGCGACACGGGACTGATGATGAGCGGCTTGACGGCGGTGTCGCTCGACGGCCGTAGCCGCAGGCTCGCCGCGTTACCGCCGAGCGTGGTGCCGATCCGGATGTCGTACCCGCGTGACGCCCCGGTCACCAGCTTCAGGCCGAGTCGCAGATGCGTCCCGCTATCGATCCGCGTGAGGACGCTGTCCTTCGCGATGGGCACGCGGATCGTATCGAGCAGCGACTCGGGCGCGAAGGTCTTGGAACCGAGGAACCGATCGGGCCGAAAGAGCGCGCCGAGAATCGAGCTCACGGTATCCGTGGCCGCCGTGTCGACGTCATACACCTCGATCGTCACAGGCGTCGCGGGCCGATGCGCGCTATCGGGTTTTGCGATGGGCAGCACGAGCAGTGCGCTGTCGAGCTTCGTGATCGTGCTGTCCACGGAATTCGCGGCGAGGAACGTTTGCTCGAGGGTGTCGAAGCGAATGATCGCGCGCGTCTCCACGGTGTCGCCATGCGACGACAGCATCAGAAACGTCTCGGAGCCGATCGGCGGCAAACCGGTGATGGTCGTGTCGCCATGAACCGCGTCGATGATCGTGTCGCGGAGCGTGATCGCCTGTTCGGGGCACAACAACGGACACGATTTGCCAGCTTCCAGCTTGTCGCTGCAGGCCGCAATCGTGAAGGTCGTGGTGGCGATCGCCAACAGGATCGCGACCTTTTTATGCAAAACGGGTTCTCCGGGTCATCGCCGGTCCAGTGACTGGGCAGTGAACGCCTCGGGGAGCAATGCGTCGAGCGTCCACCGGGCCTCGCGCCCATCGCGCGTGGCGGCGATCACCAGCATCCGTGGTGAGAATTCGTGTAACACCTGGCGGCAGACGCCGCATGGTGGTGTCGGCTCCTCGGCTTCGGTCGCGATCAGCACGACGTCGAAGCTGCGATTGCCTCGTGTCACCGCGGCCGCCACCGCCGCCCGCTCGGCGCAGATCCCGGACGGTGAAGCCGCGTTCTCGACGTTGCAGCCTTCGCTGATGCTGCCGTCGGAGGCGAGCAATGCGGCGCCGACCCGAAACTTGGAGTACGGCGCGTACGCCCGTTCCATTGCGGCCAACGCGCGCTCACGGAGGAGGGTCAGCGTCCGTTCCTCGACCGGCAGGTCGACCCCCGGCCGTTGTTCAACCGCCATGCTCGTGCGCGCCGAGCTGCGGGAGAAACGACGTACCGCGACCGCGGAATCCGATCGCGAACCAGTCCGCGACCGTTGCACCGAGATCGGAGAACGTGTCGCGCCGACCGAGTGCGACTGGCTCGATCGCTGGGCCCATCACGAGCAACGGCACGCACTCTCGCGCGTGGTCGGTCGATTCGGTTGTCGGATCGTTACCGTGGTCGGCGGTGATGAACAGAAGATCGTCCTCGCGAAGCAAAGCCAGCAGTTGCGGCAGGGCCGCATCGAACTCGCGCAGCGCCCCATAAAACCCCGGAACGTCGTTCCGGTGCCCGTACGATTGGTCGAAATCTACCAAGTTGGCGAAAAGTAACCCCTCAGGCGCTTTCCTCAGCCATTCCGCGATGGCGGCGATACCTTCGGCGTTACTGGCCGTATGACGTGATCGAATCCCTCGGCCGGCGAACAAGTCGTCGACCTTCCCCACCCCATCGCGCGGAATGCCGGCGGCCTCGAGGGCGTCGAGCAATGTCTCGGCGGGCGGCTCGATCGAGTAGTCCCGGCGATGCTTGGTTCGCTCGTACGCACCCGGTTCGCCAATGAATGGCCGTGCGATTACCCGCGACACGTCGTGCGGCGCCACGAGCATCGACCGCGCGATCGAGCATGCCGTGTAGAGCTCATCGAGCGGGATGACCGCCTCGTTCGCCGCCAACTGGAAGACCGAGTCGGCCGACGTGTAGAGAATCCAGGCACCGCGTCGTTCCTGCTCCGGACCGTACGCGTCGATGACCGCGGTGCCGCTGCCGGCGACGTTTCCGATGACACGCCGCCCCGTCGCGCGCTCGAACGCCGCGACGATTTCTGGCGGAAAGCCATCGGGATATGTGGGGAACGGTCGCTCCAGATGGATGCCCGCGATCTCCCAGTGACCGGCCGTGCTGTCTTTCCCGGCGGATCGGGGCGTCGACAGTCCCCACGCTGCCTCCGCCGTGGCGGTCTTCGCCACGCCCTGAAGCGGAGCGATGTTGCCAAGCCCGGCGCGCTCGAGATTCGGCAGACTGAGGCCGCCGATGGTGCGGGCGATGTTTCCCAGCGTGTCGCTGCCCACGTCGCCGTAACGCGCCGCATCCGGAGCTTCGCCGATACCGACACCATCGAGCACGATGATCGCGGCGCGGCGGCTCACGGCTCCGCCTCGATGTAGCGTCGCGGCAAGCGTGCGCGCAGGCCGGTGAGCAGCTCGTAGGGACTGATGTCTCCGACCGCGGCCAACTCGCTCACGTCGATCGCGTCGTCGCCGTCGCGGCCGATGAGCGTCACGATATCACCGATCTCGCATTGCACGCTCGAAACATCGAGCATGGTCATGTCCATCGTCACCACACCGACCACGGGCGCACGGCGCCCATGCAACAGCGCACTGGCCCGATTGCCCAGCACTCGGCGGTAGCCATCCGCATACCCCACGCCCACGGTCGCGATTCGCCGGCGGCTGCTCACCCGGTGAGTCGCGCCGTAGCTCACCGTCTCGCCAGGCTCGATCGTACGAAGGTCGATGATTCTGCAGCGCACCGAGACCACCGGCTCCGGGGCGATCCGCGGATCAGTGCCGCTGCCGACGCCATAGAGAAAGATGCCCGGCCGCACGACGGTCCAGCGCGACCGCTCGCCATGCTGTAGCGCCGGGCTGTTCTCGGCGTGGACCATCGGCGGACGCACGGGGAGCTTGGACAACACGGACTCGAAGCGCTGTTCCTGCACATCACGCGATCCGTCGCGCAGCTCGGCCGAGTGGAAATGCGTGAACACGCCCTGCGGCGGCTCCGGCGACAGGAGGTCGAGGATCGAACCGATCTCGTTCCACTGGACGCCGGCGCGGCTCATTCCCGTATCGACCGCGAGATGCCATGGCAGGCCAGTCTCCTTCCACCGCTCGATCCCCCGTCGATCACCGAGCGTCGGCGTGAGGCCGGCGCGCGCGGCCGCGTCGAAATCGCCCACGAGCAGCGGTGTGAAGACGACGATCGGGCGCGTGATCGCGGCGTGGCGAAGCTCCTCACCCTCAGCGATGGTCGCGACGCCGAAACCCCACGGCTCGAGGCGGTCCAAGGCGCGCGCGACCGCGACGGCCCCCAACCCGTACGCGTCAGCCTTGACCATCGGCAGGAGCGGAACGCCGGCGTGCGCGGCGGCTGCCGCCGCATTTCGTGACAACGCGCCCAAGTCGATGTCGACCCAGGCGCGTCTGTTCAAGCTGTACATTGACCCATAGTTCTGAGGGCGGGTAGTATACCGGACCCGCGGAGGCAAGGCAAGTGAAATCGTCGCTTGAAGATACGCTGTCGCTCATGCGCGATCTGCGCGCGCGCTGCGAGTGGGATGCCGCACAGACGCACGAATCGCTCCGGCCGTATTTGATCGAGGAAGCATATGAGGTCGACGACGCGATTCGCGCAACGGACGACCAGAAGCTTCGCGAGGAGCTGGGCGACCTTCTGCTACAAGTTCTCTTTCACACGGTGGTCGCTGAAGAGCGCGGGGCCTTCGACATGCACGATGTCGCGACCGGATTCATCGCCAAGATGAAGGCCCGGCATCCCCACTTGTACGGCGAAGGCGAAAAGCAACCGTGGGAGCAGATGAAGGCCAAGCGTCGGCCGAGCATCGTCGACGGGCTGCCGGCGGACCTTCCCGCGCTGCACCGCGCGTTTCGATTGCAGGATCGCGCGGCGGGCGTCGGCTTCGACTGGCCCGACGTGGACGGGCCGATTCAGAAAGTCGAAGAGGAATTGCAGGAGGTTCGCGACGAGTTGGCAGTCGGGCCGCCGCGCGAGGCGCACGAGCCGCCGCGATACGACGAGCAGCATGCGCGCCTCGAGGGCGAGCTTGGAGATCTTCTTTTCGCGGTCGTGAACCTCTGCCGCAAGGCTGGAGTTCACCCTGCATTGGCACTCGACAAGACCAACGTCAAGTTCGCGCGACGTTTCGGCGCCGTTGAGCGCATGGCAACGGAGCGTGGCTTGAAGGTTGGCGAGGCCTCGCTGGATCAACTCGACGCGATCTGGGACGAGGTGAAGGAGAGCGAGTGATGCAGCCGCGCCGACTGGCGCACCTTAAAAAGGGTCAGAGTCGAATTAGCGACCGCTAATTCGACTCTGACCCTTTTTAACCAAATCATTGCGCGTCACGGATGCAGGCGGTGCATCATTCGCGGAAAAGCGATCACTTCGCGAATGTGCTGCAAGCCGCAAATCCAGGCCACCGTGCGCTCGACGCCCAGCCCGAAACCGGCGTGCACGAACGTTCCATACTTCCGAAGGTCGAGGTACCAGCCGTAGGCGTCGACGGGGAGATTCTCCTCGTGGATCCGGCGCAGCAGCTTGTCGTAATCGTCTTCGCGTTGCGAGCCGCCGATGATCTCACCGTAGCCCTCGGGCGCCAGGCAGTCGTCGCACAACACGGTGCGGGGGTCCTCGGGATTCTCCTTCATGTAGAACGCCTTCGCTTCCTTCGGATAGTTCATCACGAACACCGGCCGGTCGAAGTCGGCCACGAGCAGCGTTTCGTCTTCCGCTCCGAGGTCATCGCCCCACGTGACCGCGCTTCCCTTCCGTTGCAGAATCGCGACGGCGTCGCTGTATTCCACGCGATGGAAGGGCGGCTGCACGCGGGCGAGGGGCGCGGTGTCGCGTTCGAGCTCCTGGAGCTCCGCGGCGCGCCGATCCAGACACCGCTGCACGATGTAGGATACAAAATCCTCCTGCAGGCGCATGTTGTCGGCCGAGTCGTTCCACGCCACTTCCGGCTCGACCATCCAGAACTCGGTGAGGTGGCGTCGCGTCTTGGATTTCTCGGCGCGAAAGGTCGGCCCGAAGGTGTAGATCCTGCCGAACGCCGCGGCTGCAGCCTCGCCGTACAGCTGACCGGTCTGCGCGAGGTACGCCTTGCCTTCGTCGAAGTATTCCGTCTCGAACAGTCCGCTGCGTTCGCCGATCGCCGCCGTGAGGATCGGCGTGTCAACGCGCAGAAAGCCGCGCTCGTAAAAGAAATCGTGAATGGCCTGCTCGATCTCGTTTCGAATGGTGAAGATCGCGCGGACACGGTTGCTGCGCAGCCAGAATTGCCGGTGATCGAGCAGGAAATCGATCCCGTGTTCCTTCGGCTGAATCGGGTAGTCGAGCGGGCTGGTGCCGATCACTGTGAGCCCGGTCACACCGAGTTCGTGACCGCCGGGTGCTCTGGGCTCGGCGCGAACTTCGCCGGTCACATGAACCGAGGTTTCGAGAGTAAGTTCTTTGAAGCGCTCCCACACCTCGGGCGGGACGTGTGTCTTCACGAAGACGCACTGTACGGTGCCGGTACCGTCGCGCACGACGGCGAAGGCCACCTTGCCGGAGGATCGGACATGGGTGACCCATCCGCGAATGGTGACGGTCTGTCCAACGTGGGATGAAAGCTCGGCGATACGCGGCGTGGGATCGGGCATGGAAGACAAGCTAAAGGGCATGGCGGGCGGACGAAGGCTATATGGGCGTTGGTCGGGGTGGTACCCCTTGCCGGCGCCCTCGTGAGTTCGGCGTTTTCCTTGCAATGATGATTCATCCACCAGGACTGTTCGCCCATCCTCAATGACCTTACGATCGAGGCTCGCGGTCGGGCTGGTCACCATCGCGATCATTCTGGTCGCGCCGCTGGTCTTTGCCATTCAGTCGCTGAACAACCTGCACGACGACGCGACGCAGTTGCGCGATCATGAGTTCCGTGCGTCGCTGCTGATTGGCCGGCTTCGGGATGGCTTGAACGACCTGCGTCGCGACGAGCTGTCGCTGCTGTTCGCCAAGGACACGGCCGCCGTGACGGCGATGGAGCGAATGAACCAGGGCATCGCGCACGTCGACGCTCTGGTCGACACCCTCCGGACGTACGACCTGCGGGACTACCCCAACCACGTGGCGCGTGCGATGGCCGATGCCGCCGCCGCGGCCAAGGCCGAGTACCACGTCACGCAGCTGGCCAAGCCCGACACGTCCACGGCGGACAGCCTTTCCCAGAAGGTCTTCGCGCCGGCAATCGCACGCGCGGACAGCGCCGCGCACGACGCGGAGAGCTACGTGCTCGGACAAACCACCAAGCGTCTCGAGTCGGAGTCGGAGAACATCACGAACACGAAAGTCTCGTCGATCGTGGCGCTGATCCTCGCCCTCGTCACCGCCGGCATCATCGCGTTCTGGCTCACGCGGACGATCAGCGCACCGATCATCGATTTGCGACACGGAATGCGCGCCGTGGCCGACGGGGATCTCACGTACCGGCTCAAGATCCCCGCCGACCGTGACGACGAGTTCGGACAGCTGGCGAACAGCTTCCAGGAGATGACGCGCCAGCTCTCGGAGCTCGACAAGCTCAAGGCCGAATTCGTGTCGGTCGCCTCGCACGAGCTCAAGACTCCGATCAACGTGATGATCGGGTACCTGCAGCTGCTCGAGGAGGGCGTGTACGGGCCGCTCGATCCGGCAAAGCGCGATGTGCTCAGAACACTCAATGTCCAGGCGCATACGCTGTCCCGGCTCGTACGGCAACTGCTCGACGTGAGCCGCTTCGAGGCCGGCGGCGGCAGGCTCGAACCGCGGACCGTGCCGCTCGAGCAGATGTTGACGGATCTCGAGAATGCGTTCCACGTCCTCGCCGTGCAGCGCGAGATCCGGTTCCGCGTCGAGCGCAGTTCCGGCCTCCCCGAGGAGGTCCACTGGGACGTTGACCGCGTCAACGAGGTCGTCGGCAACCTGCTGTCGAACGCGTTCAAATTCACGCCCCACGGTGGCGTGGTCTCGCTCACCCTGGAGACGGTCGACGATTCCGTGCTCATGAAGGTCTGCGATACGGGCGCGGGAATTCCACCCGAACAGCTCCCGCGTATCTTTGACAAGTTCTACCAAGCCGACAATCAGCGGGCCGCTCGGGCCGCTGGCTCGGGCTTGGGACTTGCCATTGCCAAGCAGATCGTCGAGGCTCACGGAGGCACGATTTCGTGCGAGAGCACGCTTGGGGTCGGCACAACGTTCTCCATTCGGCTTCCGACGCACGTCACGCGACGGCCGACGGTTCAGCGCGTCGTGGCGGCGCCCGTCTGACGAGTCGCCCCGCACCGCGCCTCGGGCGCGCGGCGGGTGGGCTGTTCATGGTGCTGGCATCCTGCACGCGCCTGCACACCTCGCCACCCGGACCACCGTCGGCGGAGCGCGCCTGGCGACCAACGCTCGCCAGCGCCCAGGGGTTTGCCGCGCGAGGCGAGTTCGCGGCGGCCGACAGCACGCTCGCAGCGTTCGCGACCCGCTACCCCGGGAGCTCCCAGGCGCTGGAGACTGACTACTGGCGCTCCGTGTACCGGCTGGATCCAGGAAATCGTGACCTGTCGATCGAGGTGGCGATGGCGTCGCTCGATGGCTACCTCGCCGACACCCGCGTGCACGAGCACACCGCCGAGGCGCGCACGCTTCGGCGCATCGCCGGCGAGCTGGATCGACTCAACCGACTCGCCGGCAACGCGCTCACGCAGCAGAACAAGGACGCGAGCGCGGTCCCGTCGGCGCGCGTCGGCGGCAACGACCCGACCACGCAGCCCGCAAAGCCAAGCGCCGACGCCCAGGCCGCCGCCGATGAGATCAAGCGGCTGAAAGAAGAGTTGGCGAAAGCGAACGCGGAGCTCGAGCGCATCCGGCGCCGACTCGCGCAACCACCCCCGAGCAAGCCCTGACTACCGCGCCCGCTCGCCAGCTCAACCGACGCGGAACAGCTCGAGCGATTTGGAGTAGCGGCCGCCCAGAACGCGCCGGAGTTCGGCGTGCTCCGGCCGATCCAGCGATGGATCGCGCGTGAGCAGCGCTCCCGCCGCGTCGCGCGCGCGATCGTTGAGCGCCTCGTCGCGGAGCGGATCGGCGATGCGGAAGGTCGGCACGCCACTCTGCCGCTCCCCGAACAGATCGCCCATGCCTCGCATGCGCAAATCCTCACGCGCGATCTCGAATCCATCCTCGGTGCGCACGAACACCTGCAGTCGCTCGCCGGCTTCGGGGCTCACGTCACCGAGCAGAATGCAGTACGACTCGGCCGCGCCGCGGCCGACGCGTCCACGCAATTGGTGAAGCTGTGACAAGCCGAATCTCTCCGGGTGTTCGATCAGCATCACCGTGGCATTGGGCACGTCGATCCCGACCTCGATCACGGTCGTGGCGACGAGCACGTCGATTTGCCCGTCGCGGAAACGGCGCATGACCTCGTCCCGCTCGTCGCTCGGCATGCGGCCGTGCATCAGCGCGACGCGCCGCGCCGCGAAGGGGCCCGCGGCGAGCGTGTCGTACATCGTGGTCGCCGCCTTGAGATCGGTCTTCTCCGATTCCTCGATCACGGGATACACGACGTACGCCTGCCGGCCCTGCTCCACCTGCCGGTCGATGAACTGGAGCACGCGATCGCGCGCCGATTCGCGACGAAGCGCCGTCGCGATCGGGTGGCGACCGGGGGGCCGCTCGTCGAGCATGCTGAGATCGAGATCGCCGTACAGCGTCAGCGCGAGCGAGCGAGGAATCGGCGTCGCTGACATGAGCAGCACGTCGGGCGCTTCACCTTTGGCGCCGAGCGCCTTGCGCTGCTCGACGCCGAATCGGTGCTGCTCGTCGATCGCGGCGAAGCCGAGTCGTCCAAAAACTGTCGCTTCCTGCACCAGGGCGTGCGTGCCGATGACCAGCGTGGGCTCGTAGCCGGCCAACCGATTGGCGACCTCCTTGCGCTGGCGCGCCGAGAGGCTGCCGGTGAGCAGGATCGGCTCGATGCCGAGCGGAGAGACGAGTCGCGTGATCGTGACGGCGTGCTGCTCGGCGAGCAGTTCGGTGGGCGCCATGATCGCCGACTGGTAGTCGTTCTCGATCGCCAGCAGCGCGGCGAACAGGGCGACGATCGTTTTGCCGCTTCCGACGTCGCCTTGCAGAAGTCGCTGCATGCGGCGGTCGCTGCACATGTCCGCGAAGATCTCGCGGATCGACCGCACTTGCGCCGCCGTGAGCTGGAACGGGAGGGATTCGCGCAGCCGCGTCGTGAGCTCGCGCTTGTTCTCGAAGTGAATCCCGCGACGATGCTCGCGCGCCAGGTCCTTGGCGCGCTGGTGCAACAGCTGGACGAAGAACAGTTCCTCGAACGCCAGCCGCGCTCGGCCTTCCATGGCTTCGGCGATCGACGACGGTCGATGGACCATGCGGAGCGCCGCTCCGATACCCGGTACGCCGGCCACGCGCAGGATCTCGGCCGGGAGATACTCGCTGACGAGCGGCAGGAGCGCGTCGAGGTGGGCGTCGATGATCGAGCGGATTTGCTTGAACGACAGCCCTTCGGTGGCGGGATAGACGGCGAGCACGCGCCCTTGCGCTGTGGCGCCTTCGTCGTCGCCGAGATTGACGAACTCGCGTGGCTGGAGCTGTCGGCCGTGGAAGAACCGGACGTTCCCCGTCACCAGCAGTACGTCACCCTTGTCGATCGACCGGTCGAGGAACGGCTGGCCGGGCCATGAGACTTCTATCATTCCAGTGTCGTCGCGCAGGACCGCCTGGAAGATCCGCAATCCCTTGCGCGTGGGAATCACGCCTTTGGAAATGACGGTGCCGATCACGGTGCCGTGCATTCCCGGCTCCAGCGACCGGATCGGCGTGACGGTGCTCGCGTCTTCGTACCGATGCGGCACGTGGAACAGCAGATCGCCGGCAGTCACGATGCCCAGGCGACGGAGGGCCTCGGCACGGGCCGGTCCAACGCCCTTGAGGTAGGTGACCGGCGTGTCGAGGTAGAGCCGCTGCGGCTGCGCGCGAGCCGTCACCGGTCGGTCACTCGTTGGACAACAGCTCCCGCGCGAACGCTGCCGCGTCGAACGGCTCCAGGTCGTCGACGCCCTCGCCCACGCCGAGGAACTTCACCGGGACGTCGATCGCCTCGTGCACGGCGACGACAACGCCACCTCGTGCCGTTCCGTCCAGCTTCGTGACGACCAGCCCGGACACCGGGACCGCTTCCGCAAACGTCTTGGCCTGCTGCACGGCGTTCTGGCCGATGGTCCCATCCAGCACGAGCAGCGTTTCGTGCGGCGCGCCGGGAAGGCGCTTGGCCACGACACGTCCGACCTTTCGCAACTCATCCATCAACCCTTCGCTCGTGTGCAGACGGCCGGCGGTATCGACGATCAGCACGTCGACGCCGCGCGCGACGGCCGCATCGATGGCGTCAAAGGCAACCGCCGCTGGATCGGCCGAAGGCTTGGCGCCCACGAACGCGGCAGCCGTTCGATCGGCCCACACCTTCAGCTGATCGATGGCGCCGGCGCGGAACGTATCCCCCGCCGCGATCATGACGCGCTTTTTCTCGCGGCGAAAGCGCTCGCTCAGCTTTCCGATGAACGTGGTCTTTCCGGCACCGTTCACTCCCACGACGAGAATCACCGACGGCGCTGCCGAAGCGAGGTGCAGAGCGGCATCGCTGTTCCCAGCCCGCAGCGCCGATTCGATCCCCTCGGCGAGCGCGGCCCGGAATTCATCCTGTGTCCGGACCAAGCCCCGGCTGGCGCGCCGCTCGACCTCCTCGACCAGCCGGAGTGTGACCGGCACGCCGAAATCCGCCTCGAGAAGAAGCTCCTCGAGCTGCTCGAGCGACCCCGGCGCCACTCCACCACGCGCCAGAACCGTGACGTCCATGACCGCGACGTCCTTGATGCGCTGCCAGAGCGAGCGCTTGGGAACGTCGCCTGATTTACGTAGTAGCCGCATGCTTCTCCACTGCTATCGCATTCCTCGGGTCCGGCGCACGAGCCACTCGGCGCACAGCATCAATATCGCCAACGCGTACGCCCAGCCGAACAGCCGCAGTCGCGGCGTGGCGTCCGCGCTCAGGGCGCCACCCGAGCCCGCCGCCGCGACCCGCGGTGCCCTCGGCAGCCATTCGCGTGACTGATTCACCGGGAGCAGGGCCAGTCCGCCGCGGCTCGACACCTCGTAGACGCCCGCGGCGAGCGGACTGCTCTCCACGATATTGGTGCTGGCCGGGAAACGGAGCGTCAGCGAATCGACGCGCGCCGCACCCCGCTGCCGCAACTCGACGGTGACGACCGAGTCTTGCGCCGATCCGCGCCGCCAGCGCACCGGGTCGCCCGCACGCACCACACGGTCGTCCACGACCGCCGCGCGACGGTCCGCCCGCTCGGCGGCGAGCCAGTCGAAGATGCTACCCCAAAATGCGGTGAACGCGTCCGACGCAACTCCACCGCGGAACTGCCAGCGCCACATGCCTGACGCGGCGACGATGGCCACGCGACGCGGTTCGTCCGTGCCCACCACGATCGGTTTACGTTCCTCGCCGCGTCCCCGTCGTGCCTCCACGCCGATCCAGCTACCGGTCGGAGGCCTGCTGACGACGCCGACGGGTGGAAGGCTGTCCCAAACCAGCCCCGATAACGCCGGAGCGAGTGGGGACGTCGGTGCCGACGATGGATACCATTCGCCCTCGGTGCCGGAGGTGACGATGAGCGCCAGCGGTCCAGGCGCGATCGACCGCGGCGGTCCGAACGCTGCAGTGTCGCCGTGCAGGATTACCACCGGTGCCTCGCGAATCGCCTGGCGCACATCGGCCTCGGGAACGGACGTGAGTGCCCCCTCGACGCGCCATTCGCCGGGCGCTATGTGCAGGAAGCCGCGGGTTGGAATCCCGAGCGAACCACGCAGCACGGCGAGCGCATAGCGCGAGTCGAAATCCGGCGAAGTCGACACGAACACCGCGCTCGCGGCGCGCGACACGTCGACCGCGACGAGAAGCGTGTCGTTCTTCGGCTCGGCATCCTGCGGCGACGCGACCACGCCGCGCAGCAATGCGGGTCCGGCCGCGGCGTCGAATCGCGTCTTGATGGCGATGGCCCGCTCGCCGAAAGGAGGGAGGGACTCCACGGCTGCGCGCGCCAAAGGCTTGTCGCCAATTGCAAGATCGAGCGAACCGCCAAGTGAGCCAGCGCCGCCGGCGGCGATCGTGACATTCACCTGTACGCTGTCGCCGCTGACTACCGCCCGCGGCACGTCGATCGACGATACGGCCAGATCACGCTGCGACTTCCGCCTGACGACGATCACGCGCGAGCCAGCGGGCAACCCGCGCGCCGCGTCCGGGTCGTCCAGCTCACCGTCGGTGACTACGACGAGCGGATGCCCAGCGCCGAGCGCGCGCTCCACGGCCGGCCTGAGTCGCGATGATTCGTCGTGCGGCGCGGCCGCGGAGCGCTCCGGCCGAACTGAGTCCCCGAACACGAACACCGACTCGGCGTGTGCGTGGTCGACCGAATCGCGCGCCGCGCGCCAGATCGCGCTGTCGCCGCGACTCATGCTCAGGGATGCATCGAGCGCCGCCCAGGTGGCCACGGGCTTCGCGCAGCCAGCGGGTGCGTCGAGCAGCAGCGCCACGATGAGCGTGACGGCGCAGATACGGAGGAGCGCGGCGGCCAGGCTCGTTCCGCCAGCGCCGAGCACGCGCACACCGTACTGGACGAGCGCGAGCAGAACCCCCGCGGCAATGGCGAGCAGCCACAGCGACATGGCCGAAACCTAGTTGCTCCGCTATGGCCGAGCGACGCCGTCGCGGCGGGCTCTGATCACCCGAAGGCGATCACTGCAGCGCGAGCTTGACGACGCCGTTCAGTGGAGCGTCGAGCGTCGCGAGAATCCGGTCGCGAAGCTGTGCGAACGCGGCGCGTTCGCCGTTGGGCACCGGCTCGCCGCCCGTCGATTTGAGCGCTTTTCGCGGGTCGCGCTGCTGTCCGTTCACCAGCACCTCGAAGTGTAGATGCGGTCCCGTCGCCAGGCCGGTGCTCCCCACGAACGCCACGAGCTGGCCGATCGAGACGCGCGAGCCCGCATGCAGGCCCGATGCGAACCGGCTCAGGTGGCCGTAGCGCGTGACGAAACCGTTGCGGTGGCGAATCTCGAGCACGTTCCCGTAGCCGTTACCCCATCCTTCGCGAACGATGACGCCATCGCCGATCGCGCGCACCGGCGTCCCGGCCGCCGCCGCGTAGTCAGTACCTTTGTGCTGGCGCCAGCTTCCGAGGATCGGGTGCTCGCGCATGCCGAACACGCTGGAGATGCGTCGGAACTCGAGCGGCGCGCGGAGGAACGCCGCCCGCATGGACTTGCCGAACTGGTCGAAGTAGTCGCCGCGTGCCGACCCGCTGTGAAAGCGCACGGCATTGACCGGCGTTCCCGACAGATTGAACGTTGCAGCGATGATTCTGCCGATCCGGACCGCGCCGTTCGAGGCGACCATCCGTTCGGCTGCGACGCTGAAGTGATCGCCGGCCTGTAGATCGCGGCTCATGTCCACGCGGTACTCGTACACATCGGCCAGTGACCAGGCGAGCTGTTGCCGCGCCCCGACCGGCAGCGCACCGCTCGCGCTCGAGTCCATCGCCTGGTACAAGTTGGACGTGATGGTCCCGCCGACGACGATCGTGTCCGTGGACCACGGCAGCCGCTCGTCGGTTCCTGTCCACGAGTCACGGGTGCGCTGCAGCTTGAGCAGGTGATCGGTGGACAGTTGGAGCGTCACTTCGGACGGCTCGGAGTCGGGCGCCGGGGACGTGATGGTGACCGGCATCCCTGCCGGGACGCGGCGCTCGTCGAGCGCGGTCTTGTACGCGGCGTCCAGGATCTGCTTGATCGCCGAATCCGCGAGCCCTCCTCGTGAAAGGAGGGCGCCGAGCGACTCGCCGCGGCGGAGCGTATCGAACTGCAGGCTGAGCGATGGTTGCGCCGCCTGCGTGACCAGCATGTCGCCGGGTTTACTGTCCGGGTCGGGAAGGCGGGGGGTGAAGCGAAGCGCGCCGGCAAACGCCAGCGCGACGAGAGTGTACGTGCCGATCCTGACGATTCGTGGCGTCAATCCATCTGTCTCCGAATAAACGTCGGGATCTCCATGTCGTTGAGATCCTGCGACCCCTTCTCGGGCGCCGGACGGGCGGGACGCGGCGCTTCCGCTGGACGATTGACGCCGGTGGCGGTGACGCGGGCCGGACGATTCCCGGGGAACGGGATGACCGGAGAGCTCTTGGGCAGCGCCACCGTTGACGGCGCGGTTTCGTGCACGTGCGTGTTGCCCACCTGCAGCGCGCGATCGAATCCAGTGGCGATCACCGTAACGCGGATTTCGCCCTGCATGGCTGGCTCGTGGACGGCGCCAAAGATGATCTCGGCGTCGTCGCCCACCGCGTCGTGGATGATCTCGTTGATCTGATGGACTTCACCCAGCGTCAGATCGGCGCCGCCGGTGATGTTCACCAGAACGCCCATGGCGCCGGAGATACTCACGTTGTCGAGCAGCGGAGAGCTGATCGCCTGCTGGGCGGCTTCCATTGCGCGGTTCTCGCCACGGCCGATCCCGGTGCCCATGAGAGCCGACCCACCAGCCTGCATCACCGTGCGAACGTCGGCGAAATCGACGTTGACGAGCCCCGTCACGCTGATGAGCGAGGAGATGCCCTGCGTGGCATGCAGCAGGACCTCGTCCGCCTTTTTCAACGCGTCCTGGAACGGGATTCCCTTGCCGACCACGGCGAGCAGCCGCTCGTTGGGTACGACGATCATCGTATCCACGTTCTTGCGCATGTCGGCGATTCCCTGCTCCGCCTGGCGCATGCGCTTTCGGCCCTCGAACAGGAAGGGCTTGGTCACGATCCCCACCGTGAGCGCGCCCGCCTCCTTAGCCAACTCGGCGATGATTGGCGCGGCTCCGGTGCCGGTGCCGCCGCCCATGCCGCAGGTGATGAACACCAGATCAGCGCTGGAGAGCGTCCGTCCCACCTCGTCACGGTTCTCCTCGATCGCCTGGCGGCCGATCTCCGGCCGCGCGCCGGCGCCAAGTCCCCGCGTCAGCTTTTTGCCGATTTGGACCTTGATGTCCGATTTGGACGACAGCAGGGCTTGAGCATCCGTATTGACGGAGATGAACTCGACTCCCTCAAGATGCTCATCGATCATTCGGTTGACGGCGTTGCCGCCGCCACCGCCCACGCCCACTACCTTCATTCGGGCGTTTTGGGTCGCGCTCTCTTCGAACTCGAAGATCATTGAGAACGGTCCGTACTTCGGAGTGGTGTGATCGGGCCAGCGAGGAGGGAACCAACGAACCGCGGGGGAGATCGGCTAACGCACCATGCACGGTTCCAAACGCACGGGCAATATAACGCTTTCTGGCGTTCCGACTACCCCTTTTTTGACGATGCGTCGGCGAAATGATCACGACGCAGCATCACAATACTTATCCACAGCACGGCGCTTCGAAAAAGAAATTTGATGCGGTGGGCAAGAACTGCTGATCGAGCGGCCGAGAATCACCATCATCAGGCAAAGGCCTTGCCGTTCGGATTCTTTGCGTTCGCTCGCCGGGTGCAACGCGAATCGCCGAGCCCGGACCGCCGCCGCGATTTATCGATCGCGTATTAACAAACTAGAAAAAGTCCTGCAGCCAGAACTTGACCTTGGCAGCGATCCCTTCCATCCCTTTCCCGATCGGGATCCGCCTCAGCCCGACGACCGTGCCCAGCGCCACGCGGTTCGCGCCGTAGAGGGCGAGTCCTACGGCCGTCGCGAAACGCGGCGATTCCACGGAATCGAGCAGGCCGGACAGGTTTTCCGAGGGCACACCTACGCGCACGCCCGTGCCGAACACGTCGCTGGCCAGCTCCGCGGCGCCGTGCATCGCCGCGGCGCCGCCCGTCAGCACGACGCCGGCACTCAGCTTGCCGACATACCCGGCCGCGGAAACGTCCTGCTGGACGAGATCGAATACTTCGTCCATCCGCTGATGGATGATATGGGCCAGCAGCTCACGTGGAATGTGGCGCTCGCCTTGCGCCTGCGTGCTCGGGAGTTGGATCACCTCACCGGGATCGACGAGCGGTTCGTACGCCGAGCCGTAGCGCTCCTTGAGCCGCTCGGCGTCCGCCTGGGTGACGCCGAGCCCGTGCACGATGTCGCGCGTGACGTTCTTGCCGCCAAACGGGACGGTGCCCAAATGCCGAATCTTGCCCTCGTGAAACACCGCGACGTTGGTCGTGCTCGCGCCCATCTCGACGAGCGCCACGCCGAGCTCCTTCTCGTCCTCGGTCAGCACCGCCAGGGCGCTGGCCAATGGGCCCAAAACGAGCTCGCGGAGCTTGTACCCGGCACGTTCGATCGAGCGCCGGATGTGCACCGGTGGTGAACTGCCGACGGTGACGAGGTACATCTCGGTCTCGAGCCGCGTGCCGCTCATGCCGATAGGGTCGCGAATGCCCGTGTTCCGATCGACCGTGTATTCCTGCGGAATGGCGTGCAGCAGCTCGCGATCGGGCGGAATCGCCTGCGCGCGAGCGACCTCGTTCACGCGATCCACATCGGACTTGTCGATCTCATCGTGGCTCACGGCGACGATGCCCTTGCTCGTCATCGCCTGCGCATGTTCGCCGGCAATGCCGCAGTAGACATCCTCGACCTCGGCGCCCGCCATCCGCTCGGCATCCTGGATCGCCTTCTTGATCGAGCGCGTCGTCTCCTCGATGTCGGCGACGACGCCGAGGTGCAAGCCGGTCGTGCGGGCCTGTCCCACGCCGAGGATCTTGATCGTGGGATGCCGCGGCAGATCGCCTTCGACTTCGGCGATGGTGGCGGTCGTCTTCGCGGACCCGATGTCGAGTCCAGCGACGAGGCGTTCCGTGTTCATTGGAGTCTGGCGATCACCTGGTCACGGTAGCGAAGGTCGATCTCCGCCACGACAAGTTGCTTGCGGTTGAGATCCGCCGCGACGGGTTCGACGTCGGCGAGCCGATCGAGCGTCACGGTCTCCATGGCTCGCACCACGCCGGTCTTGAGCTCGAGTTGGAACTCGTTTCCGTTGACGCGGCGAGCGGCGCTCACTTTAGCATACAGCAATGGCAGCCCCGTGCGCATCTGGGCAAGCAATCGAAATAGCGGCACGTCGCGCTCCGCGGCCACTGGCAGATCGACCGGAACGCGCGAGGGGTCGATCGGAAGTACGACGCCCCGGTCGTCGTAGACTCGGAAGCCGCCGCTCGCCGGGACGAGCGCGACGGGCGTGCGCTCGCTTACCGCGACCACGAGCGTGCCGGGCAACTTGCGATGGACGTCGACATGTTGGATTGCCGGATTGGCGGCGATACGCGCGGCGAGCGGACCGGTGGGGGCCCAGACGGAGGCCGTCGTATCGACGTGCAGCCGGGCCAGGATGTCACTCGGCGCGATCAAGTGAGCACCGAGGATCTCGATGCGCCGCACGCGAAAGAAGGCCAGCCGGCGCATCAGCAGCGGCGCCCATAGTGGTGAGAGGACGACGAGCAGCGCGCCGATACCGAGAAGCGAGAGTCTGGCGCTCCTTCCGATTCCCCGTTTCGGCGATTCGGATGGCGATGCCGAGGCGTCCTCCTTGGCGTCGGTCACGGCTGGCCCACATCGCGAAGGCGCTCGAGGAGCTCGGGACCTGTCTTGGTGATGTCCCCCGCGCCGACCGTGAGGACGACGTCCCCCGGACGCACCGCATCGGCAAGCGCGCCGGCCAAGTCGTCACGCCGGCCTCGCCAGGCGAGGCTGCCGCCGGCGACTTTCAGCGCGTCCGCGATCAGCGTCGCGCTCACACCATCGATGGGCTGCTCGCGGGCGGGGTAGATGTCCGTGAGGAAGACTCGATCGGCGTTGGACAGTGAGACGCCGAACTCGCGCGCGAAGTCGCGTGTCCGGGAGTAGAGGTGCGGCTGGAAAGCGGCAATCAACCGTCTTTGGGGGAACGCCGCGCGCGCCGCAGCGAGCGTGGCGCTGATCTCCGTCGGGTGATGGGCATAGTCGTCGATCACGAGTACCCCAGCCGCTTCGCCGAGCCGCTCGAAGCGCCGCTCGGCGCCACGAAACGTGGCAAGCCCCGCCGCCAGCGGCTCGAAGTCCGCGCCCAGCGAAAGGCCCGCGGCCAGCGCGGCGAGGGCGTTCAAGACATTGTGGCGGCCCGGCACCTGTAGGTCGACGCGGCCAAGCTCCTCGTCATCGTACACGACGTCGAAGCTGGACCCGCCGCCGTCGGAGCGGATCCGGGCAGCGACAAGACGGGCATCCCCCGAATCGATTGCGTATCGGATCACTTCGGTCGTACTCGGCGTCGACAGCGAGTTGGCGCCGGGGTCTTCCGCGCAAAGCACGATCGTGCGCGCGCCGCGTACGAATTGAGCGAACGCACGCTCGATGTCGGCCAAGTCCGCGTAGATGTCGAGATGGTCGGCCTCGATGTTCGTGACCACCGCGACCGTGGGCGACAGAGCGAGAAACGAGCGATCGTACTCGTCCGCCTCGACGACGTACAGCCGGTCCCCGCCGGCGCGGAGGTTCCCTTCCCACTCGGCAACCCGCCCGCCCACCAGTGACGTGGGATCTCGGCCCGCCGCCGCGAGCGCCGTGGCCGTCATCACCGTCGTCGTGGTCTTGCCGTGCGTGCCGGCAATGCCGACGAGCTCTCGATCAGCCGTCACCTCGCCAAGGGCTTCCGCGCGGCGAATGACCGGGATCCCGAGCTCGCGGGCACGGGCAAGCTCCGGGTGATTCTTCGGCATGGCCGACGTCACGACGATCGCGCGCGCGCCGTCGACGTGCGCCGGATCGTGGGGGTCGATGGTGACGCCCAGGCGCGCAAGGTCGCCGGCACCGGCCGGGTTGGCATCACAGCCCGTAATGGCGACGCCACGGCGAAGAAACAATTCGGCCAGCGCGCTCATTCCCGCGCCGGCAATGCCCACGAAGTGGACCGGGCGCGCGTCGCGCGAATCAAGAAGATGCATGTTGGGAGCCGGAATATAGGAACCGGCTCAGCGTGAGTCGAGCAAGTCGAGAACACGGTGCGCGATCTCATTTGCCGCGTCGGGTCGCGCGCGCGCGGCAGCGCCGCGCGCGAGGGCGTCGAGCCGCGCGGGATCATCGAGCAGGCGCCGGATCGTGCCGTCGAGTCGCTCCACGGTGAACTCGGATTGTGGAATGTGAATGGCGGCCCCTGCCTGCTCGAGCGTGGCGGCGTTCGTCGTCTGATGATCGGCCGCGGCGGTGGGCAGCGGGACGAGCATCGCCGGGATGCCCCAGGAGAACAGCTCAGCGGTCGTCATCGCGCCGGCGCGCGCCACGGCGAGGTCGGCGGCCGCGTAGGCATGTGCAATCGGCGAGATGTAGTCACGCACGCGCACGCGTGGGCCGTCGCAGTGCTTGAACCGCTCATACGTCGCACGGCCGGTCGACCAGATGACGTAGAGATTGTCGGGCAGGCCGCGATCGATCCACTCCGCCACGACGAGATTGATCGCCAGCGAGCCCTGGCTTCCACCGTAGATGAGCAGGACTCGCCCGCCAGACGGTGGAAACCCCCACGCCGCACGCGCGGCGGCCCGATCGGGGCGCGGCGATGGCGGCGGCTCGATCGGCGCGCCGGTATCGATGAGCGCACGCGGATCAGCGGGATGCAGCACGCGCGACGCCTCCGGGAAATTCAGATAGACGTGGCGCGACCAGCGGCTGAAGAACTTGGCGGTCAGCCCGGGTACGCTGTCACCCGCTTGTTGCACGATGGGAATGTGGTGGACGACCGCATACGCGAGCATCAAGCCGGCCGCGTACCCTCCCGTGCCCACCACCAGCGCCGGCCGCTCTTCGCGAACCATGCGGGAAATCCGCCGCCAGGCGCCCAACGCACCCCAGATCGTTCGCCAGTTGTTCCAGACCGCGCGGCGATAAAGCGGATGCAGGTCGAGCAGGACATAGGGAAACTCGGTCTTGGGCAGCACGTCGCGCTCGAGGCCGCGGAGCGCCCCGACGAACAGCGGCTCGATCGACGGTTGCGCGCGCACCAAGGCGCGCGCGATGGCGATGCCCGGATAGAGATGTCCGCCCGTACCCCCGCCGGCAAAGACAACCCGGGTCATGGCGGCGTGCGGTTGGCGGTCAGGCGGCGACGGCGAGCGGGTCGGTGGCCGAGCTTCCGATGACGCGTTCCCTCGCACTGCCGATGTTCACGAGAATCCCGGTAAATAGCATCGTCAACACGAGGTTCGACCGGCCGTATGAAACGAACGGCAGCGTCAGCCCCGTGGTCGGAAGCAGGCCGATCACGACGCCGATGTGGAGGAACGCGGTCAATACCGTAGTGAAGGTCAGTCCAACCGCCACGAGCTGCAGAAACGGTGTGCGCGCCTGCCGCGCGATGCGAAAGCCGAACAGCGCGTACATGGCGAAAGCAATCGTGATGCCGGCGAGCCCGGCGAATCCCCATTCTTCGCCGACGTTGCTCGCCACGAAATCACTGTACGGAAACGGCACAAAGAACGCCTGCTGCATGCCTTCACCAAACCCACGGCCGACCCAGCCTCCGGACCCGACGGCAATCAATGACTGCTGCAGCTGAAAGCTCACGGCCTCCGGCGCGTTGCCGGGGTGGAGAAACGCCGTGAGCCGCGAGAAGGCATACCGCCACTTCTCGATCTTGGTGAGTGTCACGGGCAGACACATCGCGGCAAGTACGATGAAGTGACTCATGCGCGCGCCACCGACGAAGAGCAGCAGCGCCATCAGCAGCGTGAAAAGCATCGCGACGGACAAATCGGGCTCGAGCGCGGCCAGCACGTTGAGCACTCCGATCACGACGACGAACGGCACCAAGCCTTTGGTGAACCGCTTCAGGCTCTCGCCTTTCTTGACGATGAGCATCGAGACCCACACGACGACGGCGAGCTTGGCGAACTCCGACGGCTGAAACGAAGCGCCAAACAGGAACCGCCGTGAGCCGTGGATTGTGGGCGCGATCCGGTTGGGCAGGACGAGCACGGCGACCATCGTGACGATCGTGAACCACATGATGGGCCACGCCAGCTCGCGCAGCTTGTCCGCATCGAACTTGGCGGCGACTGCGAATGCGACGATTCCCACCGCCACGCCACCGAGCTGTCGGATCAGGAAGTACGCGCCGGATCCATGTTCCGTCACCGCCACGAAGGCACTGGCGCTGTAGAGCACCGCCAGGCCGAACGCGGTGAGCACGGCGCTGATCAATACGAGTCCCCGCGCCTCGGATCCCATGCGCCAGCGCAGCCGCACGTCCGTGGGCTGGGCGACCGAGTTCCGGAGGGTGATCGGTTGGATGTCGCTCACCATATCATCGCGAAGCGCCGGAGTCCGCGAGCTGTTTGAAGACAGCGCCGCGGTGCTCGTAGTTGTCGAACATGTCGTAGCTGGAACAGGCGGGAGACAGCAGCACCACGTCGCCAGGCTGCGCCAGCTCGCGGGCTTTGGCGACCACGTCCTCGAACGACGATCCGAGCCGGAACAAGGGCACGACCCCGTCGAGATCATGCTGGATGAGGTGCGCCGATTCCCCGTATGCGATGACCGCGCGGCCCGTCCGGGCGAGCTCCGCCCGCAGCTCCGTGTACGGCTCCCCCTTGTGTCGTCCGCCGAGCAGCAGCACGGTCGGCCGGCTCATCCCGCGCATGGCAACGATGGTCGAGGCGACGTTGGTGCTCTTGGAGTCGTTGATCCAGGTGACGCCGCCGTACTCGCCGACGGTCTCGATCCGATGCTCAAGGGCGCGGAAGGTCCGCAGCCCCTCGCGGATGCGATTGAGCGCGTGGTGGGTCCGGTGCGCGGGGTCCGCCATCATCACGGCGAGCGATGCCGCCAGTGCGTTGGCGACGTTGTGGTCGCCGAGGAGCGTCAGTTCATCGCGACGGACGAGTGGATGCCCCAGGGCCACCAACATGTCGTGCGTCCGATCCAAGTACGCGTCGCTAGCTGCTTTGACCGAAAAGCGCGCCTGCATGCCCGGAACCGCGGCCGTCATCGCCTGCACGGCCGGGTCGTCGGCATTGGTCACCCAATTGGACGCCGCCGTCGCATTCCGGAAAAGGAGCGCCTTGTCGGCGTAATACGCTTCGACGCTGTCGTATCGGTCGAGATGGTTCGCCGACAGATTCGTCAACACGCCCACGCGCGGCGCGATGCTCGGCGTATCGTGCAGCTGGAACGACGAGACCTCGAGCGCCGCCCAGTCGGGAGGCGTCCGCGAGAGCGCGAGCTCGGTGAGCGGGATCCCGATGTTGCCGGCCGCGGAGGCATGGTGTCCAAGCGTCTTGAGCAGGTGTCCGGTGATGGACGTCGTCGTGGTTTTGCCGTTCGTGCCGGTGATGGCGATGTAGTTGAGATCGGGCAGGAATCGCACGCCGATCTCGATCTCGCTCACGATATCGATCCCGGCTTCGCACGCCGCCTGGAACGGCGGCGCATCGGGAGGCACGCCCGGACTCGCGACGACGAGACAGCAGCGAGAGAGGCGATCGAGGTCGTGCGCGCCGAGCTCCACGTCGACCTTCTCTCGCACGAGCTCCACCGCCGTGTCCTCGAGCTCGGGCGAGCGGGCCGAGTCCGACGCGTACACGCGGGCGCCGGCGCGCGCCAGCAGCAGCGCGGCGGCGCGCCCGCTTCGCGCCAATCCCACGACGGCGATCTCGCCGATGGTCCACTCGGGTTTGAGCGCGAGGCTCGGCGTCGTGGTCATGCCATCACCGCAGCTTGAGCGTACTGAGCGCGAAGAACGCGCACAGGATGCCGATGATCCAGAAGCGCACCACGACCTGCGTCTCCTGCCAGCCCAGCTCCTCGAAGTGGTGGTGCAACGGGGCTCGCCTGAAGACGCGGTGCGTCTGCGCGTACTCCAGGCCGTACCGCCGACGTCGATACTTGAAGACGTAGCGCTGGAAGATGACCGACAGCATCTCGGCGACGAACACCGCGCCGACGAATGCGAGCACGAACTCCGATTTGAGCAGGATCGCCACGGCGCCCAGGCCGCCACCCAGGGCGAGCGACCCCGTGTCGCCCATGAACACCTGCGCGGGGTGCGTGTTGAACCAGAGGAATCCGATCAACGCGCCGACCATCGCCAGACAGAACACCGTGAGCTCGCCGGAGTCCTGCATATATAGGAACTGCAAGTATCGACTGTAGTCGACGCGACCGATGATGTACGAGAAGATCGCGAACGTTCCGAAGGCGATGGCCGACAATCCCGCGGCGAGACCGTCGAGCCCATCGGTGATGTTCACCGCGTTACTGGTCCCGGCGAGAATGAAGGTCGTGAACAGCACGTAGACCCAGGCAAAGCCGGGGATGAACAGGACCAGATAGTACTTGAAGAACGGCAGCGTAGTCGACGCGCCGGGCAGGTTCGGCGCCAGCGGGTGTTGCCACAGATACCAGCCGAGCGCCAGACCAGCCAGCACCTGCCCCGTCAGCTTGTACCGCTCGACGAGCCCGCGGTTCTTCTCGCCTCGCTTTTTCTGCTGAAGCTTGAGGTAGTCGTCCAGCAGTCCGATGACGCCCATCCACAACGTGACGAAGATCGCGATGAACAAATACGGATGGCTGAGGCTGAACCGTCCCCACAAAGCGATCGAGATCAGCGCGCTATTGAGAATGATCAAGCCGCCCATCGTCGGCGTCGTTCCCTTGCCGGCGTGCGAATCGGGTGTGCCTTCGCGCACAACCTGATGCACCGATTGCCGCTTGAGCGCCCGCAACATGATCGGCCCGACGATGAACGACAGCAACAGCGCCGTGACCGCCGCTCCGACGGCTCGCAGCGAGATGTACGTGAGAACGTTCAGGACCTTGAACTCTTTGGCGAACGGCAGGAGGAAATGGTAGAGCACGAAGTGACGGGTCGAGGTAGTTGCGGTCGTCGGTCAGTTCAGCTTGCGGTCGGCGCCATCCCGGCCCGCTGCCGCGCCCATTCGGTAATTGGCGCCACCAATCGCTCCAGGCGCATCCCACGCGAACCCTTGAGGAGAATAACGGCGTCCGGCGAAAGCCGCGACGAAAGCCGCTGCCACAGCACGTCGACGTCATCGGCCGCGATGACGCGCGCGTCGCCGGGAGCGATTCGTTCGAGCGCCGCCGCGAACTCCCCGATTGCTCCGATCACGTCCACGCCGCAGTCCAGCGCGTGCCGCGCCACCTCCTCGTGGAGTCGCGGCGTCTGCGGCCCGAGCTCGAGCATCGTCGCGAGCACCGCGACGCGCTGGCGTCCGGTTCCCGTATGGCACAGCAGCTCGACGGCCGCCCTCGCCGAACCCGGGTTGGAGTTGTACGCGTCGTTGATCAGCGTCGCCGAGCCGATCTGGTCGACGTTGGCACGCATTGGTGGCGGCGTCATCGCGGCGATGCCACGCGCCGCATCCTGCATCGAAACACCAAGCTCCCTCGCGACCGCCAGCGCGAGCATTGCGTTTCGCAGGTTGTGCACGCCACGCAGCGGAACGTGGATGTCGACATCGCCGACACGAAGCCGGCCTGTACCATCGGGATCGACCTTCGACTGCTCGGCTCGGACTTCGCCCGCATCGAGGCCGGCAGCCACCACACGCCGCGCGCGCGTGCGCGCCGCGTCCACGACTTCCGGCTGCGACGCCGGAACAACGGCGACGGCCACGCCTTCGGCGGCCGACAACTCCTCTCGAAGCACGCCGGCCAGATCGCCCAGTCCCTCCAGGTGCTCTTCGGCAACCGACGTGACGACCGTGATGTTCGGCTCGACGATCGCGCGCAGACGCGGCACCTCGCCCGGCTGATTCGTGCCCATCTCCACGACGGCCACGTCGGCCTCGTCGCGCAGCGCGAGCAACGTAAGCGGAACGCCGACGAGGTTGTTCAAGTTGCCGGTGGTCGCGTGAACGTCGAGCACACTCGCCAGCGCGGCGCGGAGCAGCTCCTTCGTGCTTGTTTTGCCGTTCGTGCCCACGACTCCCACCACCGGCTTGTTCCAGGCACGCCGCCGATACGTGGCGAGAGCGCCGAGTGCGACAAGTGTGTCCGGAACCACGTAGGTCGGGACGCCGAGCGAGCGTGCGGCCTCCGCCCTAGAGACGACGAGTCCGGACGCGCCTTTGGCGACCGCCTGGGCGAGAAAGTCGTGCGCGTCGAACCGCTCGCCCGCCAAGGCGACGAAGAGATCGCCTGGTTCGATCGTGCGCGTGTCCGTCCAGACGCGGCCGAATGCGGCGCTGCCGCCCGGGATACTCTCGCGGGCGAGCGCGGCGAGCGCCTGGGCAACACGATCTCTCGTCCAGAACCTGGTGCGCGCGACCGAAACCGTGGCGGTGCTCATCGCGCGCTCCGTGCTTCGCTCTCGCTGGAGACCTCGGCGACAATGACCCTCTCGTCGAACGGATACTTCGTCGTACCGCGCACCTGATACGTCTCATGTCCCTTGCCGGCGAGCACGATCACGTCGCGCGTCGACGCCATGGCGAGCGCGCGCGAAATCGCCGCGCGGCGATCTTCGATGCGTTCGTGGTTCGTGCCGGACATCCCGGCAACGATCTCGTCGATGATCGACTCGGGATCTTCGGTCCGGGGATTGTCGCTCGTGACGATCGCGACATCCGCATTGCGCTCGGCGATCGCGCCCATCACCGGCCGCTTCCCGCGATCGCGATCGCCGCCGCAGCCGAAGACCACGATCAGGCGCTCGGGCGCGAACGGGCGGACCGCGTCGAGCGCGCGCTCGAGGGCATCGGGCGTGTGGGCATAGTCGCGCAGTACGGTCGGCTCGTCGCGCAGCACCTCGAGCCTGCCCGGCACCTGCGGCATGGACGACAGCCGATCGGCGATGCGCGTCGCGGGCAGTCCCAGCGCGTACGCGCAGGCCGCCGCGCCAAGCGCATTGGCGACGTTGAAGTCGCCGATGAGCGGCAACCGCACCTCAACCGCTTCGCCGGCCAGCGACAGTGTCCACTCGCTTCCCCGCGCGCCGAATCGCACGTCGCTGGCGTGGACTTCGGCGCTGTTCACTCGCTCGCTGAACGCGACTCGACGGCGATCGGTCTTGAGCGCCTGCCACGACTTGTCGTCGAGGTTGTAGACCACCGTGCCGTGCGGCGTGAGGTGGTCGAGCAGACGCGCCTTCGCCGCGAAGTAGCGCTCCATCGTTCCATGGTAGTCCAGATGGTCGCGCGTCAGGTTGGTGAACGCCGCCACGTCGAACAGGACGCCTTCCACCCGGCGCTGATCGAGCGAGTGCGACGACACTTCCATCGCCACCGAGCGCACGCCGCGATCGCGCAATGCGCGAAAGACGCGTTGTAACTCCACCGGGCCCGGAGTCGTGAGCCCACCGCCTCCAGGCAACGTCTCCGCCTCGCTCCCGACGAGCACACCGAGTGTGCCGAGCGACGCGCTCCGCGCCTCGCTCGAGTCGAGTAAGTGGCGGATCATGTTCACGGTGGTCGTCTTGCCGTTCGTCCCGGTAACGCCAACGAGTTGCAGTTCGCGCGCTGGCCATCCGAAGAACGCCGCCGCCGCGGTCGCGGCGGCGCGCCGGCCATCGTTGACGACGAGCGCCGGCAGCATCGTCGCCGACGCATCCTGGACGATCGCCGCCACCGCGCCCGCCCCTGACGCGCCGCTGAGGTAGTCGTGCCCGTCGCGCTCGCTGCCGCGGACGGCGACGAAGAGCGCGCCGTCTCGCACGGCGCGGCTGTCGTCAGTGATGTCGGTGATGGATTTCGGCAGCGATCCGCGCCGCGCGACAAGGAGGCCTGCCTCGTCGAGCGCGCGCGCGATCGTATCGATGTCGTGACGCATTCAATAGTCGTAAAGCAGTCGAACCAAGGTACCTGTTCGGGCCAGCTCGCCAGCGGCGGGAGCCGTGGTCGCCGACAAGGGCGCGGAGCTTCGCGTGAGCTGGACACGGAAACCGGCGCTGTGCAACGAACGCACCGCATCGCGCAGCACGAGCCCGTGCACATCGGGTACCGTGCGGAGCAGGCGCGGCGCGGCTCGCTCGGGAGGCGCGGGAAGCGCAACTACGAACGGCACGGACCCGCCGTCATCGGCCGAGTCCGCGTTCGGCGCGGCGGCCGGGGCGGACGTTACCTCGCCTGCCTGGGCGACCGCCGTCGGCGCGGCCGAATCGCGACGCGACGGCACCACACTCGAAGCCAGTTTCCCGCGATCGAGCGCGGCGTTCTGGGCCGCGACCGCCGCCTCGAGAATCGCCTTCGTCACCGGAGCGGCCGTCTGCGCGGCGTAGATCGAGCTTTGCGGCGCTGTCATCTTCACGACGACGACGTACTGCGGATTGTCGGCCGGGAAGATCCCCACGAAGTTCGGGTTGTACCGGCCGGCTACGTAGTGTCCGCGCACTGTACTGCGCGGTGTGCCAGTCTTGCCAGCCAGGGTGTAGTTGTCGAGCGCCGCCTGCAGCGCCGTGCCCTCGTCGACGACGTCGAGCAGCATGTGTCGCACCTTGTCAGCCGTCGGCTTGGAGACGACGCGCCGCACGACACGCGGCTTGTGCGTGTACAGCACTGTGCCATCGGGGCTGACGACCTCCTTCACCAACGAGGGCTGTACGAGCTCGCCGCCGTTCGCGAACACCGCGTACGCCGTAGCGAGCTGCAGCGGCGTCACGGCAACCTCGTACCCCATCGCCATCGAGATTCCGGACTGGCTCGACCAGCTCGCGGGCGCGCGCAACGTTCCGCCCGATTCCGTGGGATACGGCAGACCCGTGGGAATCCCGAAGCCAAAGTCTCGCAGGGTCTCGAATTCTTCCCGCGCCGTCAGTCGGGAGGCGAACTTCACGATGCCGATGTTGCTCGACCATCGAAGCACCACCGACAGTGGAGCGCGTCCAACGAGGTGGTCGTCGCGAATGGGATTCTTGCGGCCCTTCACCTCGAGTACGCCGTTGCCGGTATCCACGGAGTCGCGGTCCGACACCTTCCCACGGTCGAGCAATCCGGCGGCGATGAATGGCTTGAACGTGGATCCGGGCTCGAATGGCTCGGTGATCACGGTCGCCGCCGTCTGTCGCGGATCCGGGCGGCGGCTGGCCATCGCGCGAATCTCGCCGGTGTGTGGATCGAGGATGACGATGTCCCCGCCCTCGGCGCCGAGGCGCGCGACCGCGTCGGCGAGCGACTTCTCGGCGATCTCCTGCAAGTCGGCGTTGATCGTGAGAACGATGCTGTTCCCTTTGACGGGTGGAGTTCCCGGCGCAATCGGAGATTCGCGCCCCCGGCCACGGGAGTCACGGACGATCGTCGCCGTGCCCGCGACGCCGCGCAGGATCGAATCCAGCGACAGCTCGAGGCCATCGACCGGCTTGTTGTCGATGTCGAGGTGGCCGATGATGCCCTGCGCTCCCTCCGAGACCTGATACGAGCGCTCGATCAGCGCGAACGAGTGTACGCCGCGGAGCGACGTCGCCATGACCGCATCAGCGGCCGGGAATCGGCCGGGGAGCACGAGATACTTGCCCGACGTGTCGAGGGCGCGTTTGATGAGCGCCGGTGCAACGCGAAGCTTGGACAGCGCGAGCCGGAGCTTTCGCGGGTCGGTCACCTCGCGCGGGGCGATCTCGAGGCGAACGACCGAGTTGCTCTGGGCGAGCACGCGATGCGTCGCGTCGAGAATCTCGCCACGCTCGGCGGGAACCACACGGTCGGTCGTTTGCTGCCGTTCAGCGCGGGCGCGCCACTGCCTTCCCTGAAATATCTGGACGCGCGCCGCCTGCACGAGCAAGGCGACCGCGAAGAGGCCGAGTATGCTGTGAGCCAGCCCGATGCGCCTAGAGCGAATCATTTCGGGTTGTCGGGGGAGGGGTGCGACGCACGGCGCGGGGGAGTAAGACCTGCTGATCGGGGGTCGGGATGTGCATGTTGAGTCGCTGCTCGGCGATCGGCTGCAGTCGCACCCGGCTCGATGCGTCGCGAATCACGCTCTCCAATCGGACCCGCTCGGCCGCCAACGAATCCCGCCGCTGACGCAACCGGCGAATTTCCGACTGCTGCCGTACGCCGTAGACTCGACGTGTAATGACGCCCGCCGTCACCAAGACGAAACCGACGAGTACCACGGCGATCATCGACCGGCGCCGCGAGGCTACGCGACGCTTCGCCATGCTCTGAGCCGCGCGCTGCGGGCGCGTGGGTTCCGCGTGATCTCGTCGTCGGAAGCACTGATGGGCCGGCGTGTGAGGGTACTGCCCAGGGGACGGCCGCGGCACGTGCACACCGGCTGCCGGGGCGGACACACGCAGGCGGCGCTCCACTCGCGAAAGGCGTTCTTGACCAGGCGGTCCTCGCCCGAGTGGTACGCGATCACGACCATGGTTCCGGCCGGCGCCAGCCGGTCGCGCAGCGCGGGTAGCGCCCGTGCCAGTCCGGTGATCTCGTCGTTCACGGCGATCCGCACGGCCTGAAACAGCCGCGCGAACTCCGGGGCGCCGCTCTTGGCGCCAAGCACCGCGCGGATCGCGCCGACCAGATCGTCGCTCGTGGAGAACGGACGATTGGCGCGCCGACGGACAATCTCGTGCGCGATCCGCGCCGCCCGTGGTTCGTCGCCGTAGTCGCGGAACACTGTCGCCAGCGCACGTTCATCGGCGTCGTTGAGCAGATCGGCCGCCGTGCCGGTTGCATCCCCGTCCCCGCCCATCCGCATGTCGAGACGAGCGCCCGCGCGAAAGGTGAACCCGCGGTCCTCGTCGTCGATCTGATGCGAAGACACGCCGAGGTCGAGCAGGACACCGTCGAACTTCGTCCCTGCCAGCGACGGCACGTCGTCGAGCGCGGCGTAGTTCGATTCCACCATAATGAGCCGGCCGGCCTCGATATAGGAGCTCAGCCGCTCGGCCGCGGATTGGAGCGCGTCAGGATCGCGATCGACGCCGACCACGCGCTCCACTCCTGCCTCGAGCAAGGCGAGCGCATGGCCTCCCCCCCCGAGGGTGCAATCGAGCACGGAGCGGCAGCCGCCGAGCAACTCGGTGACTGCGCCGGCGAGCACAGGCGCGTGATATGCGCTAGGCTCGGGCATGCGCTCGAAACACATCGCGCTCGTAGTCCACGGCGCGCGGGTCGACCGTCCGGAGCTTCGGCACCTGGTGGGCTGGGTTCGCGAAAAAGGCCATCTGGTCGAGGTGCTGCCAACGTTCGAGGCTGGAGACGCGGCCGCGCTCGCGGCGACCGCGGCCCGGCGCGGCGTCGACGTCGTCGCCGCGGCGGGCGGCGACGGGACGGTCAACGAAGTTGTGAATGGGCTCGACGGATACGACGTACCGCTTGGGATCATCCCGGTAGGAACAGCCAACGATTTCGCACGACAGGTGGGCATACCGGCAGATGCCGATCATGCCATGGATGTTATCCTGCAACGCAAGCCAAAGCGACTCGACACGGCGTCGCTGAATGGTCGGCGCTTCCTCAATGTATCGACCGGAGGCGTGGGCGCTGAAGCCACCGCGGAGACTCCCGCTGAAGTGAAAGAGTCACTCGGCGCGCTCGCTTACGCGATCAGCGGAATGCGCAAGCTCGCCGACTTTCGCGCGCAACACGCCCGCTTCGTGGGAGACGAGTTCGAGTACGACGGAGAGTTCCTGATGTTCGCCGTCGGGATCACGCGTTCGACGGGCGGCGGAACGCTCGTCACCCCCATGGCCTCGGCGACCGACGGCCTGCTCGATCTGTGCATCGTGGAGCGGATGTCGCGCGGGGATTTCGCGCGCACCGTACTGCGGGTAAAGCGCGGGGAACACATCGGCCATGAGGGCGTGCACTACGTGCAGCTCAAGGCGGTGCGGATCGAGGCCGAGGAGCCGATGGCGGTGAACGTGGACGGCGAGATGTCGAACGGGCAGCGGCTGGCGTACCGCGCACGGGCGCGGGACCTCTGGGTGCACTTGGTGCACCTGCCCGGCGAGTCGGACTGAGTCGTGCGCTGGAGATCGTACAAAACACAACCGCCCGTTGTCTCGAGACAACGGGCGGTTGTGTGAAGCGCGACCGTTCAGCGATTTACTTGCACTTGAGCGCGGTCTTGAACTGCGGGATGTACTGACCGTACGTGTTGATTCCCTGCATGATCTGGCCGGCAGTGCCCGGGTCCACCTTGCCGCCAGCGGGCATTGCAACCTGTGCGGTCGCGAAGTTGTCCTCGGCGACCTTGATCTCGGCGCAGGCCTGCACCCGCTGCTTCGGATCCTTGTACATCTTCTGCACATTGGTCAGCGCGTCCGCGCCGACACTGAAGGCGGAAACGCCGACGTAGAATTTGCTCTGCGGCGACGGCGCGATCGCGTCGACCGTCTGGGCGGCTTTCAATGCTGCTTCCCAATCCTCGCGCGATTTGGTTTCCTGCGCCTTTTTGAGCGCGGGGCCAGCGGTTGCGAGCAGTGATCCACCAATGGTGTCTTTCGAAATTCCGGCGGCGATGGCTTTCTGTGCCGTGGCGATCGCGCTGTCGGACTGGTTCATCTGGTTCTGCACCGCGATCGCGAACAGCCAGGGGCGAGAGTCCTTTGGATCGTTCTCTTGTGCGTGGCGCGCCGCAGCGAGTGCTTGCTGAAGCTGTCCACTCTTCAGGTAGCCCTGCGCCAGCAGCAATTGAAGGCTCACGTCCTTGGGGAATTTCTGCGATGCCTTTGCCGCGAGCTCCTGGACCTTGGTCGCATTGCTGTCTTTCTGCGCGGCTCCGATCTGCCGCTGGAAGAAGTCGAGCGTCGCCTTGGACGTGTCAGCCTTGATCAGCTCGTCGCCGGTGGCGATGGCCTGCTTCCACATCGTCTGCGCGCCCTTGTCCGCCGTGGCCAGCTGCAGCTTCCACTTGGTCTCGAGCATTCTCGCATCGCCCGGGTTCTGGGCGAGGAGCGTGTCGATGATCGGCAACGCCTTTTCGGGCGCGCCGGAGTTCACGAGCGAGGTGATGATGCTTTCGATCACCGCCTGATTCGACGGGTCGGCTCGCCAGATTCGAATGTTGTACTCGACCGCCTTGTCCTTGTTGCCCTTCGCGCTGTAGGCGTCAGCGGCATTGGAGAGCGCGATCATGCTCGTCGGGTCTTGGGCGAGGATCTGATCGGCGATGGCAATGATCGAATCCGGCGACGCCTTCTGGTAGCTGTATGCCGAGAGGATGCAAAGCCGGTTCAGCGTCGAGTTCGGGTACGCCGCGATGCCCTTGCGGGCGTCGACGATCGCCTGGTCGTACTTCTGCGCGCGCAGATCGTTCGCGCACGCCTTGTACGCCGGCATGCTCTTGAGCGCATCCGAGATCTGGTGCTCGACCTGCTTCGCGACGTCGCCCGCGTCCTTGCCATCAACCGGCGTGAGCGGCTGCGCGAGTGTCTGCTGGCCGGTGCGGGTCAGAATGCGCGACTCGAGGTGCACGCCGCTTGCCGTCTTGGTGATCTTGCCGTCGAGCACGAAGTCGCCATGAACCTGCTTGGCGAGCTCCATGAGATCGGACGCGTTCAGCGCGGAGTCCGGGCGATAGCCCGACGCTTCCAGTGTGTTGTTGATCGCCGTCTTGGTGACGGCGTACAACTCTTTTGCCGAATGCTCGACCTGGATGCGGCGCCGGATCTCGTCGGCCGCCTGCACGCCCAATCCACGCTCGTTGCTCTGCAGGACTGACACGAGGATCTGCGGCGTGTCCGGCCCGGCCGGCCCGCCGCGCTGCGGGGGCTCTCCTGAACCGCGCCCCTGCGCGAGCAATGGAGCGCCGCCCAGGACCAGCATCAGAAGGCCCGCGGCCGCCGCCGCATGGCGTTGCGTTGACTTCACGGTCTTAACCTCCCAAACGTTGACTGAAGTACCCTGGACCCGCACTCGGGTTCGCAATTCGCACTACGTGCGCATCAATGGGCGAAGAGGGACTCGAACCCCCGACCCCCTGCGTGTAAGGCAGGTGCTCTAACCAGCTGAGCTATTCGCCCTACCGAAGGCGATCGGACGCGCTCCCACTCTGAACGTCGAATGATCTAACCGTGCACAACGAGCGCCGCGCCGCACGCTTTTGGGCCGCCTGCCGACGCACGAACACTCATTTCAGAATCGCAATCGGAACGAGCACACAGTATCCAATGGCCAGCAAAATCGGGGCGATCGTCTCGCCGCCCCGCGCAAGATCCGCAAAGCCGACCACGAGCACGAGCCCTGCCAGGCCCCACCATATCAAACTGCGCGACCGATTCGTCGTCTCGCTCTCTACCATAGGGCGTGTAGTGTAGGCGCGCCCTAGAATGCTGTCAAGCAACGTGCTGGCGCGAAGTTACACGATGATGACTCCCACATTACGGACCGATTAAGGCGGCCCCGCGCCCGTCCGCTCGTCCCCGGGGCCGGGCCAATCATCCCCGCTCAGCAGCGCCTCGATCGCGCTTTCACGCGCCGCACGCTCGGCGGCCTCGTCGGCCGCGACGAGCGCCGCCATGCGCACCCGGTCGCGGTGCCGGCGCGCGATATACAGCGGAAGCAGGAGCACCAGCACGAAGACGCCTCCAATCGTGACGTTGCTCACGAGTGCGAGCGCCCCATACCGCCGCCGGGTCCGCTGTTGCCACCGCTTCTCGAAGTCCGCGAGCGTGATGCCGTACGAGGCCCGCACCGCCCGGTCCATCGATCCCTCGCGTTTCCACGCGACGAAGAAATCCGCGAGTCCCCGGGCTGTGTCGAGTGCGGCAAGCTCGATGATCGCGCGATAAGCCAGCGCGTAGGCGTTCTGCGCCGCGGTCGCGCCGCCGCCGAACTCCGCCTCGAGCTCGTCGAACGTCGGCGTCCCCCGAAGCGCGAGCGCGAGATTCGCCGCCAACGCGTCGTCGCGGTCCCACTCGCGGGCCGCGTAGCTCGCATACCCCTCGTCGAACCATCGCGGCGGCAGATCGCCCAGATACTCGTGGAGAGCCAGGTGAGCGAGCTCGTGCCTGAGGATCATGCCCGGATCCCCAGGGCCTGCCCCCGCGGAACGGCCCTGCATCACGACCCGTCGCGTATCGACGAAGGTGATCGCCGCGCCCCATTCGGGCGCGTTGGGTCCGGTCCAGTCGCGAAAACGGCGCGCGTCCGGCGCGATTTCGAGCAACACCGTGGCGCGCGGGCGCGGCAAGCCCGGGAACGTGTCGGTCTTCGCTGCCACATCGAGCAGCGAACGCGCCAGAGTTTGCTCAGTCGGATAGAAGACCGCGGTAAATCGGCCGCGGTCCAACCGGATCGGCGCTTGGGCGTGTGCGCGGCGGGCGGGCGGGACCAACGACGACAGCAGGAGCAGCAGCGCGAGCGAGAGACGGCTCGCGCGCGCGCCGCTCAGGGTACGCCGCCGCGAGCCACCGTCTCGAGCACGGCCGCGCAGCGCTTTCCCCATGGGTTGAACTTCGCGGCGGCTCCCTCGGTCCACGTCTCCTTTGCCTCGTCTGTGCGCCCGGAGTACCAGTATGCGCGGCCCAACTCGTAATATGCCTCGATCAGGTTGGGCCCGAGGACGACGGTCTTCTCGAAGAAGGTTTGCGCGTCCTCGTACATCTCCCGTTCGAGATACACGAGCCCGAGGTAGAAGTGCGCGTACAGATTCGCCTTCTTGTCGTTGTCCAGACGGATCGCCCGCGACAGGTGCTCAATGGCTTCGCCAAAGATGCGCTTCTTGAGGCAGATGTAACCCACGTTCACTCGCGCGAGCGCATTCTGAGGCTCGCGCGCCAGAACTTTCTGAAAATTGAGCAGCGCCTCGTCGAAGTTGTCCTGGAGCATCTGCGCCCACCCGAGAAGCGATTCCGCCTGTGGGTCGTCGGGTGAGAGCTGCAGCGCCTTCGACAGCACACGCTCCGCGCCGGTGTAGTCGCCGGCCGAGATCATGCTCCACCCTTTATCGATGAACGTCGACGCGCCGATGTGGTCGGCGTGCACCGTCGGCGGCGCTTCGCCGAGCTGCGGGGCATTTGATGGCTGGGCGTTTTTGAGTGCCTTCCAGGCTTCGATGAGCTCGAGCGTGCTCTCGCGGAGCGCGGTGAGCTCGGCGATCTGGTGCTCCACGCTCCTGAACAGCGCGCCGATGTCGCGCTTGAGGGGAATCAGCTCGGATTCGGTCTCCGCCCCGGACAAGCGCGCCGCCAGCGCTTCGTGCGAGGCACGAAGCGACGCGAGCGTCGTCTCAGTCACGGTCTCCCGCCGATGCCGCCGCGTGCTCGTCGATCACGACGCGGTCGGCCCGCGTGAGCACGCGCTCGACGTCGAGCACCACGACGAGCTGGTCGTGGACCTTGGCGACTCCGCGTACGGCGTCGGCGGCGAGTCCCTTGAACAGCGGCGGCGGAGCTGACATGGCGGTCGCCGGCACGACCGCGACTTCGACCACGGCGTCGGCGATGGCACCGACGAATCCGTCCGAGGTGTTGAGCACGAGAATGCGCGTGGCGGCGCCAATCGACAAGTTGGGCCGCTCGATGCGCCGCCGCAGGTCGACCACGGGAATGACGCTGCCGCGATGCTCGAGGACGCCCTCGATCCAGCGCGGCACGTCGGGCACGGGATTGGGTTGCGTGTACCGCAGCACGCGGTCCACGGCGAGCACTTCGGCGGCGAAGAGATCGTCGCCGATTCGGAAGATCACCAGCTTGACGACGTCGGTCTTCATGCGCGTTGTCCCTCGGTATCCATACGAACGGCCGCGAGCAGGGCCTCCACGTCGAGCACGGCGATCAGGTCCGAATCGCGCCGCACCAGACCGACGAGCAACGCATCGGCGCCGCCGGTGCCTGGCGCCGGCCGAAGCTCGTGCTCCTGGATCACCAGCGCGTCGTCGATGTCGTCGATCGCGAGCCCGGTGGTACGGCCGTCGCGTGAGAACAGCAGTACGCCGCCCATCGAGCCGGCACCGGCGTGCAGCAGCGGACGAAGATCGTGGATCGGCACCAGCTCTCCGCGCAGCATCGTGATGCCGAGGAGCGTCGGTGGGGAGTCCGGCACCGGCTGCACCGCCGGCGTCGCGATCACCTCGGCGACCGCGGATAGCTCGACGGCGAACCGCTCGCTACCCACGCCAAAGACGAGAAGCCGCGCGGCGCCGTCACGAAACATGGCGCACCGAATCCACGAGATCGATGATCGCGTTGCCGATGTCGCCGAGTGGGAGCACTCTGTCGGCACCGGCATGTTGGAGCGCCGCGTGCGGCATCCCGAAGATGGTCGACGTCTCGCGATCCTGGACGACGGCGCGGCCGCCGGCGCTGCGAATCGCGCGCGTGCCGTCGGCGCCGTCACGCCCCATGCCGGTGAGCACCACGGCGACGACCGACGGCCCGAACAGCTTCGCGGCGGATCGAAAGAGGTGGTCGGCAGCGGGACGCACGCCCCACAGCGGTGGCGTGTCGTCGAGAGCGATCGCCGTGCCTTGTTCGCCGTCTCTCACCGTCATGTGCCTGCCGCCGGGCGCGACGTAGATGCGGCCATTCACGATCGTCTCGCCGTCCTGCGCTTCTTCAGCGCGCATCGGACTCACCGTGTCGAGCCGTTGGGCAAAGCTCCGCGTAAAGCCGGCGGGCATGTGTTGGACGACGAGCACCGCCGCGTCGAGCGAGCGCGGTAGCCGCGGCAGCACGGCGGTGAGTGCGCGCGGCCCGCCGGTCGATGCGGCGATCACGACGAGGTTCGTCGCCGGCGCGGTGCTCGGCGCCGACACGTCCACCGAGATCGGCGTGTGGCGCGGAAGCGTGCGATGCGCGAGCGTCCGCAGTCCGGCGGGGTTGGCGCGCGCCGCCGCGCGCAACGCTTCGAGCAACCGCCCACCGATTCGCGCCAGATCGAGGCTGATCGAGCCGGAGGGCTTGAGCACGAAGTCGACGGCCCCCAGCTCGAGCGCCTTGACCGTTGCCGACATTCCGCTCGCCGTCGTTCCCGCGCTCAGCATCACGACGGGACGCGGGGTCTCGTTCATGATGCAGGCGAGCGCGCCGAGGCCGTCGAGCTCCGGCATGTCGACGTCGAGCGTCACGATGTCGGGATCGAGCGCGCGAATCTGCTTCAGCGCGTCGTAGCCGTTTCGGGCCGTGCCGGCGACGACGAACTCGCCCGAGTCGTCGATCACCTGCGACGCGAGCTGGCGCATGAACGCGCTGTCGTCCACCACGAGCACGCGCATTCGGTCAGAGGACACGCGATCCCTTCCGGAGCGAGCGGATCTCGACGCGACCGTCGTCGAGAAAGAAGAAGACGCTGCGGCCGTAGTCGCTGCCGGTGTCGTCGGCGACGACGGGGATGCCCGCCATCTCGAGCGCGCGTCGCACGGCCTGGACGTTGCGCTCGCCGATGTTCATGCCGCCCGTCCCCATGAGATTGCCGAACATGCTGGCGCCGCCGGCGATCTTGGCGCGGATGCGGCCGACCTCGGCCCCGAGCTGGCGCATCTCGTCGAGCAGCCGCGGCACGACGGTGGCCGGGAACTTCGCGGGGTTGGACCGGTCGCGGGACATCGTCTCGTTGGGCAGCAGCACGTGCGCCAGCCCGCCAATCGCCGACTCGGGGTCGTACAGCACGATGGCCACGCACGAGCCAAGCCCGATCGTGGAGAGCATGCCGCCGGTGGCGACGGCGTAGTCCGCCACCTTGACGCGGACTTCCGTGAGCGTCGCGCTCATAGTCGCCTGAAAATGCGCTGGCGCGCATCGACCGCGGTGAACTTCGCGCGCGATGGTCCGAGCAGCGTCTCGACCTTGCCCAGCATCAGGTAGCCGTCGGGCGCCAGCGATTCGTAGAACAGGTCGAAAACCCGGATCTGCGTCTCGCGGTCGAAGTAGATCAGCACGTTGCGGCAGACGATCAAGTCGCACTTCCCGGTCTGCGGTCGCGCGCTCAGCAGGTCGCGGTAGTCGAAGCGCACCATCGCGCGGATCGTCGGAGCGACGGTGAACGGCGCGCTCGCGCTGAAGTACTGCGCGCGCAGCTCCGCCGGCGTGTCGGCAAAGTCGGCTTCGACGTACTCACCCCGCTTGGCCGCGGCGAGGCACGACCGGTCGATGTCCGTGCCGAGCACGTCGACGCGGCTCAACTGGTCGAGCGCGCCGCTCGCTTCCGCGTGCCGGTGGAACAGAATCGCCAGCGAGTACGGTTCGTGACCGGATGAACAGCCGGCGCTCCACACGCGAATCGCCCGCGCGTCGCGAGACCAGAGCGTCGGAACGACTTGCCTGGCGAGGGAATCGTAGGCGTCCCAGTTTCGAAACAGCTTGGTCACGTTGATCGTGAGCGCATCGAGGAGGCGGTCGTACTCCGATGCGTCGTGGTCGAGCAGGCGCGCATAGTCCTCGTACGTGTGCACGCCGCGCGCGCGCATCCGGACCGCGACGCGGCGTCGTAGACACTTTTCCTTGTAGCTCGCGCAGCCGAAGCCGCGCTCGAGCGTGATCTTGCGCGTGAGGCCGGAGAAATCGCCCAGCGAGACGTCCATCAGAACACCTGCCGGATCGACTCGAGGTTGGTGCGGACGATGGCGTTGTCGGGATCGAGCTCGAGCGCCCGCTCCCAGGAGCGAACGGCTTCCTCGCGCTCTCGCCGTCTGAGCCGGATGTTGCCGAGCTTGAGGTACACGTCGGCGCCGAGGTCGGGACTCACCTTCGTGGCGCGGACGTAGGATTCCAACGCTTCGTCGTAGCGCGTGGCGCGATATCGCAGATCGCCCAGCGTCTTGTGGAGCTGTGCCATGCCCGGCTCCTCCTGCAGGCCGCGCTCCACCGCGGCCAACGCCGCGTCGTATTCGCCGACGCGCTCGAGCACGGCGGCGAGATTGTTCAGCAGGACCGCCGATCGCGGATTGGCCGCCACGCCTTCGGTGAGGATGGCGGCGGCGCGCGAGGTCTGTCCCAACAGCGCCTTGGCGAGCGCCGCATAGTGATACCAGGCCGCGCTCGGTGGACGCCGGCCAAAGAACTGGCGCGCCGTGGTAAACGCCGCGTCGGCGCCATTCAAGTCGCCGGACAGGAGGCTCACGATGCCGAGCGACGTATGCACGCGCGCGTGCTCGTTGCCCCCGCGCCGCATCGCCTCGTCGAGCGCCGCGCGCGCTTCCTCGTACCGCTTCTGCTGCTCGAGCGCGAACGCGAGATTGTGAAACGCCGCCGCGCTCGCGCCAGGCTGCGACGTGCACTCGACGAACGCGGCCGACGCCTCGGCCCAGTTGCCCTGCCGTGAGTAGACCAGCCCGACGTAAAACCGCGCCGTGGAGTCGCCGTCGCGTAGCTCCATCACGCGACGGAATTCGCGGAGCGCCTCGTCGAACATTCCCGTCTTGTAGAACGCGATGCCGAGGTTGAGATGCTCGTCGGCACGACTCTCCGACACCGCGGGGAGCGCGCGCGCCGATTTGCCGACGCGATGGATGAAGCCCGCCGCGAGCAAACCGTACAGCGCCTTCCCAGCCTCGAACTCGACGAGTCCCGATTCGTCGACGATCGCCTGCACGTCGCGTTCGCCATTCACGAGCGCCAGCACGGCGGCCTGCTCGTCCGTCAGCTCCGCGTCGCTTTGCAGGACACGCTTTCGCTCCATCTGAAAGACGATGTCGAAGCTCGGAATCTTCTTCTCGATCAACCCCCATTCGTCCACGCGTCGCGCGCCTTCGAGGAGGAGCGACTCGGGATTGATCGACACGAGGTGGTCGAGTGGATCGGGCGCGACGTCCGCCTCGAAGTTGAACGTCCCCTCGTTCCACGTGAACAGATAGTAGACGGCCTCGCGAATCTGCACGTCGATCGCATCGTCGAGCTGTTTGGCGGAGATCACGCCCTGCTCCACCAGCAAATGGCCGAGTCGATCGTCGCGCCGCCGGTTCTGCAGGGAGACGACGGAGTCGAGCTGCACCTGCGTGATCAATCCCGTCTTGACGAGCATGTCGCCCAGCCGGTCGCGTCGATTGACCACCGACGCATAGCAGATGCGGCCCCTGTCGAAGTAGATGTAGCCGAAGTTGTTCCGGTGGCTCACGCTCAGACAGCCGGTCTTCTGGCCCATGGCCAGCAGCTGGAGCACGTCGGGGAGGCTCGCCTCCTTGAGGCTGCCGCGGATTGCCATTACGCGGCCCTCTCGACGCCCGTGCGCGCGCCAATCGCCGGATGGCGCGTGCTCACCGCGGCTCCTCGATCAGGCGCGAGCCGTGGTCCGGCCACTGCCAGATCACCTTTTCGCGATCGAGAAAGAACGAGTCGGCGGCGGTGTGCATCGCCGCCGCACGCGCCAGCTCCGTTTCGTCGGGCTCGAGCTCGGCGCGAATGAAACCGATCGTCACCGGCACCGCCGCCACTTCGGCCGACGCGACGATGCGATTCGCGACGCCAATGATCTCGCGCACGCTCGACACGGGAGTCTCGGCGAGATAGCCCAGCATCTCACCCGTCGGCTCGACGCCGAGGTCGCGCAGGTAGCGGGCGAACAACCGCTCGCGGAGCGCGCGGTCGGGCGACTGCATCGGCACAACCAGCCCGCCCTCGAATCGCGACCGCAAACGGTCCTCCAGCCCCGAGAGCTCGCGCGGCGGGCGATCGCTGGCGAACACGAGTTGCTTGCCGTCGGCGTAGAGCGCGTTGAAGACGTGAAAGAGCTCTTCCTGCGTGCGCTCCTTCCCGGCCACGAACTGCACGTCGTCGAGCAGCAGCGCGCCGACGCCCCGATAGCGGGAGCGCCAGCGATCTACCGTGCCCTCCTGCAGCGCGGCGATCAGCTCGTCGACGAACAACTGCGCGGGTACGCAAGCCACCGGCGAGATGCCGGCGCCCGTGACGAGGCCGTTGCCGATGGCGTTCACCAGGTGCGTCTTGCCGACGCCGCTCGGACCGTGAATGAACAACGGGTTGTATCGGGTGCCCGGCACCGACACGACGGCGTCCGCGGCGCGCACGGCGAGCTGGTTGCTCGCGCCGGTCTCGAATCCGGCGCGCGTGAAAGCCGCCGACGGTCCCGGGGGCGGCGGCGTTTGTCGCAGTGCACGTTCCGCGAGCTGCTCCGCCTCGGCGAGCCGGTCGGGGTCGCGAAACGCGTCGTGCGCGACGAGCGCGGAATCGACGCGGGCGACCTGTTTGTGCAGCTCGCGGAGCCGCGCGATCTTCGCGTCGAACTCGCGAAGGAGCGTCTCGACGCTGGGTGGCGGCGCGTCGGACTGGAGCGTGCGTGAGAGCGCGCCGGCGCGGAAGCCTTCGCTCTCCCAGTACGCGATCGCCTCGGTGAGGCGGTGCTTCCACTGGTCGACGTGCTGGGCGACGACCGAGGCCACCTCGTTCACGAAGCTCGCGAACTCTCCGCTCACCTTCACGGGCGCGGTGCGCGAGCGGTGCTCCGCGAGATCGCCGAGCACGGCGGCGACGGCGTCGGCCGTCAGCTCCTTTTCCCCGAGCGTCTGGAAGGCGATGAGGCGGTTGAGCGCGCCCTGCAGCTCGCGCACGTTCTTGAACTCGATCCGACCCACTTCGTCGATCACGCCGGCCTGAAAGCGCACCCCGCGCTGCTCGCACTTGGCCTTGAGGATGGCCATGCGAGTTTCGTAATCGGGCATGCCGAGATCGACGATCAGCCCGCCCGAGAGCCGCGTGATCAGACGCTGGTCGACGTCGGCGATCTCGGCGGGTGGACGGTCGCTCGTCATCACGAGCTGCCGACCATCCGCCTGCAGCGTGTTGAAGATTCGAAGCAGCTCGCTCTGCGTTTCGGGGTGTCCCGTGAGAAATTGCGTGTCGTCGATCAACAGCACGCCGACCTGGAGATACCGATTCTGAAACGCCTCGGTGTCGCCGGCCGCGATCGCCTCGTGCAGCTCGCCCACGAAGTCGTCGAGCGTCACGAGCTCCACCGGCAAGTGCCTCGCGCGCATCACGTGGTTGCCGATCGCGCTCATGAGATGCGTCTTGCCGAGTCCCGAGGCGCTGTACATGAACAACGGGTTGTACACGGTGCCCGGCGAGTCGGCGACGGCGCGCGCCGCGGCGACCGCGAGGCGGTTGGCCGACCCGACGATGAACGTGTCGAAGCGGAGCGACGGATCGATCGTCATGTCCGCGCGCCCGTTACCGCGCCATCGCCGGCGCTCTTGATGGCGCCGGCGTCGCCGCGCCCGCGCTCAACCGCTTGAGCACGAGCTCCGAGATCGCCCGCAGCGTCTCGAACACGCCAGGCCCGTGGAGGGCGTCGGCCGCGAACTCGGGGACCGCGCGAAAGTTCAGCGCGTCGCTGAGATCCGCCGCGCTTAGAATGAAATCGCGCGGCAGGTCCTGCTTGTTGTACTGCAGCACGAGCGGCACGGAGCGCGCGTCGACGCCCTGCTCCGCGAGGTTCGCGTGCAGGTCCTGGAGGCTCTCGATGTTCTCGGCGAGTTGGTGCGCCTGGCTGTCCGCCACGAACACCACGCCGTCGGCGCCCTGCAGCACGAGCTTGCGCGTCGTCTGATAGTAGACCTGGCCCGGCACCGTGTAGAGCTGAAACCGGGTGGTGAATCCGGAAATCGTCCCGAGGTCGAGCGGCAGAAAATCGAAAAAGAGGGTGCGATCGGTCTGCGTGGCCAGCGACACCATCTTGCCTTTGCGATCCTCCGGCACCTGGCCGTAGATGTAGTGCAGGTTCGTCGTCTTGCCGGACCGGCCAGGCCCGTAGTAGACGATCTTGCACGTGATCTCGCGCGTGGCGTAGTTGACGAGCGACACGGTATCACATCGCCTCGTCGCGCCCGAAGAGCGCGGCGAGGTTCCGGTTGAGGTCCGCCTCGAAGTTCAGGAACGATGGCGCCGCGCTGCGCGCCACCAGCGGCGGCGCGGCATCGGCCAGATCGCGGCACAGCTCCGCGAAGTACAGTCGCACGAGACCGAGCGACGACGCGTCGTCGAACACGGTGAGACACACGAACGTCCCGCGGGACGTCGCCACCGGCGCCAGAAAGAGCTGCTTCTGCGGGCCGGCGTAATGGAGCCCGCCAAACGCACGCCCTTCCACATGACGGCCAAGCTCACCGGCCGTGGCGTACACCGCGGCGGCGAGGGCGCAGGCGCTCATCACGTCGACCTCGCGCGTGAAACCCGCCTGCGCGAGCACCTGTCCCGACGGATGAAGCAGCAGCGCGAGATGCGCGCGCACCTCGTCGACGTAGCGCTTGAGAGGCGCCTCGATCCACGACTCGACCGTGGCGATGTTCATACGAGCATCTCCAGCGCCTTGAAGAGTTCCACCCGAATCAGGCCGACATTCGCGCCAGGCTCGGCGACGACGACGATCACGAGGTCGTTGCGACCCCCCACGGCGCAGATGCGCCCCCGTTCCGCGTCCAATTGCAGAAAAGCGACGGCGCCCAGGCATGCCGCAGTCGCCGATAACCGGGCCTTCCGGTACATCGACGCGGCCAACGCGGCCACCCGGTCGCCATCCTGGCCAAACCGCAGGCTGGACTCGATCACGAGCCCGTCATGCTCGGAGACGACCAAGCTCGCCCGAACGCCACGCTGTCGGGTGAGGCCGTCCACGATCGGACGCAGCGGCGGCGTCATTCGCCGCTCCCGCGCTCGAGCCAGGCCGAGGCGCGCCGCCCGCACCGCTCGAGCAGGCGGCGCACGAGGCCGAGCGGCGTCGCCCGCGATGCGGCGACGACAACCAGGCTCTCGTCGGCCGACGGCGCCATGGACACCACCGCGACCTGCGTCTCGAACGTGATCGAGTGCCACTCGCCGATGTCGAGATGCCGCATCGCGCGCCGGATCTCGTCGGTGATGCCGCTCAGCTGCGCGCCGACGTCGCTCGACACATCCGTACCGTTCGTGTCGAGGTAGATGCCGCCGAGCACATATCCGCCGGCGTCGAGCAGGAGCGCCGTTTGCGCATCCTCGACGAGCAAATCGGCGAACAGGCACCGCGGGTCCTGCGGCAGCGTCTCGCGTGCCGCGTCGGTCGCGGGCGCGCCGGACGCCGGATCGGGCACGGCCGGCAGGGACATCGACGTCCGGCGAACGGTCGCGAGCGCGCTCGTCACGCGACCGTCTCCATCGGTCGCCGCCACGTGCGACAGGTACCGCTCGGCTTCGGCCAGTCGGCCCTCCTGGAACGAGAGGTATCCCATGCCCTTGAGCGCGCCGGCGTGTCCCGGCACGAGCTGCAGCACCGTCGTCCAGCGCTCGCGCGCCGTCGGCAGGTCGCCCCGATCGACCGCGATGCGCGCGATGAGATCGTGGGCATCGGCATTTCGCGGATGCCGCTCCACGCCGCGCAGCGCGATCTTGTGCGCCACGTCGAGCAGTCGCTGACGGCGCAGTGTCTCGCCCAGCTCGAGGAACACGAGACTGTTCGGATCGCGCGCGAGCTCGTCGCTCCATCGGCGGACGTCGTCAGCCATCGGCCCGCTCCACGAGTACGCGTTGCAACCGCGCCAGCGCCTCGAGCGCGTCGCGCGCTTCCGGCGCCGCGGCACCATTCGGCGACGCGCGGAGCAGTTGCTCGACGGCGGCGCGGGCAACGGCGAGTTCCTCCGCCACGACGCGCGCCGTGGTCGCCGGGGGCGCGGCCGCCGGCGCCGCGCCGTTCGTGGGAGTCCGCGGCGCGGCGCGACGTACGTCGACGACGCCCGTCGTCGCGAGCCCATAGACGATTTTCGCGATCTCGAATTCGTCGCGGCCGAGCGACGCCGCGATCGCGCGGAGGTCGCGCTCGCCGTCGATCATCGTGAGCACCTGCCACTCGTGCGGCAACAGATCGAGCATTGGGCCACCGCGCTGGTCGTCCACAGACGCGAGCTCGGGGATCACCTCGAGATTCGGGACCACGTCGGCGATGCGCGACCATTCGTCGATGCGCCGCGCGCCCTCCATCAGCAGCGACTCCGCGGACACCGAGATCCGCGTGTCGCGGGGCATCCGGTCGCGCGAACGCTCCTCGAACGAGAAGAACCCTTCCTGCCACGACATCAGCTCGAACACGACGTTCTCGATCTGCAGCCGGATCTGTCGCTCCAGCTCGCGGCGCGACATCGCGGTCGCGTCGAGCGCGGGCGTGGGCTTGCTGCGAATTGCCGCCTGCACGACGCGTCCCGCGTCGAAGAACACGACGCCTTCGTCCTCGCGCAACTCGGACGACACGCGCAGCATCCCCGTCTTCCGGCTCAGGTCGAGCAGCTGGAAGACGTCGTGGATGCCGAGCTCGCGGAGCGGACCTTCGATCGGCATGGCTAGCTCGCTCGACGGTGGGCGAGGATCAGCTCGAGGTCGCCGGCGGTGCGCATCTCGCGCCGGGCGCGGCGAGCGTACTCGGTGGACGGTCCGAGGTCGACGACGCGCCGCCAGCGCTCGACCGCGTCGCGGTACCGGTGCTGCTCGGCGAGCATCGCGCCTTCGTGGAACAGCGCGCCGACGTGGTTCGGATCGAAGCGCAGGACGCGCGCGAACGCGTGCACCGCGTCGCGCTTTCGTCCGAGAACGAGCAGGATCTCGCCGAGCGCGATCAGCGCGTCGAGGTGATACGGATCGCGGTGCAGGAGCTCGATGAGCAGGTCGCGCGCGTCGGCGGGCTGGCCGAGCCGGCGTCGCAGCAGCGCCAGCTCGAGGATGGCTTCGGAGTACGTCGGCACGGCCTCGAGCGCGGCGATCAGTTCCTGCTCCGCCTCGCGGTTGTTCCCTTTGGCCTCGAGCAGGCGCGCGAGCTGAAAGCGCACCACCGCCAGGTCGCCGTCGAGCTGCAGCGCCTGGCGATACGCGAGAATCGCTCCCTCGTGATCGCCCAGCGACTGGGCGATGTCGCCCACCTTGTGCAGGACGTCGGCGCGCGCCGGCGCCGCGCGGCGCGCGTGCTCCAGCGTCGACAGCGCGGACGCGGGATCGCCGGAATCGGCGCAGGCCGTGGCGACGAGCACGAGGACATCCGGATCGGTCGGAGCGCGCAAGCGCAGTCGCTGCGAGAGCGGGCGTGCTTCGCCGGCGCGACCGAGCCGGAGCAGCGACACCACTTCGCCGACCATCGCCCCCCAGAGGTCGGGCTCGAGGTGCAGCGCTTCGCGGTACCGCTCCAGGGCTTCGCCGAACACACCCTGTTTGACGAACACGTCGCCGAGGAGCGCGAGACCTTCGCCGCGCGCGTGCCCGCGCATCATCGCGCGGGTGATCTCGGCCGACGCGCGATCGTAGAGCCCCTTCGACAAATAATCCGTCGCCATGGCGTACGGCGACGTATCGCCGTTGCGGTGCGCGGCGCGCGGAGGAGTTGGCGAGATGGGAGCGAGCTCGGTGAACAGCGTGTCGAGCGACTCGGGATCGAACGCGAAGTCGGCGACCGCCGCGTCGGTCGCGTGCTCGCCGCCGAGATCCGGCTGAATCGACAGATCCGGATCCTCGTACTCCATGTCCATCGCCAGCTCGAATTTCTGCGGGACGTAGTATGGGTCGAGCTCGAGCGCCCGCCGTGTCTCGCGGAGCGCGCCCTCGAAATCGCCGAGGTTCGACAGCGCGAAGCTGAGATTGTAGTGCGCTTCGGCGTACGCCGGCCGCGCCTGGATCGCACGCGCGAACGCGTTGCGCGCATCGCCAAACCGACGCAACGCCGAGAGCACGACGCCGACGCCGTTCCATGCCACCGGGTGCTCTGCGTCCGCGGCGAGCACGTGCCGGTAGGCCGCGAGCGCCGGCGAGAATCGCTTGCCGCGGCTCAACAGGAGCGCGAGGTTGAGGCGCGACTTGAGGAACGCCGGCTCCGTCTCCAGCGCGAGCTCGAACGCCTTGGCAGCGTCGTCGACAGAGCCGCTGTGATAGAGCGCGACGCCCAGGTTGTTGCGCGCGAGCGCGTACGACGGCTCGGCCTCGAGCGCGCGCCGGTAGCTCGCTTCCGCGTCGGCGAAGCGCCCCTGCTGGTGCAGTGACACGCCGCGCTCGTTCCACAACTTCGGACTGTCCGGCTGCCGCTGGAGCAAGTCGTCGTACAGCGTCAGCGCCTCGCCCGGCGCGCGCGTGAGCAGATGTACCTCGGCCATCGCCTGCAACACGAGATCGCGTTCCTCGCCACGGTCCAGCGCGACGCGATATTCACCGAGCGCCTCCTGGTAATAGCCCTTGCTGCGAAACGCGAGGCCGAGGTTGTAGTGGGCCAGAGCGCCTTCGCTCGAAACGCGCAGCTCGTGTTTTTCGGGCGCCTGCTCGAGCCCGCCGTCGCGGCGCCGGTCGAGCGAGAGGTTGGCGTGGGCGCGCGACAGCGACGGATTGAGCTGCACGGCGCGCTTGGTCACGGCTTGCGCTTCCTCGTGCCGGCCGATGTCGCCGAGGACGAAGCCCATCAGGTACAACGCGTCGTGATTCTCGGGATTCAGCTCGACGGCGCGCTCGAGCGCGCGCAGCGCATCCTCGTTCAGGCCGCGATGGTACAGGACCTCGCCGAGCGTGAAGTGCAGGAGCGAGCTGTCCGGATCGAGCTTGAGCGCCCGCTGCAGGTACTCGTGCGCGCGATCCATGTCGCCGGACTGTTTCTCGGCGAGCGCGAGCTGGAGCAACGCGCCGACATCGTCGGGCACGTGCTGGAGGAGCGCCCGAAACTCGTCGGCCGCCTCGTCCTGGCGCCCCAGCAGCGCCAGCGTGCGCCCCAGCTCCCAGCGCGCGTCGCGATCGGCGGGCCGGTGTCGGAGTCGGTCCTTCAACTCCGGTATTCGAGTATCGTAATAGCCGGTGTTGAAATAGGCGATCTCGAGATTGCGCTGCGCCACCTCCATCTTGGCGTCGAGCTCGAGGGCCTTCATGAAGGCCGTGACCGCCTCCTGATACAGGCCCTTGTTGTAGTACAGCACCCCCAGGTTGTTATGCGCTCCCGCGTCCGTCGGATCGATCCGACGGGCGAAGGACCGCAGCACCTCGCGGTCGCGCTCCGAGGTGAGCGACGTGATCACGCGACGCGAATGGCCTTGAGGATCGCCCGCAGCGACGCGGGATCGGGGAGCAGCAGGAAGAATCCGCGGAGGCGCTCCTCGGTGTCGGACATCACGAACTCGCTCTCGACGCAAAACACGTAATCCTTGTCGCCGCCGAACTGCAGATAGGTCGTGGTGAGTACGGCATCCGACATGTCGATCGCGAGGCTCGGCGGCGATGGAATGAGCATCATGCCCATGAAATCGCTCAGCGCATTCATGTAGGCCGAACTGAGGATGTTGCCGGCCTCCTTGATCGCCGACTGCTCCATCTCGGTGAAGTCGCCCTGGTCGTTCCTGCGGCGCAGCAGCATCTCGGCGAGCCGGATCGCCGTCCGGCGCGGAAAGACGAGCAGCGTCCGTCCCGTGAGGTCGCCGAGCATGTGCATGAGCACCGCGGCCACCGGCTCGTCGGGCGCGGCCACCTGCGGCGGCACGTCCTCGAGCCTGGCGACGTTGATCGTCGGCACGGTGATCATGATTCGCTCGCCGACCATCTGCGACAACGCCGTCGCCGCGTGGCCGGCGCCGATGTTCGCGACCTCGCGAAGCGCGTCGAGCTGCAGGGTCTTGAGCGTTTGAAGTTCTTGCATGGGCATCCTCAGAGGAGACTGCTGACGTCGACGATCAGTGACGGGCGGCCGTCGTCGAGCAGCGTCGCCCCACCGAAGAAAGGCAGCCCCTCGCGGGCCGCGTCGTACGGCTTGACCACGATCTCTTCCTGCGCCGTCAATTCGTCGATCACGAGGCCGGCCCGCCGATCGCCAAGGTCGATCACTACCGCTTGCTCCAGCTCGATGGCGCTGTGCCGCTCGTACGCCGGCAGGCCGACGAGCGAGCGCAGTCGAAGGAGCGGCACGACGTCGTCGCGCAGCAGGAGCACTTCCCGTCCCTTCACGGTGCGCACGAGAGCCGGCTCGAGCTCGATCGTTTCACTCACGTGCGCCACGGGAATCGCGTACGTCTCGTCCGCGACCCGCGCCAGCAGCGCGCGCACGATGGCGAGCGTCACCGGAAGCCGAATCATCACGGTCGTGCCGCTCCCCGGGGACGATCGAATGTCCATGGCGCCGCCCAGGCCGCGCACCCGCGTGTACACCGCGTCCACACCTACCCCGCGGCCCGACAGCTCCGTCACGCGGTCAGCGGTCGAGAACCCCGGGCGCGCCAGCAGGCGCAGGAGCTCGTCCTCGGTGAGATCGCTCTTCTGCGAGTCGACGAGCCCGTCACGCTTCGCGCGCTCCAGCACACGGTCGCGGTCGATGCCGGCGCCGTCGTCGATCACCTTGATCACGATCGCCGATCGATCGCGCACCGCTTGCAGGGCAATGCGGCCCGTTTCCGATTTCCCCGCGGCCCGCCGCACGTCCGGCTTCTCGATGCCGTGATCGACGGCATTGCGCAGCAGGTGAACCATCGAGTCGCCGATTTCGTCGAGCATAGACCGATCGAGCTCGATGTCCTTGCCTTCGATCTCGAGCTCCACGGATTTGCCCGCCGCCCGCGCCGCATCGCGGACCACGCGCGGGAATCGGTCGAACACGTTGGACACCGGCACCAAGCGACTCGCCGTGATCTCGTCGCGCAGCTCGGTGATGAGCCGCGTCGCCTGCCCCACAGGCTCCTCGAGCGACTCGTCGCGAAGCTCGGCGGCAATTCGCGTCAGTCGGCCGCGAACCGTCACGAGCTCGCCGATGAGGTTCATGAGCGTATCGAGCCGTCGCACGTCGATTCGCACATGGCGCGTTCGCTCGCTCCGCCGGCGCGCGGTTCCCACGCCCGCCGCGTCATCGCCACGCGCGGACTGCGAGCTCGACCCGCTCTCGACCGATACCTCCGCCACGTCGCCCGCCGACCGGATCGCGCGTTCGATTGTCGCGGGATCCGCGTCGGACACCAGCCGGAAGGTGAACGTGTCCCCGAAGTGCTCGGCCTGCAGCTCGTCGATCGACGGCTGCGTGGATGCGACCTCGCCGAGCTTGCCGGCGGCCTGCACGACGAGAAACGCTCGCACGCCGCGCAGTGGCGTGTTGGGCGCGAGCCGGACGCGAACGAGCCGCCCGGGCTCCGCGGCGGGAATCTGCCAGCTCGCGGTATTGCCGGGGATCTGCCAACCTGCCGTATTTCCCGGAATCTGCCAGCCCGCGGTGTTGCCGGGGATCTGCCAACTGGCGGTGTCGCTGGACACGGGCCAGCTCGACGTATCGCCGGGAATCGGCCAGCCGGCTGTGTCCTGGCCGGCCACCGGCCAGCTCGCCGAATCCTGCGCCGCGGTCGGCCAGGTGCCGGTGTCGCCCTCTGGGTGCGACTCGGCGAGCGAGCGAAGTGACGCCATGAGCCCTTCGGGCGCGCTCGCGTCGCCGTCGCGTACCGCCGCCTCGACGCGCTGCTCGAGCACGTCTGCCGCTCGAAACAGGGTCTCCATCAGAACGCCGCCGATCGGAAGCTCGTGACGCCGCACACGGTCGAACACCGTTTCGAGCGCGTGCGAGAGCTCGGCGACGCCCGTGTAGCCCATCGCCCCGGCCATGCCCTTGATGGTGTGGACGGCGCGGAAGATCGAGTCTACCGCGCCAGACGCTTCCGGACGGTTTGCGCCGCGCTCCAGCTCGAGCAGCGCCTGGTTGACGGCGGTGATGTGCTCCCGGCTCTCGGTGAGAAAGAGCTGCGCGTACTCGTTGGTGTCCACGATGGGTCTCGCGCGCCACTCACGCGAGCACGCGCTGCACGGCCTCGAGCACGCGGCTGGGCTGGAACGGCTTGACGACGAAGTCCTTGGCGCCGGCCTGAATCGCCTCGACCACGAGCGCCTGCTGCCCCATCGCGCTGCACATGAGGATTCTCGCTTTTGGATCGAGCGTGCAGATCTGCCGCACGGCGTCGATGCCACCCATGTCCGGCATCACGATGTCCATCGTGACGAGATCGGGTCGCAGTTCCTGGTATTTGGAGACAGCCTGGACGCCGGTCTCCGCCTCGCCGATCACGTCGAATCCGGCCTGCGTGAGAATGTCGCGGACCATCGTGCGCATGAAGATCGCGTCGTCACAAATCAGAACCGTGTGGCTCACGACTTCTCCCCTCCCTAGGTGAGCAGGACTTGCTGGATCAGCGTGTCGAGGTCGAGTACGACGACCGGCGTATCGTCGACGCTGGCCACCCCGCGCACGATGCCTCCGGTGGACGAACCGGCCGTCTCGTCCTGCTCCACGTCGAGCAGACGCACGTCGGCGACTTCGTCGACCGACAATCCAACGACGCGGTCACGGTGCCGGACGAGCAGAATCGAGCCGTCGGATGGCGGCTCGTCGGCCGCGCCGAGCCGGACGCCAAGATCGAGCACGGTCACGATCGTGCCGCGAATGTTGATCAGGCCGCGCACGAAGCGCGGCGCACCGGGCAGCCGCGTCGACGGTCGCGGCGGGATGATCTCTTGGACGTTCGTCGTGTCGCAGCCAAACAGGCCGGCTCCCACGCGGAACAGCAGCGTGGAAGTCGAGGTCATGTCAGGTATCGACGCGATAGAAGTCAAAGAAGTCGAGCGGATTGATGTCGGCCAACGTAACGTCGGGACCAGCAGCGGCGGCGAGGGCGTGGTGCAGTTCCGGCGGCAGCGGCGAGCGCAGATCGATCACCTCGCCGGTCACCGGGTGGGTGAAGATCAGCCATGCTGCGTGCAGGAAATGCCGGCGCGGGGGCAGTCCCATCAGCTTGCGCCCTCCGCCTCCGCCGTAGGTGTCGTCGCCGACGACCGGATGTCCGATCGACGCGAGATGCACCCGGATCTGATGCGTGCGTCCCGTAAAGAGATGCGCGCGGAGCAGATCCGCGGAGTCGAAACGCGCGAGCCGGGTGAGATCCGTCCTCGCCGGTCGCCCAGTACTGACGATTGCCATGCGGGTTCGGTCTCGCGGATCCCGGGCGATCGGGCGCTCGATCGTGATGCGGTCTTCCGAGAGGTGGCCCCACGACAGCACGGCGTAGCGCCGCGTGATGCGCCGGGCCTGCAATGCGGCGCCCAGAACGCGGTGCGCGCGATCAGACTTGGCCACCAACAGGAGACCCGATGTCTCCTTGTCGAGCCGGTGGACGATCCCCTCGCGGCCCTCCTCGGAGCCGGTGGAAAGCGATGTGCCCCTGCCCTTTAGCGCGTTGACCAGGGTCCCGGTCCAATTGCCGGGCGCGGGATGGACGACCATTCCCGCGGGCTTGTCGATAACGAGGACGTCATCGTCCTCGAATGCCACGGTGAGCGGAATCTGCTCCCCGCTCACGGCGCGAGAGCGCGGCGGCGGAACGTGAATGGCGACACGCTCGCCTTGCCGCGCCTTGTAGCTCGCGCGCTCTCGCCGCCCGTCCACCAGCACGTGCCCTTCTGCGATCAATGTTGCCGCCTGGTTCCGCGAGAGGTCGGCGTGTTGCGCGACGAGGAGGTCGAGCCGAGGCGCGTCGGGCGGCGCCTCGAATTCGTGCCGGACGCCTTCTCCCGCGCTCACTGGGCGCGCGTAGAAACCTCGTCCCGCGCCGCGGCCTGCGCCGCCTGGTCGGCCAGTTCTCGGCGGTCCTCCCGCCAGAGCACGAAGGCCAGCACGATCGCGCCGACCGTCACCGCGGAATCGGCGACGTTGAACGTCCAGAATCGTACGTCGCCAACGCCGATGTCGATGAAGTCGACCACGCCGCGCGAACCGCGAAAGCGGTCGATCAGGTTGCCCGCGGCACCGCCGCAGGCAAGGCCAAGCGCCAGCACGCGCATCGTGTCGCC